>CALVFH010000117.1 GCA_944326775.1 uncultured Parabacteroides sp.
CAGGCTCTGTTTGATATTTGCCATAAGCTTTCGTTTTTCTTTATTATGGATACGTTGTTTTATAAACAGCCGAAAGGGCGGTTTGGTTCGCGGGATGCCTCGGGCTGGGTAAAAATCGGGGAGGTGGCGGCGCGGGGCGCTGCTTTTTTCTTGCCGACAGCTTTCAGCAGCCCGTTGAGGGTCGTCAAAACCTTGCCGACAGCTTTCAGCAGCCCGCCGAAGGCCTTCAGAACCTTGCCGACAGCTTTCGGCAGCCCGCCGAAGCTCTTCGGAACCTTGCCGACAGCTTTCAGCAGCCTGCCGAAGTACTTCAGAACCTTGCCGACAGCTGTCGGCAGCCCGCCGAAGCTCTTCGGAACCTTGCCGACAGCTGTCAGCGACCCGCCGAAGTACTTCAGAACCTTGCCGACAGCTGTCGGCAACTTTTCTGAAGCAAAATACCCCCTTCCGCCCATCTGTTTTCAGCCGGATTTCCCTATATTTGCTTTCCAGATAATAAACCCTGTAATAATTAAAGTATGAGAAAACTGTTTTTATCCTTTTTGATGCTATCCTTAATAGCTTGGGGCTTTGCAGAAGCCCAGAATCCGCAAGTAAAAACGGCCGACGGTGTGGTGGAAGGCCTTGACCGGTCCGGCGTAAAGGTATTTAAAGGTGTGCCCTTCGCGGCTCCGCCCGTCGGAGAGCTTCGTTGGAAGGCGCCGCAGCCCGTCAAACCGTGGGAGGGCGTCCGGCAGGCACACGAGTATGGCCCCAACCCGATGCAAGAGGCTTTGTTTGGCGATATGAACTTCGGCACGAAAGAAATGAGTGAAGACTGTCTCTACCTGAATATCTGGACCCCGGCGAAGACGATGGACGAGAAGCTGCCGGTCTTGATTTACTTCAACGGCGGCGGCCTGATGGCTGGCAGTGGCAGTGAGCCGCGCTATGCAGGCTGGTCGATGGCCCGCAAAGGCATTGTTTCCGTGACGGCAAACTACCGCGAGGGTATCTTCGGCTTTTTTGCACACCCCGAACTGTCGGCCGAGAGCGGCTACCAGGGTTCGGGCAACTACGGATTCCTCGACCAGGTGGCTGCCATCGCTTGGGTGAAGAAAAACATCGCGTCGTTTGGCGGCGACCCCGATCGGATTACCATCGTAGGCGAGTCGGCGGGTTCCATGTCGGTGAGTATCCTGATGGCATCTCCGCTTTGCCAGGGACTATTCGCGCAGGCGATGGGCTCGAGCGGTTCGGTGCTTGGATTCCAGCCTATCGCGACTCTCGAAGAGGCTGAGAAGCAGGGCCGGGAGAAGGCGGAGCAGATGGGTTGCACGTCGCTGGCCCAGCTACGGGCTTTGCCGGCTGAAGAACTGATGAAGAAAGCTGCCGTGAAAGGGTTGCCGACCTATAATATTGATAATTACTTCATGCCGGAGCAGCCGGCGAAGATATATGTCGAAGGCAAACAGGTGAAAGTGCCTTTGCTGGTGGGCGGAAACTCGTGCGAGATGGTGCCGATGGCGATTCTCGGAGGAAAACCTGCCACGATTGAGAACCTGAAGGCGGGCGCGAGGGCTACGTTTGGCGACAACGTGGAGAAAGTGTTTGAAATGTATGGGCTGGAGACCGATGCCGACGTGCTGAGCCAGAAGGGCGTCGATCTGGCATCCGATCTTTTCCTGGCATACAGCACCTGGAAGTGGGGACACATGCACAAGCTGACTGGCGAAAGCCCTGTTTACCGCTATTACTATTCTCATCCGCGTCCGGACATGATTGACAAGACCAAAGTAGCCGGTCTGGCAGGTGGCGTGCAGGAGAAGAAGGCGGACGAGGAGGCTCCGGCCGCGCCGAAGATCTCCGGAGCCGTGCATTCGGCCGATATCGAGTATGCCATGGGGACGCTTGCGACGAACCGAGTATTCGATTGGCAAGCGGAAGACTTTTGGGTATCTGAAATCTTCCAGAATTACTATGTGAACTTCGTTAAGACGGGCAATCCCAACGGCCTGGGACTTCCGGAATGGACTCCGACCAACGGGCAAGCCGTCGCTCCGGTGATGCACATCGATGTCGAGACCTTCCAGAAGGCCGACAAGCAGCTCGAAGACCGTTACGAGTTCATCGATTCCTTATTTTAAAACGCTTTTAAAACCATGATAAACGTATGAAGAGAAAAATGATCAGGAAAACGGTGTTGGCGGGTGCCTGTCTCTTGTCGGTGGCTTGCGCAGGGCAGGCGGAAGAGGGGGATTACTTGCTCGTCACGCAGGAAGGGGGAAAGACACTGGGCTATTCCCCGTCGTCGGGTGTAAAAATCCTGACCGTGGAGGGCCTGAAGTTTAAGGACCTGAACCGCAACGGACGGCTGGACAAATACGAGGATTGGCGCTTGCCGGCACGGGAGAGGGCGACGGACCTCGCGTCTCAGCTGAGTGTCGAGGAGATTGCCGGGCTGATGCTCTATAGTGCTCACCAGGCCATTCCCGGTGCGGAGGCTGGATTCGGTGCGGCGACCTATGGCGGCAAGAGTCTTTCGGAGAGCGGAGCCCGTCCGTCGGATATCAGCGACCAGCAGCGCAAGTTCCTCGTGGAAGATAATTTGCGCCATGTGCTTGTTACCCGTGTCGAGTCGCCCCGCGTGGCTGCGGAATGGAATAACAAGGTGCAGTCGCTGTGCGAGGGCATAGGCCACGGGATTCCGGCGAACAACAGCTCCGATCCGCGCAACGGCACTACCGCTAATGCGGAGTATAATGCCGGTGCGGGCGGTCAGATATCCCTTTGGCCCGGGCAACTGGGGCTGGCGGCGACTTTCGACCCGGCTGTGGTGCGCCAGTTTGGCGAGATTGCGTCTCACGAATACCGTGCCCTGGGGATAACGACGGCTCTTTCGCCGCAGATAGACCTTGCGACGGAGCCCCGTTGGAGTCGCGTGAACGGAACATTCGGCGAGGACTATGACTTGGCGACGGATATGGCTCGCGCCTATTGCGACGGGTTCCAGTCCAGCGAAGATAATCAAGGCGGTTGGGGTCGGTATAGCGTCAACGCCATGGTGAAGCATTGGCCGGGCGGTGGGCCTGAGGAAGGAGGACGCGACGGCCATTTCGATTATGGTAAATATGCTGTCTATCCGGGAAATAATTTCGAAAACATTTTGCGGCCGTTTACCGAAGGGGCTTTCAAACTGGAGGGAGCAACGAAGGTGGCCGCCAGCGTGATGCCTTATTATACCATATCGTATGGGCAGAACGGAGGAACGGGCAGCAACCGCGGAAATGGCTATAACCGTTATTTGATTACCGATTTGCTGCGTGAAAAATATCATTACGACGGAGTGGTCTGTACCGATTGGGGGATTACAGGCGATGTGACGAGCGTTTCCAAGTTTGAAGGGAAATGCTGGGGCGCTGAGAACCTCAGTGTCGAGCAACGGCATTACGAAATCCTGAAGGCTGGGGTTGACCAGTTCGGCGGGAACAACGATAAGGCTCCGGTTATCATGGCCTACAAGATGTGGAAGGATGAATTCGGTACGAAGTCGGCTCGCGAACGCTTCGAGCAGTCTGCCGTGCGCCTTTTGGTGAATATTTTCCAGACGGGCTTGTTTGAGAATCCCTATATCGACCCGGAGGAAAGCCAGCAGACGGTCGGGAATCCGGAATACATGAAGGCCGGATATGAAGCCCAACTCAAGAGTATCGTTCTTTTGAAGAACAAAAACAGTGTGCTGCCGCTCAAAAGCAAACGGCTCAAGGCTTATATGCCCAAGCGTTTTGTAAAAGGTGTGCCCAACTGGTGGGGAGTCAAGGCGCCCGACAAAACGGAGTATCCGGTGAATCCCGAACTGGTAAAGAAGTATTTCGATCTGACGGACGATCCTGCCGAAGCGGATTTTGCTTTGGTCTTCATTGAGAGTCCGGATGGCGGTACGGGTTATAGCGACGAGGATGTAAAAGCCGGAGGCAACGGCTATGTGCCTATCTCGCTGCAATACGGTTCTTATACTGCTACTACGGCTCGCTCCGTGAGTTTGGCCGGCGGGGATACTTTCGAGGATTTTGACAACCGCTCCTATAAGGATAAGTCCGTGACGGCCCATAATACTACCGATGCTCAGTTGGTTCGCGAGACCCGTGAGAAGATTGGTGATAAGCCGCTGATTCTTTCCGTGAAGTGCTACAAGCCCTGCGTGTTGGCAGAAGTAGAGCCTTATGCTGATGCGATCGTCGTCGATTTCGAAACCCAGGCTCAGGCTGTACTCGACATCGTAAAAGGCAAGGCGGAACCCAGCGGTCTTCTGCCGATGCAGTTCCCGAAAGATATGCTGACCGTGGAAGCGCAGTTTGAGGATGTTCCCCGCGACATGACTCCCTATGTTGACAGCGAAGGCAATGTTTATGATTTCGCATTCGGATTAAATTGGGATGGCGTGATTCGCGATGCACGGGTAGAGAAGTACAAATAATCGCCTTCACCTTGCGTGAAGCTCCGGAAGAGCCATATCCTTGTTCAAAACAGCCTTGGATATGGCTCTTTTCTTATGATGGATAGTATTTTCTGCTTGCCATTCTAACTATTTTTCCTTTTCTTTGCAAAGCAATTAAACAAAACGAAAATTATGTCTTTGAATAAAGTAATCTTGATAGGAAATGTCGGGAAAGACCCGACTGTCCGTTATATTGACAATGGTCGCGGTGTGGCAAACTTTACGCTTGCTACGTCGGATAGAGGTTATACGACCAGCACCGGTACGGTTGTCCCCGAGCGTACGGAGTGGCACAATATTGTCGTGTGGGGCAATCAAGTTCCTTTTGTGGAAAGATGGGTAAAAAAAGGTTCAGGCCTGTATGTGGAAGGCAAACTCCGCACGCGTTCCTATGACGATGCCAACGGAATCAAGCGTTACGTGACGGAAATCTATGCCGACCGTGTGGAATTCTACAGCACCGGCTCGCGTCCGGCCGACAGCAGCCAGGCAACGCCGTCCCAACCGGCTTCTACCCCGTATGTCCAGCCCGCACAACCGGCCGGCCCGGCGGCATCGGAACCCAGCGACGTGGACGACCTCCCGTTCTGATATTGTTGAACTAATACTTTGAATTTTGGACTCAGATTATTATATACAAGGCTTACAAGATACCATATTTATACATGACCTGACGGCAGAAACCCTTGTCGCTTTCCTTGTGGCGGCCCTCCTTTTAATCCTGTCGGGTATTATCTCGGCGGCGGAAGTAGCTTTCTTCTCTCTGACGCCTTCCGAAGTGCAAATCCTGAAAGAGAGCGACGACAAGCGCGACCGCACATTGGTGCAATTGCTTGCCCGCTCGGAATATCTGCTTAACTCTTTGCTGGTCGCCAACAATTTCGTCAATGTGGCGATTATTACCCTTTGCGCGTACGGTTTCCAGACGTGGATAGACTTTTCGGCGGCTCCGGTATGGGGGTTGGTGCTCGAAGTGGTTGTCTTACTGGCATTGTTGTTGCTGTTCGGCGAAATCATACCCCGTATTGTTGCTTGGAAGAATGTCGTTGCCTGTGCTCGGTCGATGGTTGGGCTGTTGTCGATGCTCGACAGGCTGCTCTCGCCGCTTTCGGAATTCATCGTGCGCTCTACGGCCAAGGTAGATAACAAACTTTCGCGGAAGAAAAACGAGATTTCGGTCGATGAACTGTCAAAGGCTCTCGAGCTGACTTCTCCCGAAATCAAGGAAGAAAAGGAGATGCTGGCCGAAATCATCAAATTCTACAATAAGACAGCCGACGAAATCATGACGCCGCGCCTTGACATGGATGATTTGGATATTCACACCACCTTTCGCGAGGTAGTCAACCATATCGTGCAGTCCGGTTATTCGCGCATTCCCATTTACGACCGTTCGGAAGACCATATCAAAGGAATCTTATACATAAAAGACCTGTTGCCCCATCTGAACAAACCCGATACGTTCCGTTGGCAGACCTTGATCCGTCCGGCTTATTTTGTCCCGGAGACAAAGAAGATTGACGACCTGCTGGAAGAATTCCGTACGAACAAAATACACATGGCCATCGTAGTCGATGAGTTTGGCGGGACCTCCGGTATCGTGACGCTGGAAGATATTCTCGAAGAAATCGTAGGCGACATATCCGACGAATACGACGAAGACGAACAGCAATATATCCGTCTGAGTGACGGCAGCTTTATCTTCGAAGCCAAGATTCCGCTGACCGACTTCTTCCGTGTTACCGGCCTGCAGCCTGCCGATTTCGACGGGTTGGCGGAAGAACCTGAAACCCTCGCCGGCCTCCTGCTCGAGATAAAGGGAGATTTCCCCAGCCGGCGCGAAATCATCGAATACAAGCGCTTCCGTTTCCAGGTGCTGGAAGTGGACCGGCGGCGTATCCTGAAAGTGAAATATACCAAGCAGGAACCGGAGGAGGTGGCTCCATGAAATCAGGCTGGCTTATCCTGGCTTTCCTCGGACTGGCGGCTTGCCATTCCGACTATACGCCGAAGCCCCGCGGCTATTTCCGGATAGAACCTCCTGCGGCGGAATATGTCTCCTTGCCGCCGGGACAGCCTTATACCTTTATTCTCTCCAAACAAGCCTCGCAGGTGTCTTTCCAGAAAGAGGGGGTGACGCTGGCTTATCCCGAACTCCGTGCCAAACTCTATTGCAGTTATTTCCATACCTCGGCAGAGAAGCTCGATGCCGACCTGGAAGAGTGCCGCGACCTGGTGGCCCGCCAGGCGGAACAGGCCGACGGCATCCGCGAACGGGCGTTCAGCAATCCCGAAGCGCAGGTCTATGGTTTGCTTTTCCTCATCGACGGGCCGAGTGCGGCGCCCTTGCAGTTCGCATTGACCGACAGCGTTTCCCGTTTCTTCCGGGGCGCTTTGTATTACGACTGCCCAATCAATGCCGACTCGTTGCTCCCCGTCACCCGCTATCTGCAAGCCGACGTGGAGGCACTGATTGAAAGTTTCCGCTGGGAAGAAGAAAAAACGAAGTAATCAGTCCGATATGCCGTTGCTTTACAAACAAACCCATCCGCTCCTTGCCGTCTGGAAAATGGACGAGACGAACGACGAACTCTCGGCCCTGCTTCCGGCGGCGTTTTCCTATCCAGCCATACAGCAGGTGGCCCATGCCGAGGTACGCCTGAAAGAACGCCTGACCGCTTTGGCCTTGGTCCGGGAACTGCTGGGGCGAGAGGTGGAAATCCGGCACAGGGAAAGCGGTGCCCCTTATTTGGCCGACTCAGATTGGCGGCTTAGCATTTCGCATACGAAGGGCTATGCGGCCGTGATAATCGGGACGGGCGCGGCGGCAGGCATTGATATAGAGTACCGTTCCGACCGCGTGAAGCGTATCCGCAGCCGTTTCATGACAGCAGATGAAGAGCAAGGCATTGACCCGGCGCACGAAGCCGACCACCTGCTGCTGCATTGGTGTGCGAAGGAGACGCTATTCAAACTGATTGAAGAAGAGGAGGTGGATTTCCAGGAGCATCTGCATGTCTGCCCCTTTGCTTTTCAAGAAGAAGGCACGTTTTGGGCTTGGGAAAGCCGGACGGCCGGGCAGAAAAGGTTCCGGTTGGCCTACCGTGTCGCCCCGGAGTACGTGTTAGTCTATCAAACCCTCACGCCCGTAATGAGCACCTCATTACGCCCGTAATGAACACTTCATCACG
>CALVFH010000118.1 GCA_944326775.1 uncultured Parabacteroides sp.
CGAAGGATTAGACATCGTTGAAAAAATGTCGGAAGTGAAAACCGATTCAAACGACCGGCCTCTGGAAGACGTAATGGTCAAGGGGACAAAAGTGGTTCAGGAATTATAAATTATCATCATTAGAAGACTATGGAAAAAAAGAAATCCGGTTTAAACAGGTTTTAAAACCATTTAAACCGGATTTCTTATAAAGGAATGATTTAATATGCTTTTTCGAGCAACCAGGCATCCTGGAAATTCGGAGCATATTTAGCTTTGATAGCTTCACGGCTTTCAATAGCATCGGCCTTATTGTCGAAGCTGGAGACAATGACCCGAAGCATACCCTGACTGTTTTCGCCAAGGACAGCATTGTAACCGTCGGCAATCATCCGTTCTTTCAGTGAATAAGCATTTGTCTTGTTTTTAAAGCTGCCTACCACCACACTATAACGCTTCAGTCTTCCGGCATCTTCTCCGGCAACAGCCGTAATGCTTTCAGTACGTGTTGCTGCAGAAACCGTTTCCGGACGCGGTTTTGAAACCGGTGTAACCTCCTCTACTTCATCATCATCGTAAACCACCTCTTCTTCTACAGGAGCTGTCGTCTCTTTTTCTTTGGCTGCTTCGTAAGCTGCCTTGTAGGCACTCTGTTTCGGCTTACAGGAACCGAAAGCCAGCAGCATACAGAACGCTGCTCCCAATAACCAAATCTTGTTCATGACTATTTATTTATTTTAATAATATGATACTTGCTGATTCAAATTGCAGGGGCAAATATACGGAGAAGTTTGCGGAATCATGCAACAATCGCTATCTAATTTACTCTTACCAAACATTCACCCGATCTTCAGGTGCCATATACATCGGATCCCCCTCCTCTATATTGAATGCCTTATAGAAATCGTCGATATTGCGCAAAGCTGCATTCACACGCCATTTCCCGAGTGAATGCGGGTCGGTTTTCGTCAGACGGACAATCTCCTCCGGACGAATATTCATAGCCCACAGACTTGCATACCCCAAATAGAAGCGCTGTTCGTTGGTAAATCCATCAATTGGAGCCGGAATTTCCTTCCCTTTCAGACTATTCATATAGGCCTGATGAGCAACCAGCAAACCGCCCTGGTCGGCAATGTTTTCACCCAATGTATAACGACCGTTGGCATGAACGGTATCCACGACAATAATATTACTGTATTGATTGGCCAGAATATCGGCACGCTTTGTAAACTGAGCAGCATCTTCCGCTGTCCACCAATCCACCATATTCCCATTTCTGTCGTAGTTACGTCCCTGGTCATCAAATCCGTGAGTCATCTCATGACCAATTACCACCCCGATAGCTCCATAGTTCACAGCATCATCGGCTTCCGGATTAAAGAAGGGAGGCTGCAAGATACCGGCCGGGAAACAGATTTCATTGGTATTCGGACTATAATACGCATTGACCGTCTGCGGAGTCATATACCAACGGGACTTATCGACCGGTTTATTGACTTCGGCCAGCATATATTCAAAATCGAAAATCTGAGCTCGGCGGATATTGGCCCAATAAGAATCTTCCTTGACTTCAAGACCACTATAATCACGCCATTTGTCTGGATAGCCGATCTTTATCGTAAAAGAAGACAGTTTTTCCTGAGCTTTCATCTTCGTGGAATCTCCCATCCAGGCAAGAGAGGCGATACGTTCGCCCAACGCGGTTTGCAGATTTTTAACCAATACCAGCATCTTTTCCTTAGAAGAAGCCGGGAAATATTTCTGCACGTACATCTCTCCGACAGCTTCCCCCAAAGCACCGTTTACGGCATCCACGGCACGCTTCCAGCGAGGTTGCTGCTCTTCCTTGCCCGACATGACTTTTCCATAGAAATCAAAATCGGCATTGACAAAATTGTCGTCCAGATAAGGAGCGGCCGCATTCATCAGGACAAAAGCCAAATAAGATTTCTGTTCATCAAGCGAAACATTTTGAAGGAACTTGTCCAACGCCGGATAATAATCAATCTGCGAAGCATTCAGTTCCTGCAAATCGTTCAAGCCAAGTTCAGAAAGATAAACATCCCAGTCGAGTACAGCATTCTGTTTCTTGAAATCTTCCACTGTCAGCTTATTATAGTTTTTCTGGGTATCACGCAAATCTTCACGGCTATACGATGCCTTGGCGATACCTTCTTCAATCTTCCACACTGCATTGACGGCAGCTTCCGCCTGCTCAGGACTGGAACCGGTAAAGGTAAAAAGCTGGTTGATATAAGTCTTATAGGCTTCCCGGATCTTTGCCATCATCTCATCATCCTGCAGGTAATAATCGCGGTCGCCCATACCCAAACCCGACTGGTAAAGGTTGACAATATTCATAGAGCTGTTTTTATCATCGGCCCCTACATAAAAAGCGAAATAAGGCGCCATGCCCTCTCTCTGAAGGGTAGCTACCATCTTCGAAAGTTCAGCCTTAGTCGCCAGCGTACGGATGGCTTCAAGCTGTTCTTTGATCGGCTCGAACCCCTGTTCGTTTGTCTTCGTGCTGTCCAAAGCCATCGCATACATCATGGCAATCTTTTGGGCAACGGTTCCGTTTTCCTGGGGCTGGGCACTCAACTCTTCAATAAGAGAACGAACCTGCTCCTGATTCTCGTCGCGCAACTGATTGAATACGCCAAAACTGGAATACGCAGGTTTCAAGGGATTGTTTTTCATCCATCCGCCGCAAGCATATTGATAAAAATCGACACCCGGTGCGACGGTTGTGTCCATATTGGCTGGGTCGATTGCTAAATTACTCACCTCTTCGCTCTTCGGTGACGAGGTACAACTTGCCAGAGCTACCATTCCGGCAGCCAAAACCGGCAATAAAAATTGCTTAGTTTTCTTCATCTTTTTCTTTTGCCTAAAAACTGGGGCAAATGTAGTAAAAAAACAGAAAGAGAAAGCAACAAGATATACAAGGATTTACTACTTTTGTCCGAAAACAACTCATATAATATCGATAAAACAATGAAACCTACATTATTTCTACTGGCTGCCGGTATGGGGAGCCGCTACGGAGGCCTGAAACAATTGGACGGCCTGGGACCAAACGGCGAAACAATCATGGACTACTCGATTTACGATGCCATCCACGCCGGTTTCGGTAAGCTGGTATTTGTTATCCGTAAGGATTTTGAACAAGACTTCCGTGACAAGATTATTTCCAAATACGAAGGACACATTCCGTGCGAACTGGTTTTCCAATCGCTCAACGACCTGCCGGAAGGCTTTACCTGCCCGGAAGGACGCACCAAACCGTGGGGAACAAACCACGCGGTACTGATGGGGGCCGATGTTATCAAGGAACCGTTTGCCGTCATCAACTGCGACGACTTTTACGGACGCGACTCCTTCCAGGTGATGGGCAAATTCCTTTCTGCCCTGCCGGATGGTTCTAAAAACAAATATGCCATGGTGGGCTTCCGCGTAGGCAATACATTGAGTGAAAGCGGAACAGTCTCACGGGGCATTTGCGGAACAAACGACCAGAAACTGCTGACTTCCGTCGTTGAACGGACTAAAATACAACGGATGGACGGGGAAGTAAAATATCTCGACGAGAACGACCAGTGGGTGGCTACTCCGGAAAACACCCCGGTAAGCATGAACTTCTGGGGCTTCACACCCGACTATTTCACTTACAGCAAAGAGTATTTCAAAGAATTCCTCAGCAATCCGAAGAATATGGCAAACCTGAAAAGCGAATTCTTTATTCCACTGATGGTGGACCGTTTGATCAACAACGGCACAGCTACCGTAGAAGTTCTCGATACCACCAGCAAATGGTTCGGCGTTACATATCCGGAAGACCGCCAAAGCGTAGTCGATAAAATCAAGGCGTTAGTAGATGCCGGAGAATATCCTGCACATCTGTTCTGATAAACGCCCTGCATAAAACACGGAAGGCGGTGTATCAAAATTTCCGTTGACACACCGCCTTCTTTATCTGCAAACCTTTCAAGAGACGATCCAATTCTTAAATTCTGCCGCTTTGTTTTTGCTGACATAAATCCGTTCCGGGGTTTCCACATCAAGCGTTACCAGCAGACGACTGTCGAACCAGATAGTAAGATTCTGAATGCTTTGGCGGGACAAGATAAACTGTTTGTTTGCCCGGATAAATTTGGTCGGATCCAAAGTGCTCATAATCTGGTCCAATGTTTTGGCATAAGCATACGAACGGCCGTCGCGCAAGTAGATTGACGTATTCTTGTCGGCCGTATAGAAACAAGCCACGTTATCGAGTTCGATAGGCAAAAGCTTGTCCTTGTAAGGAATGAGCAGCCGAGGATTATAGTGCTGCTGTGGATTGATTGTCTGGTTCATCTGACCAATTTGCTCGAGAAGCTGCATCCATTCCGGGTGCGACCATTTCCGGTACTTCGCCAATGCCCGCCTCAACTCGGCTTCCTTAATCGGCTTGAGCAGATAATCGATGCTGTTCACCTTAAATGCTTCAATCGCATATTTGTCGTATGCCGTCGTAAAAATGATTGGAGCTTCCACAGCCACCTGCTCGAAAAGCGAAAAAGCCAAGCCGTCAGACAAATGGATATCCATAAATATCAAGTCCGGCAACGGATGCTGGAGCAACCATTTCGCCGTTTGCGAAACGCTTTCCGTATTCCCCACCACCTCAATATCCGGCGAAACCTGCGTCAGCATCGTGGAAAGATTCTCGTAGGCGGCACTTTCATCTTCAACTATCAGAACTTTCATACTTCTACGTCTTTTTATCAGATTTAGTTCATGGGCAAGTAAACCGAGAAGTGCTTTCCATCGTTTTCGATGCGGACCGTCCGTTTCACCAAAAGCTCGAAACGGTTGGAAAGATTCTTCAAGCCGGTTCCATTCGTTCGGGGAGGAGTCAGCTTTGGATATATCGGATTGCTTACAACCAGTTCTTTTTTATCATTCATCGTAATGGAAACCGTCATCAGATGCTCGCTGTCAATGGTATTATGCACGACGATATTGTCAATCAGCGGCAAAAGGGAGAGCACCGGCAGCAGGCGACCCCGTTCTTCCTGGGGCACCTCTATGACGAAGCGGATCTTGTTGGCGAAACGCACTTCCATCATGTATTTGAAGGCATCGACAAACTCCAGCTCTTCCTCCAAGGAGACCAGCCCTTTCTTGTCGCTTTGCAGAATATAGCGGAACACATCGGACAGTTTGTCGATAAAATCAAGCGTTACCCGCTCATCGCCCCGGCGAACCAGTGCAGCCAGACTATTCAGGGAATTAAAAAAGAAATGGGGATTAATCTGATTCGCCAACGCATCGCAGCGACTCTGCAAATTCTCCGAACGGAGACGGCCTATCTCCAATTCCTTCTGGTTCCCTTCCTGGTACAGCATCGCCACATGCCCCACCAACGTACAAGTCACACAAAGCGCAAAGAACGAGAAGATAATCACCCCCAGGCCGTGCGTATTCCCCTGATAACTGTAAACCGCCAGCGCATAAACAGCATACGCTGCCGCGCAAACCCAGAAATTGGTCAGGAACCGTTTCTGGGGGGTTGCTTTCAATCCCCGTCCGATATTATACCGAACCAGCGCCCCAATCAGTATCACAAAAAAGACATAGCGCAAAAAGAGGATAGTGAAATACATCGGATATTCGCAAGGCTGGATTTGCTCGAGTTGCCACGGCAAGCAAAGCAGGTCGGTATAAATAATGAAGATACCGCCCAGAAAATACCAGAAAACTGATTTCAAAGCTTGAGTCTGCTTTACACTTTTCATATATTCCTAAGATTTACTTGCCTACAAAAATAATATTCTTCCGGGAAAAAGACAGATTACCAACAATGAAAACGAAAAAGCCCGACTTCATCGCGAATCGCCGGAACAAGCCTCCCACGCCATCACCATACCGACGACTTCGGAATAGTTCGCCGTCCCGCCCGCCACGCGGTTTCCTTTCAGATAAAGGTTATATACCCGCTCCTGCAAATCGCCCCACCACGCATTATAACGCGCCTGCCAGTAGGCGTTTTTCCGATTATACAAGTCTTTCACCTCCGGGCGAACCGTGGCGGTCCATGCCTTGAACTCTTCGGGCGACAACGTCCGGTAGGCATTGCCCAACACGTAGGGAAAAAGGGAAAACCACCCGGCGAAACGAATCTCCGGCACCGGCGACGACGAACAAACCAGCCAGGCATAAAAATTCGCCTCCCCCTCGCCTGCCACACCCAGTACATGGGCCATCTCATGGGCATAGGTCGATGGATACTGCACGGGCAGCAAGTCCGCGTTCAGTGTCGCCTCATTGAAAAACGGGCCGATATAGCCCAGCACGCCGACGGCACTCATCATCGCCGAGCTGAGCATTGGTTTGGCACGGTGGTATTCACGCGGCTCCTTCAAGCCAAAGCGGGGCGCAATCTGCCGGTAACGTGCTTTCACCTCATGGGCAACGATGTCTGTATCTACCTGCATCTCCGGGAGATACGAATCATTCAGTTTTTCGGCATAGCGCGTCAGGAAAGCATGGAACGCCACCGAATCATAGGGTTGCGGCGTCACACCTGCCCGCCCGTAAAACGGTTCGCGAAAATAATTCACTCCCCACGCCGCATAAAACCAAAGACCGACACCCAGCAGATACAGTACGCTCCGCCCCAGCACTGTCCACGGCGCATACCAGACGCGCAAAAGGAGATACACCAGCAGCCCGACAAGACTTCCGTAGATAAAAACGTCACTCAACGAAAACGGGAAGAAGGACGCCACCCGGGCCAACCCGTCGGAGAGAACCGGAAAAATATGACGTGAATACCACTCGAACATACCTATTTCGCGGCCCCGAGAACTTTGTTTTTCGCAATCGTTGCCCGGAACTCCTTCAAGTAGAACGGTTCAAAATACGCCACATCCTCGAAACGCTTCTCCGCAAAGGCTTTTTCAGCCAGCGGAAACATGCCCGACGCCAACGGACTGACACCTTCCACGAAAACCGCATGAGGCGACGTGATAACCTTTGCGCATTTTGCCGCCCCGTCGCCAAAGAACGTCACCCGCCCCTCGGCAAGGTAAGCTGCATAGGTTTCCGCATCTACCACGTCGGCTGCCACCGGCCGCACCACTTCGCCTACCTTATTATATAGAGCGGCATAGACCTCCATGCGCCGCGCGTCAATCATCGGACAGTAAAGCCCCTCTGCCTCAACCCCGGCGCGGCGAATCACCATGTCCGCCATCACGTCGAGGGTATGCACACCAATCAGCGGAATACCGAAACCGAAGCACAGCCCCTTGGCGACCGACGCCCCGATGCGCAATCCGGTATAAGACCCCGGACCGCTGCTGACCGCCACAGCGTCGAGCTTCAACCCGCGCTCTTTCAGCACATTCAGGCATTCTTCCACATACACTCCGACCAGCGATGCGTGCGACGGGCCGTCGAACGATACCTGATCACAAATCACCTCACCCGCCGAGGCCAGCGCGACCGAGCAAACCGACGTCGAAGTTTCTATTGCCAATATACAAGCCATAATCTCTCTGTTTTTTCTTTCGGAATGCAAAGTTAGCACATCCTTCCCCATTTTTCGCAT
>CALVFH010000119.1 GCA_944326775.1 uncultured Parabacteroides sp.
TCGTAAGCCCGTTGCATGAATGATGAATAAATATTGCAGAACGGAATCATTCCTTCTTTAGCCAGACCGGCCGAGAATGTAACGGCATGTCCTTCAGCAATACCAACATCAAAAGCCCGGTCAGGAAAGGCCTTCATCATGAAAGTCATGGAACAACCTGTCGGCATGGCCGGGGTAACGCCTACGATTCGTTTGTCTTTTTCAGCGAGCTCAACCAAGGTATGTCCGAAAACATCTTGGTATAGTTGCGGCGTGTTCAGGTTATGCTCTACCAGTCTTTCTCCGGTTTCTTTGTTGAAACGTCCCGGGGCATGCCATTCGGTAGCTGATTCTTCGGCAGGTTTGAACCCTTTTCCCTTTTTGGTTTTGATATGCAAGAGCTTGGGACCTTTCAAATCTTTGATGTCATTCAATACCTTGATGAGGTAATTGACATCGTGTCCGTCCACCGGTCCGAAATAACGGATGCTAAACCCTTCAAACAGATTGTGCTGTTGGGTGAGCAGCGCTTTCAAACTATTGTTGAAACGCAGGATGTTTTCACGCCGGTTCTCGTCTATCAGCTTCATTTTCCGAAGCCCCCGGTAAACATCGTAGCGCATCTTGTTGTATGTCTGGCTGGTGGTAATATCTACCAAATATTGACTTAATCCGCCCACATTATGGTCGATGGCCATATTGTTGTCGTTGAGGATAATCAACAGGTTATTGGGATTGGCTGAAGCATTGTTCAGTCCTTCATAGGCTAATCCTCCGGTCATAGCGCCATCGCCAATTACGGCAATTACATGGCGATCAAGTTCTTCCTTCAATGCTGAAGCAACAGAGATTCCCATGGCCGCCGAGATGGAATTGGATGCATGTCCTGCTATAAAAGCATCATACGGGCTTTCTTTCGGATTCGGGAATCCGCTGATTCCACCGAATTTTCGGAGGGTATGAAAAGCTTCGCGTCTTCCGGTAAGAATCTTATGTCCGTAAGCCTGATGACCGACATCCCATACGATGCGGTCGTAGGGAGTATTGAATACATAATGCAATGCCACTGTCAGCTCGACAGTACCGAGACTTGCTCCCAGATGTCCCGGGTTTTCTGATAATACATCTATTATATATTGTCTCAATTCCGCACATACTTCAGGTAATACCTCTTGTGGAAGACGGCGCAAGTCGTCCGGATAGGTAATGCCATCCAATAAATGTTGGTCTGTATGTTCAGTCATGTTTGTTCTCCTTATGTTTTGCGCAAAATTACGTAAAGTTATTGATTCCCCCCTTTATTTTTCCAAAATACTTTAAATAGTTTCTGTCGGAAGGATAAAGACCTGCCGTTGCTTCCGGCTCGAACGGTTTTGGTTTAGGGGAGAATTTGTAACTTTGCGGGAGAAACAAAAGAATAAGATGATATGGCATCAAAGAGTTTGACATTAGTGCCTGTTGGTGGTCTTGGTAATCGAATTTTCGCAATTGTTTCGGCCATTGCATATTGTGCGGAGCGGAATTATCCACTTCGCATTCTTTGGTTTCGCGATTGGGGAATGGGTGCTAGGTTTCATGATCTTTTTGAGCTTAATGAAGAACTCCGTAAAGTGTCTGTGCTGGATGCTAAATGGTATCATTCGTTTTTGTTTGATAAGCCTCGTCGGAAAAACCTTTGGATTCCTCGATTATTTCAATCGGTGTTTTTTGATAAACGAATTTATGAAAAGCAACTTTATCAATTAGATAAGTCGGAAGATATCGTATCGGAGTTGGATGAAGCTAAAGGACATGTCTATTTGATACATTTCGCAAAATTTTATGAGAAGGAGAATTTTCTTGAAGCTTTTCGTCCGGTGAAATCGTTAAGAGATGCGATTGCGATGCGAACACGAGATTTTTCAACTTATACAGTAGGAATGCATGTTCGGCGTACAGATAATACACGGGCTATTCAATCGAGTCCATTGTCATGGTTTATTCAGCAGGCTGAACGTGAAATCGCTTTACACCCTGATGTGAAGTTCTATGTCGCAACAGATTCCAATAAGGATAAGCAATCCCTTAAAGCTATTTTAGGTAATCGGATGCTTACTTCTTGGAATGAAGTTCGCAGGGATACGCAAGATGGTATAAAAGATGCGGTAATAGAACTTTATACTTTGTCGAAAACGCAAAAGATTTATGGCTCGGCGTATAGTAGTTATTCAATCTTAGCTTCAGAATTGTCAAATATTCCTTTGATTTTATCATGAGACGAATAGTATTATTTCAGAATGGTCTCGGCAATCAGATGTTTGAATACGCTTTTTATCTGATGATGAAGAAACATTTTCCTGATACAGTTGCTTCTACGTATATATTAAGTCGGAGGAAGGATCATAATGGATTGGAATTAGATAACTTATTTGGGGTTTCTTGGGATGAGGCACCAGAACTTGATTGGCTCGTCCGTTTTTGTCGTAAATGTTATTATTTGAGCCTTTCAGAAGGAATAATAGCTTTTGGTGCCAGACAGATATTGAAGTTGTTATATTTTCTACATTTAGGTTTATGTTTGGAGCGCCCGGAAATACGTTGTCAGGATTCATCGTATGTGTGGAAAAGAAATTATAGGATATATTGGGGAGGTTGGATGTCTGAGCAATGGTTTGCATCTATAAGTGACGAAATCCGAAGATATTTTCTTTTTGATGAAAATCGTTGTTCTATTCAGACACGTAACTTGTTGTATGAATTGGCTAATTCTGATAAAGAAACAGTATCAATCCATATACGAAGAGGCGATTATCTGAAAAATTATCAATATCTGGATATTTGTGATGAGGCTTATTATCAGAAAGCGATTAATATGATTTCAGAAAAATTTCCAGAAGTGCATTTCTATATATTCTCGGATGATATTAATTGGTGCCGGGAAAATCTGGAGTTCTCTATGGAAAATGTGACGTATGTAAATTGGAATCATGAAACTGATTCTTGGCAAGATATGTTTTTGATGTCTCGATGTCGGCATAATATTATAGCTAACAGTTCGTTTAGTTGGTGGGCAGCTTGGTTGAATTCAAATTCGAAGAAGATCGTGATTTGTCCTCGTAAATATTCAAAAACGGTAAATTTAGTCAATGTAATGCCCGAAAGGTGGATAAAGATTTGAATTATGGAAACAAAAATCAGAGTATTGGCTTTGTATCTTCCGCAATATCATCCTACTCCAGAGAATGATGCTTGGTGGGGGAAGGGCTTTACGGAATGGACAAATGTAGGAAAGGCCAAGCCGTTGTTTAAAGGTCATTATCAACCAAGAGTTCCGGCCGATTTAGGTTATTATGATTTGCGTTTGCCAGAATCGCGAGAGGCTCAGGCTGATTTGGCCAAGGAGTATGGAGTGGAAGGTTTCATTTATTGGCATTATTGGTTTGGGGCTGGACGGAGACTTTTGGGTCGTCCTTTTGATGAGGTATTGGAGTCTGGCAAACCGGATTTCCCTTTTTGTTTGGCGTGGGCGAATCATAGTTGGGAAGATAAACAGTTCAGCAAAGAAGGTACGCATCGGATATTGATGGAACAAGTATATCCGGGAGATGATGATTATATCAGTCACTTCAATTTTTTGTTGAAAGCATTTCAGGATTCTCGTTATGTCCGGGTTGATGGCAAGCCTTTTTTCATGGTATATAATCCGAAGGAACTTCCGGATGCGGCCCATTTTATCCAGTTGTGGCAGAAGCTGGCAAAAGAACAAGGTTTTCAGTTCCATTTTGTCGCTCATACGTATCAGAAGGAAGATATAGAGCTTTTTAAATCCTGGGGATTTGATGCCGTGGTTTTAGTCCGTTTATTTGATGTGTTCAAAAAGAAATTGTCTTTATGGGAAAGAGCATTTTCTAAATTTAGCCGGATTGTCTTAAAGCGGGGTCGGATATTGGATTACGGATTGGCTTCCTCTTGTTTTACGGGCGAGGAAGATAAGCGAGAAGATTGCTATCCCGTGATTATTCCGAATTGGGATCATTCTCCGCGCTCCGGACGTCAAGGACATATTTTGGTTCATTCAACGCCTGAGAAATTTGAGAAACATGTGGATGTTACGTTCTCAACGATTAAAGACAAGCAGAATAAGATTGTTATCTTGAAATCGTGGAACGAATGGGCTGAAGGGAATTATATGGAACCCGATTTGAAATATGGCAGAGGATATTTGGAAGCCTTGCGCAAGATGCTTCGTAAATATTCCTCTTTGAATAAATAAGTTGTAGAATTAATTTAGCTTGATTACTTGACAAATGGCATATCATACCCCCATCCTTTTTCTCGTCTTCAACCGCCCGGATACCACGCGAATAGTGTTCAATCGCATTCGGGAGATTCGTCCGGCGCGTTTGTATGTTGCGGCCGATGCTCCCCGCAAGGGAAGAGCTAAAGAAATAGCCCTCTGTGAGGAAACGAGGAAGATAATTTCTGAAGTGGACTGGCCCTGCGAGGTTCAGACTTTGTTTCGGGATGAAAACTTAGGATGCAAGCGGGCGATATCTTCTGCAATCTCCTGGTTTTTTGAACAGGAAGAACAGGGGGTTATCCTGGAAGATGATTGCTTGCCGGATTTGACTTTCTTCCGTTTCTGCGAAGAGCTGTTGGAACGCTATAAAGATGATTGGCGAATTGGTCATATCGGAGGCAACTGTTTCCTTCCGGATGCTGTCACGGACGGGGCGAGTTACGATTTTTGTTCGGTGACGCATATCTGGGGGTGGGCAACTTGGCGGCGTGTCTGGCAGCAGGTGAATGTCGATTTTCCTTTTTGGGAATGCTGTAAGGAACGCCGCAAATCGTTGTTTTGCAACAAATGGGAGGAAATCTATTTCAGCAGCTTTATTCCGGATGCCTTGCAGCATCGCGGAGGGTTGAATCCTTGGGGCGTGTTTTATTATTTCTCTCTCAGACTGCAAAATCAGCTTTCTATTTATCCTGCGGTAAATTTGGTTACGAATATCGGCTTGGGCGATCCGAACGCTACGCATACGACCCGTCGCTCCAGCAAACTGTTTGTCCCCTCCGGAGCGATGCCGTTTCCTTTGCAGCATCCGCCCTACGTGATGCGCAACAAGCGGTTGGACGAGAGAGCCGTAAGAAATAACTTCTTTTCCTGGAAGCGGTTGGTTAGATATATTATAAATGGATTGAGATGATACGATTGTTTTTTCATAAGTTGCGGTTGGCCTTGCAGAAGCGGACAAAGGCTGGACTCTCCGGGAAAACATACGAGGGATGGCTTTCGAAAGGCTACCAGAATGAACCGGAAGTCAGCGTGGTCATCCAGTCGCACAACAAGAGCCTGGAGATTTGTCATATCCTGCCCAAGTTGCGGACTTATCCCTCCCTCGAGATTATCGTGATTGACGACGGTTCCGACCTTGTCCATACGCGGCGGTTGGCGGAAGAGCTGACCGGAGCCAACGAATTTCTGTTGCGTTCCAATGATTTGTATGAAAATATCACCTACGACCGGGCCATCCGTTTTGCGAATGGCAAATACGTTGCCTTGTTGCAGGACGACGACGATTTTGAATCGGCCGACTGGATTCCCCGTGCCGTGGCTCTGTTCCGGCAACATGAGCGTTTGGTCTTTTTGGGCGGCAAAGACGGACTGAATCTCGTTTTCGACGAAACGGAAAAGAAGGTTGCCGGAAAGCCGATTGTCTCCGGCAAGCCTTTTTGCTTTGTTCCCGCCGTGAACCGCGCTCCGATGTGGGTCAACAAGAAGTTATTTGAACAGAAAATCCATCATATTGATTTTGCATTGGCGCCTTTCCAGTATGATGATTACGACGTGTGTATCCGGGCGTGGCTCTCCGGTTTACAGGTGGGCTGCTATGTGGCGGGCTTTAAATCGTTGAGCGCAGGCGGTATGCGTCTGTGGAATCAGCAATTGGCTTTGCGTCAGATGGAACACAACAGTCGGTTCCTGTATGAAAAGTATCGGGCCCAGAAAGAACGGTTGCGGGCCGAAGTCGATAACGCCAACCAGACAAGTCAGCCATGAACCTCCTCCTCCTCTCCACCTCCGACCTCACCGGTGGCGCCGCCGTCGCCGCCTCCCGCCTTCTTCATGCCCTAAGAAAGCAAGGCGTAGAAGTTCGGATGCTGGTGCGCGACAAGCGGGGCGACAACCCGGATGTGGTTCCGTTGAACACGACTTCCTGGAAGAGAAGGCGGAACTGGTTGCGTTTCGCTTGGGAAAGGTTTGTCATCTTCCTCTGCAACCGCTTCTCCCGCAAGAATCTGTTTCAGGTGTCTATCGCGAACACAGGCACCGACATCAGCCGTCATCCGCTGGTTCTTCAGGCCGATGTGATCCATCTCCACTGGATTAACCAGGGGATGCTTTCGCTCCGCGACCTCGAGAAACTGCTCGCCTTGGGAAAGCCCGTGGTCTGGACGCTGCACGATTTGTGGGCGGCGACCGCGATTTGCCACTATCCCGGCGCCTGTGGCCAATATGCCTCGTCGTGCCGCCGTTGTCCGATGCTGGTCGGGCATCCGTTGTGGAATTTGGCAAGCCGGGTCTTCAGGCGGAAACAGCAACTCGGGTTGCAGCGGATTGGATTTGTCGGTTGCAGCCGGTGGATAGTCTCGGCCTGCCGGAAAAGCGCCTTGCTGGAAAAGGCCGTCTTCCGCGTGATTCCCAACCCGATTGATGTCTCCGTTTTCCATCCTTTCCCCAAGCCGGAACTGCGGGCGGCGAAGCATCTGCCGACGGACAAGAAGCTGATTCTCTTTGCGGCCGCGAAACTCTCCGACCTTCGCAAGGGCGCGAATTTCTTTGTCGCCGCCTGCCGTTTGCTGTCCGGAAAATTCCCGGAGGCCGAGGTCTTGCTGATGGGCAGTCACGCCGCCGAGTTGCAAGCCTGCCTGCCGCTGCCCTCCCGCGCGCTGGGCTATTTGTCTTCGCCTTCGGAAATCGCCGAGGCCTACGCGGCGGCGGATGTCTTCGTCGTCCCGTCCCTCGAAGACAACCTGCCGAACACGATTATGGAGGCGATGGCCTGCGGCACCCCTTGCGTGGGATTCCGGACCGGGGGCATTCCCGAAATGATTGAGCATCAGCGGACTGGTTACGTTGCCGATTCCGGTTCCGCCGAGGATTTGGCACGCGGCATCGCCTGGGTTCTCGAGTACGCGGAAAAAGCGGACCTTGCCCGCCACTGTTTGGAGAAGGTCCGTGCTGAGTATGCCGAGGAAACCGTCGCCCGCCAGTACCTGGACTTTTACCGCTCTTTTTTGCCTGCCAAATAGATTGCCGCCGCTCTCCGCGACTTTCCAAGCCCTTCGAAAAAGTTGGAAAACGGTTTTCGGAACTTTCCAAGTGCTTCGAAAAGTCCAAAAATGATTTTTGGAGATTTCCAAGCCCTTCGAAAAGGCAAAAAATGCTGCGAGAAGATTTCGAAGCCCTTTGAAATCGCAAAAAATGCTGCGGGAAGATTTCCAAGTGCTTTGAAAACGCAAAAAATGATTTTTGAAGATTTCCAAGCCCTTCGCCGATGCAAAAAATGATTTTTGGAGATTTCCAAGCCCTTCGAAAA
>CALVFH010000120.1 GCA_944326775.1 uncultured Parabacteroides sp.
GCGGTACGAGAGGCCGGATATGTTCTTGCGTGTTTCCTTGGCAATGGCATCTTCAGCTTCCACCTCTGCCAACAGCGAGGTATTGCGGCGATGGAAAGCGTTCAGCACGTGATTGAAAGTAAACATGTGCATCCGGCCGAGACGGTAATTGACGGTAAGGGTTCCGTTCCAGTTGTCGTTGTCGGCACGCGAGAACTGCCGGCTCTGCTCGCCCGGCGTATTCATCCGATAGCGTTCGCCATACCAATTATAATGATAATAGGAAGTATCGACATTCGTCGTCGCGTTACGGTTGTAATTGGCCGTAAAGACCACATCGAGTCCCTTGGTGAAGAGGTTTTGCTTGCGATATTCCAGAGAAGGCATCAGTGAATGGCCGAAGCGGTGCTTGTCGCCATAGACGGTGACCTGCCGCACACCGGTCTGCACGTCCTGATACATGTGCGAATAGGTAAATCCCAACATCAAACGGTCGGCCCACGGCTTACCGACGACTCCAACCTTACCGATAATCGCTTCATTGTGGTACGTATCGTTGAAACGCTTCACCCGCACTTTATTCCGGTTATCGATATAGGTAGAGACCGAGCCGTCGGAATTGAATTTGAAAACCTCTACATTTGTATTAATATGGTAATCATTATCCGAGTAGTTCTGGAACGCGTTGATTTCATACGTCAGGCCATTTTCAAAAGTCTGCCCGAAGTTTACATACGATTTGTGCGTATTGAACGAACCATAAGAGTACGAGGCATCGGCAAACCAACGGTCGCGTTTCTTTTTCGTAATGATATTCACCACACCCCCGATTGCATCCGTTCCAAAGCCCACGGGAACGACCCCTTTATACACCTCGATGCGCTCGGCAAAGTTTACGGGGATATTGTTCAGCCCGAAAGAGCTTCCAACCCCTTCCTGAGGAACGCCGTCGATGAAAATCTTGATATGTTTTCCGCTGAAGCCGTCCATCATCAGCTGCATGTCCGAGCCTACCCCACCCGACTCGCGGAGCTTCATCCCCGGAGTTTTGGCCAAAGCTTCGCTCAGGCTCTTGGTAGAATTCTCCAATTCCTTGGTGTCGAGGGCCACGGCGTTGAAGGCCGAGCGTTTCACCCGGCTTACGCCACTCGAGACGACGACAACTTCGTCGAGTTCCTGCGTATCAGGTTTCAGACGGATATTGATTTGTTCGAGATCGCCATCGGAAAGCGAAACTTTCTGCTCAACGGTTTTATAACCGATAGCGGAAACGACCAGCACATATTCTCCTTCCGGAGCTTTCAGGATATAGACACCTTTCTCGTTGGTGGTGCATCCGAAATTCGTACCTTTTAAATAAATGGAAGCAAAGTCCATCTTCTCGTTATCTGTCGTGGAGATTTTTCCGGTGATAATTCCCCGGTTATGTTGTCCTTTCTCCTGCCCGTGGCGTCCGTGCGGGCGATGTTGTCCGAATACAGAGAACATACATGATAACCATAATAAAGTTAAGAGCGTTGCGCGTATTCTTGTCTTCAATGTCGTAAAATATTAATGTATTATACCTTTAAACCGGTGCAAAGTTCCGACAAATCCCGACGCGCATCAATCGCTTATTTTAGGTAATTCTCCGAACCGGAGAGAACCACACCGGACAAAGAAATACCAAAAAATAGGGAGGAAGTTCCATTATTCAACGGGATTTTTCTATCTTAGCAACCCGAAAACACGAAACAAATGGTAACCGAAGTATTAAAAGATTTATATCGTACGTTCGTAGGACGTCCGGCAGACGAGATACAGGAACTGCCCTCCTCGGGCTCGAACCGGCGCTATTTTCGTCTGACAGGTCCGAAAAGTATCGTTGGGGTCAGTGGAACGTCGAAAGATGAAAACGAGGCATTCCTTTATATGGCCGCACATTTCCGGCAAAAGGGGCTGCCTGTTCCCGAAGTCTATTGCACAAGCGAAGATAAGAATTTCTATCTGCAGGAAGATTTGGGGAATACCCTGCTTTTCGATGCCATTGAGAAAGGACGCAAGAGCAGCGTCTTCGATGAAAACGAGAAGATGCTCCTGCACAAAACGATACAACTCCTCCCGAAAATCCAGTTTGTGGGAGCCGACGGGATGGACTTCAGCCATTGCTATCCTCAACCGGAATTCAACCGGCGTTCCATTCTCTGGGATCTGAACTATTTCAAATATTGTTTCTTGAAAGCAACAGGACTGGAATTCCAGGAAGACCGCCTGGAAGATGATTTCCAGAAGATGGCGGATGTCCTGCTCCGGAGTGCTTCCGCGACTTTCATGTACCGCGATTTTCAATCACGCAACGTGATGGTACGCGATGGAGAGCCTTGGTTCATCGATTTCCAAGGAGGACGAAAAGGTCCGGTCTATTACGACGTTGCTTCCTTCCTCTGGCAGGCCAAGGCTAAATATCCGGAACGCCTCCGAGAAGAATTGCTTGAAGACTATATTGCTTCGCTCCGCCAGTACATGCCGGTTGATGAAGCGTACTTCCGTAACCAACTGCAACATTTCGTGCTTTTCCGCATCCTCCAAGTACTGGGAGCCTATGGATTCCGGGGCTATTTCGAGAAGAAACCTCATTTCATCCAAAGCGTACCTTACGCCATCGAGAATCTACGCCAACTTCTGCGCGAAGATTATCCGGAATATCCCTATCTCTGCGCCGTACTCCGGGAACTGACACAGCTCACCCAATTTTCCGATGACATCCAAAAACGTCGCCTCGAGGTGAAAGTTATCAGTTTCGCCTATAAGAAAGGAATCCCCAACGACCCGACGGGCAATGGTGGCGGCTTCGTCTTCGATTGCCGGGCGATCAACAATCCCGGCAAGTACGAACGCTACAATCATTTTACGGGATTGGATGAACCAGTTATCCGCTTCCTGGAAGACGATGGAGAAGTTACTTCCTACCTCCAGCATGTTTATACCATTGTAGATGCTTCGGTGCAACGCTATCTCGACCGGGGTTTCACGAATCTGATGGTTTGCTTCGGCTGCACAGGCGGGCAACACCGCTCCGTCTATTCGGCCCAGCATCTGGCGGAACATCTGAACCAGAAATTCGGGGTGAAAGTACATCTCGTACACCGAGAACAAAATATCGAACAAATCTTTAATCCAACTCTATGAAAGCACTCATATTTGCTGCGGGAAAGGGCACCCGGCTCCGACCGCTCACCGACACCATGCCTAAAGCTCTTGTTCCCGTCGGAGGGAAACCGATGCTGGAACATGTCATCCTCAAACTCAAGGCAGCGGGATTCGACCGTATTGCCATTAACATCCATCATCTGGGAGAGCAAATCCTCGATTTCCTCCGGGCCAACCAAAACTTTGGAGTAGAAATTTATATCTCCGATGAACGGGACTACCTGCTCGATACGGGCGGAGGCATCAAGAAAGCCGAACCGTTCCTCCGCGGAAACGAACCGTTCCTGGTCCATAATGTCGATATCCTCTCCAACATTGATTTGTTGAAACTCTATCAGCTCCATCTGGATAATCCCAAGGCATTGGCCACCCTGCTCGTAAGCAAGCGCAAGACCTCGCGTTATCTGCTTTTCAACAAAGAAAACCAGCTCTGCGGATGGAGAAACCGCGAAACGGGAGAAGTCAAATCCTATTATCCCTATTTCGACCCGGCACAATACAACGAGTTTGCATTCAGTGGCATTCACGTCATTTCGTCGGAAATTTTCAAGTGGATGGATGAATGGACGGGCAAATTCCCTATCATCAACTTCTATCTTTCCATCTGTGCGAGAACGAAAATCATGGCGTTTCCTGCCGAACACCTTGAGATTATTGATGTCGGCAAACCGGAGACACTCCGCATCGCGGACGAATGGTTAGCCCACGAACCGGATATCTTATAACCATAGTTTCCCTGGATGATGCCCCGTAAACAACGAAAAAATCTGTTCCACACGTTAAGAAGAATGCTCCGGGCCTCGTGGCGCTCCGTGAAGCATGCCCTCTTTCCTATCGAAGTGTGGGAACCATTCGTCTTTCTCCTCTTTTTCGGAATATACGGGCTGATCGGACTGAATCTGCTACGTCATACCGACCTTATCCAGGGAACTGACGGGGGAACAGGGAGTTATTTAGGCTATGACAACCTGTTCCACCTCGAGACGAACGGCGGTGCGTTCGATATCGCCCACCCCTTCTTCAATCTTTTCCATATTCTGAAATGGGCCGTGGTGAAAACCGTCGAGGCAGCCGCCCATAACGATATCCGGACCGTTTTCTGCCTGTGCCTGATGAATTTCCTCGTGTGCAGCGGTCTGGTTCTGCTCTACCGCTACCTGAAACGCATCGTTTTAATCCCGACACACCGGACTTTGCTCTTAACGCTCCTGGCTGGAGGGAGTTTCACCACGATTGTCCTGTCTTTCACAACGGAGACCTATCCCTTTTCGTTTTTTCTGCTGATATTCTCGCTGCTGGTCCTCTCTTGGGAGTACAAGATGCGGCAACGGTTCCAAACCTATACGCTCACCCTGTTCACGTTCTTATTGGGCGGGGTAACAATCAGCAACGCGGGGAAACCTTTGCTCGCCTCGCTGGTAGGACGATACCCTCTGGCCGAAAGAATCCGCAATCTCTTCCGGAGCCTTCTGCCATTCGTAGCCGCTGTAGCCATTGTCTTCGGAATCTATGCCCTGAAGGACTGGGCCTTTCCCGGGACAAGCGACAGCCCAGCACAAACCACGCTAAGCCAGCTCCGCGAGTTCCATCACGACGAGCTGTTCGCCCACCAGCTAATCAACGATTTCTGGAGCAATACCTTCATGACAACGCCCCTGGTACGTCAGATTATCGGCGAAGAACAAGTCTTCCGTCCCACGGAATACCTGCACGGCTGGCATTACGCCATTCCCTTCATGCTCTTTTTCCTGAGCCTTGCCTCCCTCCTGCTGAACATCCGTAAAAATCCCTACGTGCAGATGATCGCCTGCTATCTGGCTGTCGATCTGATTATCCACCTGGGATTCGGTTACGGGATGAGCGAAGGGATTCTCTTCGGCGGGCATTTCCTCTTCCTCATTCCGGCGCTGATAGGCTGGCTGTACCGGAAACTACCGCGGCATATCCACCGGACGCTCGACATCATCCTGCTCATCCTGGTCAGCTGCCTGCTCACCTTCAACAGCATGGAGTTTGCCCGCCTCTGGAGCCTCATCCGTCTATAATCTTTCCGGCCGGCGCAGGTCAACCCCTCAACTTTTCGTACCTTTGCGGCATGAAAACATTTCGAACAGAAGATTGGCTTCCCACGACGAAGAAAGAGGTGGAAGCACGAGGTTGGGATTATATTGATGTGATTTTATTCAGCGGCGATGCCTACGTGGACCATCCATCGTTCGGCGCCGCCGTAGTAGGCCGTACACTCGAAGCCGAAGGGCTGCGCGTGGCGATCGTTCCCCAACCGGACTGGCGGGGCGACTTCCGCGACTTCAAGAAACTGGGTACGCCCCGCCTGTTCTTCGGAGTCTCGGCCGGAGCCATGGATTCCATGATCAACCACTATACCGCCAACAAGCGTTTGCGAAGCGACGACGCCTACACTCCCGACCGCCGCCCCGGCATGCGCCCGGACTATCCCAGCATCGTCTATACCCGCATCCTCAAGGAGCTTTACCCCGATACGCCGGTCGTCCTCGGCGGCATCGAAGCCTCCATGCGCCGGCTTACCCACTACGACTACTGGCAAGACCGGCTCCGCCCGGGCATCCTGGTCGATAGTCCGGCCGACCTGCTTATCTACGGCATGGGAGAGCTGCCCCTCAAGGAACTGGTCCGCCGCCTGAAAGCCGGAACCCCGTTCCGGGACATCCGCGACATCCCGCAGACCGCCTACCTCAGCCGCCAACCCGTCGAGGCCGAAGAGAAAGACATCCGCCTCTATTCCCACGAGGAATGTCTGCGCGACAAACTGAAACAAGCGAAAAACTTCCGGCATATCGAAGAAGAATCGAACAAATGGCACGCCAGCCGCCTGATCCAACCGGTGGGAAAGGATTTCATCGTGGTCAACCCGCCTTTTCCGCCCATGACGGAGGCCGAGATCGACGCCTCGTTTGATTTGCCCTATACCCGCCTGCCGCACCCGAAATACCGCGGGAAAACCATCCCCGCCTTCGAGATGATCAAATTCTCGGTCAATATCCACCGCGGCTGCTTCGGCGGATGCGCGTTTTGCACCATCTCTGCCCACCAGGGGAAATTCATCGCCTCGCGCAGCCGGGAATCTATCCTGAAAGAAGTCCGCGCCATCACCGAAATGGACGATTTCAAAGGAAACCTGAGCGACCTGGGCGGCCCCTCGGCCAACATGTACCGGATGCACGGGCGCGACACCTCGCTCTGCCAGGTCTGCAAGCGCCCCTCGTGCATTTCGCCCGCCGTCTGCAAGAACCTCTGTGCCGACCATGCGCCCCTGCTCGACCTCTACCGCGCCGTCGATGCCCTGCCCGGCATCCGGCATTCCTACATCGGGAGTGGCGTGCGCTACGACCTTCTGCTCCACCACTATGCCGACGAGAAGCTGAACCGCTCGGCCCGCGAATATACCGAAGAGCTGATAGCCCGCCACGTCTCCGGACGCCTCAAAGTGGCCCCGGAACATACCGAAGACGAGGTTTTGCAGCAGATGCGTAAGCCGTCGTTCCGCCTCTTCGAGCAGTTCAAGCGCGTCTTCGACCGCATCAACCGCAAACTGGGACTCCGGCAGCAGCTCATCCCCTACTTCATCTCCAGCCACCCCGGCTGCACCGAGACCGACATGGCGAAACTGGCCATCACCACCAAGAGCCTGCATTTCCACCTTGAGCAGGTCCAGGATTTCACACCGACGCCGATGACCCTCGCCACCGAGATGTACTACACCGGCATCCACCCCTACACGCTCGAGAAAGTCTATACGGCACGCACCAAGGAGCAGAAACTCGCCCAGCGCCAGTTCTTCTTCTGGTACAAGCCTGAATTCCGCCAACAAATCATCCGCTCGCTGAAACGATTGAAGCGTAGCGACCTTATCCAAAAACTTTTTGCCTGAAAAGGGGGCAGACCGTGCGGGGACAGTGCTTATCCTGCAGGAAATCGACTGAACCCTGCGGGGACAATGCTTTTCCGTCAGGAAATCGACTGTCCCCGCTGGGGACGATGCTTTTCCGCCAGGAAATCGACTGTCCCCGCTGGGGACGATGCTTTTCCGCCAGGAAATCGACTGTCCCCGCTGACGACGATGCTTTTCCGTCAGGAAATCGGCTGTCGTCAGCGACGACGATGCTTTTCCGCCAGGAAATCGGCTGTCGTCAGCGACGACGATGCTTTTCCGTCAGGAAATCGACTGTCGTCGGCGACGACGATGCTTTTCCGCCAGGAAATCGGCTGTCGTCGATAAG
>CALVFH010000121.1 GCA_944326775.1 uncultured Parabacteroides sp.
AATAGCCCCCTACACTAACCCTTAACTTTAACCAATGAAAAACAATATTCTTATTACTGTAATACAGCTAATGCTGCTTTATAATTTGGTTCCGAAGTAATTTCCGGAACAAGTTCCGTATAAATGACAGTACCCTCTTCATCGATAATAATTACACAACGTGCTAACAAACCCTTTAGCGGACCGTTTGTCATTAATACACCGTAAGCATCTTCAAAACAAGAGCACCGGAACATGGATAATGGTGTAACCTTATCGATTCCCTCAGTTGTGCAAAACCGTCCTTGCGCAAAAGGTAAATCCTTTGAGATGGCTAACACTTCTGTGTTGGGAAGCGATGCTGCGGCTACATTGAATTTTCTTACAGAGGCTGCGCATACGGCTGTATCTAAACTTGGGAAAATATTCAATACAACTCGTTTGCCTTTTAACTCTTCCAATGATAATTCGGATAAATCGCTTTTTACCCCTTTGAATGTTGGAGCCTTTGTTCCAACTTGTGGCAAAGTCCCATTAAGATGGATTTCATTGCCTTTTAATGTGATTGTAGTCATGCTTTCCGTTATTTATTAATATTTGCAAAGCACATTACAAATATACTATGCTTTACGTAAATAAAACAATGTTATTTTCAAAAAAGTTTGAGGTTTAACGTCTTTTAATCGCATATATAAAAGACGTTTATTTATCTTTGGTCGCTAAAGATAAAACAAATATGGATTGGATATATTTAATCGCTTTATTTATTGTTATCGTTCTGCAGATTTTGATCTTGAGAAATTCTAAGCAAAAGAGTAGTTTTGATTTGGAGGCTTGTTTTAAACAGTTGCAGCTTTCTCTTGATCGGGTTGAAAAGAATTTCCGTGAGGACTTTCGTTTAAATCGAGAAGAAAGCCGTGCGATAGCTCGGGACAATCGTGAGGAGTTGGCGCAATCAATGTCTGATTTTCGTAAGGCTTTTGAGCGAGGAATTGATTCTTTTAATGGGTTGCAGCGGGAAAAGTTTCGTGAAATGGATGAGAAACAGCAACAATTGATAGCCAATACCGAAAAGCGGTTGGAGGAGATTCGAACAACGGTGGATGAAAAGTTGCAGAAAACTTTAAATGAACGTATCAACCAGTCTTTTCGTTTAGTTAATGAGCAATTGGCCAGTGTGCAGAAAGGTTTGGGTGAAATGCAAAACCTGGCTCAGGATGTAGGGGGGCTGAAGCGTGTTTTAAGCAATGTGAAGACTCGGGGTAATATTGGAGAAATACAACTCAGTATGCTGTTGGAGCAAATCTTGGCTCCTGAACAATATGAGGCTAATGTTCATACGCGAAAGGGTTCAGATGCCGTGGTTGAGTTTGCGGTTAAATTACCAGGCAGGGATAATGGTTCAGACTTTGTTTATCTGCCTATTGATGCGAAATTTCCCAAAGATGTTTATGAGCAATTGTTGGATGCTTATGACAAAGCTGATCCCCAAGCTATAGATATGTCCGGCAAATTACTGGAGGCAACTATCCGTAAAATGGCGAAAGATATTTCAACAAAATATCTGAATCCTCCCGCAACAACCGATTTTGGTATTATGTTTCTCCCGTTTGAAGGAATTTATGCCGAGGTAGTACGTCGTTCCGCCTTGTTGGAAGATCTGCAGCGGAATTATAAAGTGGTAGTTACCGGGCCTACTACTCTTGCTGCCATTCTTAATAGTTTACAAATAGGTTTCCGAACTTTAGCCATCCAAAAACATTCCGGTGAAGTGTGGCGGATATTGGGAGCCGTAAAAAAAGAATTTGAGAAAATGGGCGGTATGTTGGAACGGGTACAGAAGAACCTGCAGACGGCCAGTGGACAAATGGAAGAAGTCTTGGGCGTTCGGACTCGGGCTATCCAACGTCGGTTGAAAGATGTAGATGCGTTGAGTTCGGCTGAAGCGAGGGCTCTTTTGCCTGATATAGGTCCGGAACCTGATCATGAATCAGAGGATGAAGTCGGAGTGTAGAATCCGAGTGATTGTAAACATGCTTTTTCCTTCCAGGAAAACGTATGTTCTTTTCTTGGAAAACTACGGAATAGGTGGGGAGAATTTCGTACATTTGCTCGAAACTAAAATACAACAAGGCATCAATGAATATGAAAAGTGAGTTATTGGATATTTTGTCGCATTTTGAATTGCCCGAAAAAGTCTCGGATGCAGAACCATTTGGGAATGGCCATATCAACGATACATTGAAAGTCACCAATGAGCAGGGAGAAACAAAATATGTGTTGCAACGTATCAATCATCTGGTTTTTACCAATGTGGATATGTTGCAGAATAATATTTGTACGGTTACGGCCCATATTCGGAAAAAGCTGGAGGAACGTGGGGTAGAGGATATAGACCGGAAAGTATTGCATTTCTTCCCGACAAAAGAAGGAAAATCCTATTATTATGATGGAGAGAATTATTGGCGAGTATGTCTGTTTATTCCTCGAAGTATCAGCTATGAAGAAGTTACTCCGGAACTTTCTTATGAAGCCGGGAAGGCATTTGGGGATTTCCAGGCTATGTTGGCCGATTTGCCTGAAGGCGCATTAGGGGAAACTATCCCGAATTTTCATAACATGGAATTCCGTCTGCAACAATTTCGCGAGGCGGTAGCTGAAGATAAAGCAGGCCGGGCAGGGGAAGTGAAAGACTTCATAGAAGAGATAGAGCGCCGGGCCGATGCTATGTGTATCCAGGAACGCCTTTACCGGGAAGGAAAATTGAAAAAGCGCACAAACCATTGCGATACGAAAGTGAACAACATCCTTTTTGATGCGGATACCCAAAAAGTTTTGTGTGTAATCGATCTGGATACGGTGATGCCGGGTTTCGTGCTTTCGGATATTGGTGATTTTATCCGTACGGCTGGAAATACGGGGGCAGAAGATGACCGTAATTTAGATAATGTGGGGGTGAATATCCCTGTTTTCGAAGCTTATACCCGAGGTTATATGGAGACTGCACAAGCTTTTCTTACACCGCAGGAGATACAGCTTTTGCCTTATGGCGGGCGTTTGTTGACTTATATGCAAACCGTTCGCTTTCTGACGGATTATTTGAATGGAGATGTGTATTATAAAATACAATATCCTGAACATAATTTGGTTCGTACACGAGCTCAGTTTAAGTTGTTGCAAAGTCTCGAAACTCATGCGGCCGAGATGGATGCTTTTATGAAACCCTGGCTTGCAACTTCTTCGGCTTTTTTGTAATTTTGCGCCCATAAAAATCAATTTAGACATAATAGACAATGGGTGGTTTTTTCGGTACTATCTCGAAGTCGTCATGTGCTACGGATTTGTTCTATGGCACAGACTACAATTCTCATTTGGGAACTCGCCGCGGAGGTATGGCTACATACGATAAAAACGCGGGATTTATGCGTTCAATTCATAATCTGGAAAATTCTTATTTCCGAACAAAGTTTGAAGCCGGCCTTTCGAAATTTACGGGCAATGCCGGGATAGGAATTATTTCGGATACAGATGCTCAGCCTATCGTTATCAATTCTCATTTGGGAAGATTTGCCATCGTAACGGTAGCCAAGATCAATAATATTGAAGAGCTTGAAAAAGAACTTTTGTCGGCAAATATGCATTTTTCGGAGTTAAGTTCCGGGAAAACAAACCAGACAGAATTGGTGGCATTGCTGATTACGCAGGGAAAGAATTTTGTAGAAGGTATCGAAAACGTATTCAACCGGATCAAAGGTTCCTGCTCGATGTTGTTGCTGACGGAAGATGCGATCCTCGTGGCCCGCGATAAATTGGGACGTACTCCTATTGTAATTGGGAAAAAGGAAGGGGCTTATGCGGCTACGAGCGAATCGAGCAGTTTTCCGAATCTCGATTATGAAATAGAAAAGTATGTAGGTCCGGGTGAAATCATCCGAATGACAAGCGATGGATTAGAGCAACTCCGTAAGCCGAACGAGAAAATGCAGATTTGTTCGTTCTTGTGGGTTTATTATGGTTTCCCGGTATCTTGCTATGAAGGAAAGAATGTAGAGGAAGTGCGTTTCCTGAGCGGTTATAAGATGGGGCAGAAAGATGACTCAGAGGTTGATTGCGTTTGCGGCATTCCTGATTCTGGAGTCGGCATGGCTTTAGGATATGCTGAAGGCAAGGGCGTCCCTTATCATCGGGCTATTTCAAAATATACACCGACTTGGCCGCGCAGCTTTACTCCCAGCAATCAGGAGATGCGTTCGCTGGTTGCAAAAATGAAATTGATTCCGAACCGGGCCATGCTGGAAGGAAAGCGGATGCTTTTCTGCGACGATTCGATTGTTAGAGGCACGCAATTACGTGATAATGTGAAGATCCTTTACGATTACGGAGCAAAAGAAGTCCATATGCGTATTGCTTGTCCGCCGTTGATTTACGGTTGTCCGTTCATCGGGTTTACCTCGTCGAAGAGTGACTTGGAACTGATTACGCGGCGTATTATTAAGGAATTGGAAGGCGATGAAAATAAGAATCTGGAGAAGTATGCGACAACCGATTCTCCGGAATACAAAAAGATGGTTCAGGTCATTGCCGACCGTTTCGGATTGAGTTCCCTGAAGTTTAATACGTTGGAGACATTGATAGAAGCGATCGGTCTGCCAAAATGTAAGGTATGTACCCATTGTTTTGACGGGAGCAGTTGTTTCTGATGATCTTTTCCTTATCTTTATGCCTTGTTAAGAAACGATTAAAATCAAAAGAAGATGACAGTTGTAGAACGGTTTTTGAAATATGTAACTTATAACACGCAATCCGATGAGACTACGGGGACAACTCCGAGTACGCCGGGACAGCGCGTTTTTGCCGAAGAGTTGGTTCGGGAGTTGCAAGAGTTGGGGTTGGAAGATATTTCGCTGGATGAAAATTGTTATCTGATGGCAACCCTTCCGGCCAATGTTCAGCAGTCTGTGCCGGTCGTGGGCTTTATTGCTCATTTGGATACCAGTCCGGATATGTCGGGCGAGCATGTCTCTCCCCGCATCGTGTCTTATCAAGGAGGGGATATTGTATTGAATGAAGAAGAACATATTGTGCTCTCTCCGATTCAATTCCCGGAACTTGCCGATTATGAGGGACAAGATATTATCGTGACCAATGGCAAGACCTTGCTGGGTGCCGACGACAAAGGCGGGGTGGCTTCCATTATCGGGGCTATCGCTTATCTGAAAGCGCATCCGGAAATCAAACATGGGAAGATTCGGATTGCCTTTACGCCTGACGAGGAAATCGGGCAGGGGGCCGACCACTTTGATGTGGCCAAGTTTGGTTGCGACTTTGGATATACGATGGATGGCGGTCAGATTGGCGAATTGGAATTTGAAAACTTCAATGCGGCTTCTGCCAAGATTCATTTTAAAGGATTGAATGTACATCCCGGCTATGCGAAGCATAAAATGGTCAATGCCGCAGAGCTGGCCGCCGAATTTACCCGTTGGTTGCCGGCAGAACAACGTCCGGAATTTACAGACGGTTACGAAGGCTTTTTCCATCTGATTGGAATCAGCGGGACGGTGGAAGACGCTACGCTTTCCTATATCATACGTGACCACGACCGCACTTTGTTTGAACAGAAGAAAGCCTTGTTGCGCACCTTGGTCGATACGATGAATGCCAAGCATCCGGGCAGTACCTCTCTGGAAGTGCGCGACCAGTATTATAATATGCGCGAGGTGGTTGAGCCGAAGATGGAAATTATTGAATTGGCGAAGAAGGCCATGGAAGAGGCCGGCATTGTCCCCCTTATCAAGCCGATACGTGGGGGAACGGATGGCGCCCGCCTCTCGTTCATGGGCTTGCCGTGTCCCAATATTTTTGCCGGTGGATTGAATTTCCACGGACGTTATGAATTTTTACCCGTTCTTTCGTTGCAAAAGGCGATGGAAACGGTTGTGAATATAGCGAAGAATGTAGTTAATTAATCTTTTTTCATGAAAACAACACCTTTTACTGATTTGCATATTGCCTTAGGGGCGAAAATGCATGAATTTGCCGGATACAATATGCCTATTGAATATTCCGGAATTATCGATGAACATCATACGGTTGTGAATGGCGTAGGCGTGTTCGACGTTTCTCACATGGGCGAATTTTGGATCAAAGGGCCCCATGCGTTGGAATTGATTCAGAATATTACCTCGAACGATGCTTCCAAACTGCCTTTAGGTAAGGCTCAATATACTTGCTTCCCCAATGAGACGGGCGGCATTGTCGATGATTTGCTGGTCTATCATTACGAACCGGAGAAATATCTTCTGGTGGTGAATGCCAGCAACATCGAGAAAGACTGGAATTGGTGCGTGAGCCATAATACGGTAGGCGCCGAGTTGGAAAATGCGTCCGACCGCATGGCCCAGCTGGCCGTGCAAGGTCCGAAAGCGAAAGAGGTTTTGCAGCGCCTGACTCCGGTCGATTTGTCGGCGATTCCTTATTATGCTTTCACTACGGGCGAGTTTGCCGGTTGTCCGAAAGTCATCATTTCCAATACGGGATATACGGGTGCCGGTGGTTTTGAGCTTTATTTTTATCCGGAAGATGCCCGGAAGATTTGGGATGCTATTTTCGAAGCCGGCAAGCCGGAAGGAATCAAACCAATCGGCCTGGGCGCCCGCGATACCTTGCGCCTTGAGATGGGCTTCTGCCTGTATGGTAACGACCTCGACGACACGACTTCGCCAATTGAAGCCGGGCTGGGGTGGATTACCAAATTCGTCGATGGCAAGAATTTCACCAACCGGGCTGAGTTGGAGCGTCAGAAGAAAGAAGGAGTCGCCCGCAAACTTTGCGCTTTCGAATTGATTGACAAAGGAATCCCCCGGCACGGTTATCCAATCGTGGACGCAGAGGGGAAAGAGATTGGAAAGGTGACTTCGGGAACGATGTCGCCGGTGTTGAAGAAAGGTATCGGCATGGGCTATGTCCAGACGGCTTATGCGAAGCCGGATACGGAAATTTATATTCAGGTGCGCAACCGGAATTTGAAGGCAGTGGTTGTCAAACCTCCGTTCCGGAAATAACGACAATAACAGAAATTCTCTATTGAAAATGCTTGCCTAAGCGGTTTCGGGCTCAACCGGCTCGAAATTTGCTTGGGCAGGCATTTTTGCTTTTTTCGTAGCGTTACGAAATCCTGAAAAATGATTTTTCGCCTTTTCGTAGCGTTACGAAATCCTGAAAAATGATTTTTTGCGTTTTCGTAGCGTTACGAAATCCTGAAAAACGATTTTTCGCCTTTTCGTAGCGTTACGAAATCCTGAAAAATGATTTTTTGCGTTTTCGTAGCGTTACGAAATCTTGAAAAATGATTTTTTGCGTTTTCGTAGCGTTACGAAATCTTGAAAAATGATTTTTTGCGTTTTCGTAGCGTTA
>CALVFH010000122.1 GCA_944326775.1 uncultured Parabacteroides sp.
AGAAAGAAACACTGAAAGCCGACCTGGTGCTGCTGGCGATGGGCTTCCTCAAACCCCAGCTTCCCCCGCTGCCCGACAACGCATTTGTGGCAGGAGATGCCGCGACCGGCGCGAGCCTGGTCGTCAGATGCATTGCCGGCGGAAGAAAGGCGGCGCAGGAAATAGACGATTATCTCTACCGCCGCAAGGCTTGAAACGGCTCTGACTTTCGATGGAGTATCCGTCACGAGTTTGATGGACACTCCATCACGGTCGTAATGAACACTCCATTACGAGCGTAATGGACACTTCATCACGACCGTAATGAACACTTCATTACGACCGTAATGAACATCTCCTAAAAAACCAACCCCTACACAAAACCCCATAAAAAAAGTGTGTCGGATCAGGCAATCACCTCATTCCGACACACTTCCTGTATAGAAGAGACTCGTTTAGAGCGCAAACTCAGATGTCCGATGTATCCACTGGCCGCGTGTAAAGTCCGGGAAATCCACCACGGCACCGCCGCGGGCGATAGACATCTCCGAAAGGGCGGAAACCGCGCTCCACGCTGCCGCGTCGTAGCAATCCATCGGCGCCGGCTTCTTGTTGCGGATGGCATCGATAAAGTCGTACATCATCACGTAGTCCATGCCCCCGTGGCCTGCCTCGGCAGCCTCAGCCTCGTGCACCGCCCAGAGTTTATGGTCGTATTGCTTGAACCACGTTTCCGAATCGTCCCAACGGTGAGGCTTGGATTTGCCCTGCACATATACATGGTCGCCATCGTTCATCCACAAGCCTTCGGTACCCTGTACCCGGAAACCCAACGAATACGGACGCGGCGAGTTCGTATCGTGCGTCACGATAACCGTCTGCCCGTTAGCACATTTGATCATGGAAGTGACAATATCCCCCAAATTGAAACGAACCTTGGCCAGCGGATGGTCCTCGCCCCCGTTATCCACGATAAACTTATGCAAGCCGCGGGTCTGGGTAGCCATGGCCGTCAGCGACATGAAACGGTTTCCACGGTTGATATCGAGGCAATGGGCTACCGGCCCTACCCCGTGGGTCGGATAAATGTCGCCGTTGCGATGGACGGAATGGTTCGTGCGCCACTGGGCTTCGGCAAAGGCGGTAGGCCCCATGCGCAGTTCGCCGCCCGGCTGGTAGCTGTAGTGCTGGCCGTCGTTGAACTTGACATCCCGCAGGTCGTGCTCGTATCCGCAAGTCGCATGCAGGATTTCGCCGAACAGTCCCTGGCGCACCATGTTGAGGGCGGCCATGCAATCGCGGCGGTAGCAGACATTCTCCAGGATATTCAGCTGGCTGCCTGTCGCTTCAGAGACATTCACCAAATCCCAGCACTCTTCCAACGTATTGGCGGCAGACACTTCCACCCCGACATAGGGGACGCCGGCTTTCATGGCAGCGACCGACATCGGGACATGCCATTCCCAGGGGCTGGCGATGATGACGCAATCGAAGTCTTCATTGTTCAGCATCTGCTCGAAGGCCCGCTCGCTTCCGGTATAGACCTTGGGCTCCGGGACGTTGAACTTGGCAATATGCTTCAACGTACTTTGCAGCGGGCCCTGCTGGATGTCGCAGATCGCCACAATCTTATTTCCCGGAATAGCCAATACATTATTAATATGCTCCTGGCACCGCGAACCAGTACCGATGAAGCCGAAACGCAACTTTCCATCATCTTTACCTTGCGGCTTCTTTGCCTCTGAGGTTTCCAACTGCAAGGCCGACGCCTTATTGGTTACCGCCAATCCGGCCACACCCAGTCCGGCTGCCGAAACTTTCTTCAAGAATGAACGACGAGTATTTTCCATCTTTAGTCTGTTTAAATCTTATGAATATCAACCCAACAAATCTTTCAGTTTGCCTTCGCTCTGCAAGCGGATGATCAATTCCCCAAAGAGCGTGTTGGCCCAGGCAAACCAGGAACGCGTGAACTTCTTAGGATCGTCCTGGTAGAACGATTCGTGCATGAAACCGGTGCCGGCATCGGTATCGCGGAGCATCTCGATGCAAGTGCGGATTTCCTTCTCGTCTGTAGCCGAATGGGCACGCATGATGATACTCATCGGCCAGATATAGCCCATACCGACGTGCGGCCCGCCAATGCCTTCTCCGGCCGAGCCTTTGAAGAAGTACGGATTGGCTTTGCTCCAAACGAAACGACGTGTATTCTGGTAAATCGGGTCGTCGAGCGAGACGCAACCCAGGAACGGCAGGCCCAGCAGACTCGGCACGTTCGCATCGTCCATCAGGTTGACTCCGCCGAAACCATCTACCTCAAAAGCATAAATCTTTCCATATTCCGGATGTTCCACAACGGCGTATTTCTTAATGGCATTCTCTACTTCCGAAGCCAGCGCCTCGCATTTTCCGGCGAGTTCGGCATTATTCCGGATCTTGCGCAGCATCTCTGCAGCCTGGCGCAAAGACGTTACCGCAAAGAAGTTGGATGGAATCAGGAAGCCGAAGATGGTAGAATCGTCTGAAGGACGGAAAGAAGAAACAATCAGTCCCACAGGGTTTACCGGATTCCCGTATCCGCGCAGCAAGGTTTCGCTCTGGGTAGTTGTCATACGGCCGAACTTGTACGGGCCGTTGCCATTCTTGCGCTGCTGCTCAATGCAGGTCTGGTAAATCATCGCGATGGACTTTTCCCAGGTTCCGTCGAACGGGGTATTGTCATTCGTTTCTTTCCAGTAGTGGTAAGCCAGGCGCACCGGATAGCAAAGCGAATCCAGCTCCCATTTGCGCTCGTGCAATTCCTTCTTCATGTCGGTATAATCGGATTCCCATTCGCTGCCGGTCGGGCCTTCGTTGAAGCCGTTCGCATACGGATCAATCAGGATGCAATCGGCCTGACGACGGATTACGCCCTGCAGCAACTGCTTCAGTTTTTCGTCTTCCTTGGCCAACACCACATAAGGATATACTTGAGCCGAAGAATCTCTCAACCACATCGCGTGAATATCGCCCGTCAATACGAACGTATCCGGACGCCCGTCTTTCATCTTAAATTCAACGGTCGTGTCCAAGGTATTGGGATAACAATTCTCAAACATCCAGGCCAGTTTAGGATCTTTAATTTTGGCTTTAACCGCACTGATCTTCTTTTCTACGGCTTCGGAAACAAACTTACGTGACCCGACAGCAGGACGCTGGCTAACATATTGCCCCGCCACGCCGGTAGCTCCGGAAACACCATCGACTTTAAACGTATTGTCCAAAGAAGAAACAGTAGCATACAAATCTCTGCCGGCCAACAATCCTGCTACGGAAGCGGCTCCGGCTTTCAAGAAATTACGTCGTGTAGTCATCGGTATATGTCTTATTTAATTTTAGATTTTGCAAAGATGGGAAAAGTTTTTGTAAAAAAGTAAGGCTTCCTGCCCAAATAAGCAGAAAGCCTTACAAATTCCTTTATATACTCCTTTCTCTAAGAGTTAACCTAAATACGATTTTAAAAGTTTGCTACGAGTTCCTTGTCTCAATCTCCGAATTGCCTTTTCCTTGATCTGACGAACACGCTCACGAGTGAGACCGAACTTATCGCCGATTTCTTCCAATGTCATCTCCTGACATCCAATACCGAAAAACATTTTGATTATCTCGCATTCTCTTTCGGTCAATGTAGCCAGTGCCCTGTCTATTTCTTTCGACAATGACTCATTCATCAATGATTTGTCGGCAACAGGAGCATCGTCATTTACTAACACATCCAAAAGACTGTTGTCTTCGCCTTCCACGAACGGGGCATCCACTGAAATATGACGGCCGGACACTTTCAACGTATCCGAAATCTTATCTACCGGAATGTCCAATTCATCTGCAAGCTCCTCCGGCGACGGGCGACGCTCGTTTTCCTGCTCGAACTTCGAGAAGGCCTTGCTGATTTTATTCAGCGAACCGACCTGATTCAAGGGCAAACGGACGATACGCGATTGCTCGGCCAACGCCTGCAAAATAGATTGACGAATCCACCATACAGCATACGAAATAAACTTAAAACCACGAGTTTCATCGAATTTCTCAGCTGCCTTTATCAAACCCAGATTTCCTTCGTTTATCAAGTCTGGCAAACTAAGACCCTGGTTTTGATATTGTTTTGCTACAGAAACGACGAAACGCAAGTTGGCTCTTGTCAACTTCTCCAACGCTTTACGGTCACCCCTCTTGATGGCCTGTGCCAATTCCACTTCTTCTTCAACGGTTATAAGATCTTCGCGACCGATTTCTTGAAGATACTTATCCAATGAAGCACTTTCGCGATTGGTAATGGACTTTGTAATCTTTAATTGTCTCATCCAACGATTTTATAATTGAAAATATGGGTTGCAAAATTAATCTTTTTCCATAAAAGTGAACAAGCCGAACACATGACATGTTCAGCTTGTTCACTTTTATTAACCTTATAAAACGGGACTTAAGAAGTCCGCCGCTTATTTCCTTTTATTCCCCAAGGTCGATTGCGTAATATTTCGTTCGTCCGTTCGGATAAAATCCTTTGATAAACAATCCTTGGTCTTCGCTCCGTCCTTGAAGAATATCATCTACTATCTGTTCAAAATCTTCCGGTGTCTGGATCCGCTGGTTATTCACCACCATGATGACGAACCCTTTCTTGATGCCGGCATCGCGCAACTTACCGTCGGTCACTCCGGTAACCTCGATACCGTAACTTACGCCAAACTCCCGTTTTTCCTTATCGTCCAAGGCTTTGAAAGCACCGCCCATCACTTTCGTACCGTCACTGGCCTTTACCACTTTCGTGCTGCCCTGGGCGTTCTTCAGTTCGACCGTAAATGTTTTCTCCGTTCCACCGCGGTTGACTGTGATCTTCACTTTATCGCCCGGACGGTATTTGCTGATCTGCTCCTGCAATGCATGGCTGGTCTTTACCTTCGTACCGTTCACCGCAATAATCACGTCGCCGACTTCGATACCGGCAGCCTTCGCCGCACTCTTGTCGGCAAATTCAGATACGTAAGCGCCTTCCGAAACCTTAATCTTGTCCTTCATCGCCTGATATTCTTCCTTATACTTTTCAGGCAGACTCGGATTGCTCAACATATCCATGATATCACCAACCCCGATCATCATCACACCCAGCATCGCACGCTGGACAGTTCCATATTGCTTCAAGTCGTTGGCCACTTTCCCGGCAATGCTGATAGGCACGGCAAATGAATAACCGGCAAAATTGCCTGTTTCGGAATAGATGGCCGTATTGATGCCGACCAGCTCTCCCTTCGTATTCACCAAGGCACCGCCACTGTTTCCCGGATTCACGGCAGCATCGGTCTGGATAAACGATTCAATCTTGGTCTTGTCGCCACCCATCGAAATGCCTCGTCCTTTGGCACTGACGATACCGGCCGTCACCGTAGAAGTCAAATTAAACGGATTTCCTACCGCAAGTACCCACTCGCCGACTTTCAATTCTTCGGAATTGCCAAACGGAATAGTCGGCAGGTTCTCAGCTTCTATCTTGATCAAAGCGATATCTGTTGACGGGTCCGTACCAATCAGCTTGGCTGCAAACTTACGGTTGTCATTCAAGGTAACCTCCAACTCGTCGGCTCCTTCTACCACATGATTGTTGGTAATGATATACCCATCGGTCGAGATAATCACGCCCGAACCGGAGCCTACCCGCGGCTGGGGCTGCGGACGCTGGAACCCTCCCCGGCCACCGAAGCCGAAGAAATATTCAAACGGGTCGATATATTGTTCGTTGCCGGAAGACTTCGCATTGGTCGTCGCCATAATATGAACCACTCCATGAACGGCATTTTCAGCGGCTACCGTAAAATCTATATTTTCTGCAGCGGCCGCACTATAACCCACCGTACGCACCGGCTGCTTGAAAGTATTCTCAAAATCACCTGTCGCTACAGCCTCATCCTGGTCTTGCTTCAACATACAAGAAGTAGCACCCACGGCTGCACCTGCACTGATAGCTGCTACGGCAGCCACTCCTATCACATTTCTCCAAATACGTTTCATATTCTCTCGATTTTGTTTTTAACTGCAGCAAAGAAATAGCAAAAAACAGGCACTTCGTTCATTTTCACCTCTTTTTTTATCACTTTTAACGAGCTTGCCAAGGCACTTAACCGGGCTTAAAGGTTCTCGGTTATGCAAAGTACCTTTTTAACATTCGCCTAAAAAACACTTCTCTCTTCTCAATTTCTTCTTTTCAACACGACAAGAGAAAAGCATAGGCGTATCGAACCATAAATCTTGCAGAACTGAAACATGTGGAAAAGTTACATATTATTTGGGCGTTTCAAATAGTTTTATTACCTTTGCAACATTAGAACCTGCCAAGCCTCTCAACGATGCTCAAATCGGCGGGTCGTTTTTTATTATACCTATATGAAAGTAAATTTCACCAACCCCTATTCATCCCCTGAACAAATTGTGCAAATTTTAAAAGCACGTGGTATGTTTATGGAGAATGAATATAAAGTGGAGAATTATTTGATGAATATAGGTTATCACCGTTTATCTGCATACATCTATCCTTTTTATAAGGCTCCTAAGAGGGATAAAATATTAAAAGAGGGAACTAATTTTGAGCAAGTCCTGACCCTTTATCGTTTTGACAAGAAATTGCGCATCCTGCTTTTCAATGAAATAGAAAAAATAGAAGTGGCAATCCGAAGTGTACTGGCGAATATTGGATGCCAAGAATTAGGAGATAAGTATTGGATAACAAAGTCTGAATATTTTGCTAATGCAGAAAAATTCAACCAGACATTGTCTGTGATAGAAAAAGAATTGGCTTCAAGCAAGGAAGATTACATTGAGAATTTTCGACAAAATTTTATTGAGACATATCCTCCGGCATGGATGATAACGGAAGTATTGTCTTTTGGAAATTTGAATTATATCTACTCCAATATATCCAGCAATCAACTGATGAAGCGTATTGCCGGTTATTTCGGCTTGAAACCACAGGTTTTCACATCGTGGTTGACTGTACTTGCCAACTTGCGTAATATGTGCTGCCATCATGCAAGAATTTGGAACAGAGATTTTATGCTTAATCCAGCAGAACCTAAAAAGACCCAAAACGCCTGGATTGACACTTTAAAAATAGACAAGAAGAGGATTTACTACCGCTTGTGTATAATTCGCTATTTCCTGTCCTCAGTATCTCCCAACAATAATTTTAACGAAAAACTTTCGAGTTTGTTGGCTAATTTCCCTTCTGTAGATATAGCCTCAATGGGATTTAACAAGGAGTGGCAGAAAGAAAAATTATGGATGTAATTTACTAAGGCTTAAGGTTTATATGAATTATATTTATGATTGTTTCCTCAATTACGCATTAAATA
>CALVFH010000123.1 GCA_944326775.1 uncultured Parabacteroides sp.
GCTCGCAGCGCCTGCCATTCTGGCATCTCCCCGCCCCGCTTTTTCGTCCATTTTCCGCGAAAATCCGCCCTTTTTCACCCTTTTTCCACTCCCCTTGAAAAAACGTTCTAAATGAGTACGCCGGGAGATCTAAATGAGTGTGCGGGGTTTTCTAAATGAGTTGGAGCAGTCATTTAGAACTCCCGTTGGACTCATGCAGAAGAGTTTTTCAACACTTCACCGTTGAGGAGGAAAAAGGACGGGAAATCGGGAAAAACCGGGACTTTGGAGCGGTTTCAGGGGCAAAAATCGCCCGAAACCGGCGAAAAATCCGAGTCGGTTAAAAAGGGGATAAACAACAAGGAAGCAAAGGGTTAGTTCGTTTTAAAGCTCACGAGAAGGCGATATTTCCGGACTTTCAAACCGGAGGGTGGAAATAATCGATTCTCACGAAGTTAAGCTGCCAGGATGGCAGGACTACCCAAGTCGCACGAGTATCAAAAAAAAGCAGCTGCTGTTTGCAACTGCTTTTTTGATAAGACAAATTTCAACGGTTATGTCTTTATCGGATCAAAACCTTCGCCATAAACCCCTCGCGTAGGAGTCTGCGAGATGAAAGCTTTCGGATCGATGCTCTTTATGAAACGGAAAATCGTCACCGATTCAGACTTGCGGACCAGCACCAGCAGAACCTTTACAGGCTTTTAGGTATAGCCGCCATGTCCATCAAGAATCGTGCAGCTCCGGTCCATATCGTGAATAACCCGGTCAACAATTTCCTCATACTTTTCGGAGATAATAAAAAACTGAACCGACTCGCGGTTGCCGTTGACAATCTGGTCCAGCATATAATTACTGACCACCATCTCGACAAAGGCAAAGACAATCTTCGTTACATCGTGGAAAAGGAAGTAGGAAGAGCCGATAATGAAGAAATCGAGCATCAGCATCGCCCGTCCGATAGAGATATTCTTATACTTCGTGATAATCATCCCGACAATATCCGTACCGCCCGTACTTCCGTTGGATGAAAAAATCAGTCCCAAGCCGGAACCGCAAAGCGCACCACCGATGATAATCGACATAAAAGGTTCGCCGTTGATAATCGGACCGTCCAGGATATTCTCGAACAACGACAACGAAAGCGACAGGGAACAGACACCGAAGATGGTCTTAATAAGAAACTTAAGACCCAACACCTTCAAGGCTACCGCCAAAAGAAAAATGTTGATGACAAAATAAGATACGGAGACCGGGATCAGTTCGCCGGAAGCAAAGAAAATCAACGCGCACAGACCGCTCAGCCCGCCAGTCACGATTTCATTGGACAAGATGAAGCCGTTGAAACCGAAACCGTAGAGCAGCGTTCCGAACAGGATGACTACGTAATCCTTTATCTCGTATTTAGCCAAGCGATTCTTCCAATCTGTCATAGGCTTATCCGATTACAATATTAACAATCTTCTTCGGAACGACAATGACTTTCTTCACACTCTTTCCTTCCAGCCATTTGGCGGAATTCTCGTGGGCAAGAGCTGTTTTCTCGACATCTTCTTTCGGCATGTCGGCCGGCAGCTCGAGGTTATAACGAACCTTTCCGTTGAAGGAAATGGCATACGTCGCCGTGTTTTCCTTCAGATATTCTTCGTTGTAAGCGGGCCAGGGAGCGTCGCAGACCGTCGTGTCATGTCCCAGCGTATGCCAGAATTCTTCGGCAACATGCGGGGCAAACGGAGCGAGGACTACCGTCAGCGGCTCGAGGATCGCTTTTTTATAGCATTTCATCGAAGTCAGCTCGTTTACGCAAATCATAAACGCACTGATCGACGTGTTGTACGAGAAGTTTTCGATATCCTGCGTAACCTTCTTGATCAGCTTGTGGAGCGATTTCAATTCAGCGGGAGCAGGCTCTGCATCGGTAACCTGCCAGCCTTCCTTGCCGTAGAACAACGCCCAGAGTTTCTTCAGGAAACGGTGCACGCCGTCGATACCGTTCGTATCCCAAGGTTTGGACTGCTCGATCGGGCCGAGGAACATTTCATAGAGGCGCAACGTGTCGGCTCCGTAGTTCTCGACAATCACATCGGGATTGACCACGTTGAACATCGATTTCGACATCTTCTCCACAGCCCAGCCGCAGATATATTTCCCATCTTCCAGGATAAACTCGGCATCCTTATATTCCGGACGCCAGTTGCGGAAGGCTTCCACATCCAGCACGTCGTTGGAAACGATATTCACATCCACGTGCAACGGTGTCACCTCATACTGGTCTTTCAGATTGAGAGAAACAAACGTATTCGTATCCTTGATGCGATAGACGAAGTTCGAACGGCCCTGAATCATCCCCTGGTTAATCAGTTTCTGGAACGGTTCTTCCTTCACGCTCACGCCCAAATCGAAAAGGAACTTGTTCCAGAAGCGGGAGTAGATCAGATGGCCCGTTGCATGTTCGGTACCGCCGACATAGAGATCGACATTCTGCCAATACTCGTCGGCTTCCTTCGAAACCAATGCCTTGTCGTTGTGCGGATCCATGTAACGCAGATAATACGCGCTCGAACCGGCAAAGCCCGGCATCGTATTCAGCTCCAACGGGAAAACCGTCCGGTTATCAATCAGCGCATTGTCAACAACCTCGCCTTTCTCGACATCCCACGCCCATTTCGTCGCATGACCCAATGGTGGTTCGCCGCTTTCCGTCGGCAGGAACTTCGCCACCTCCGGCAATTCGAGCGGGAGCTTGCTTTCATCAATCATATACGGCATTCCGTCCTTGTAATAGACCGGGAACGGTTCGCCCCAATAGCGTTGGCGGCTGAAGATAGCGTCACGCAGGCGGAAATTCACCTTCACCCGTCCCAAATGATGTTCTTTTACATACTTCTTCGTGGCGGCAATCGCTTCCTTGATGGTCAGCCCGTTCAGATTCAAATCGCAATAAGGCGTGACGCCGGCTTTCGGCGAATTGCAGACAATTCCTTCCTTCGCGTCGAAACTTTCTTCCGAAACGTCGCAACCTTCCACCAGCGGGACAATCGGCAGGTTGAAATGCTTCGCAAACGCATAGTCGCGGCTGTCGTGCGCCGGAACTGCCATGATAGCTCCCGTCCCGTAGCCTGCCAGCACATAATCGCTCACCCAGATAGGCACCGCGTCGCCCGTAAACGGATTGATGGCATACGAACCCGTGAAGACACCCGTCACCTTCCGGTCGGCGATACGCTCGCGCTCCGTGCGCTTCTTCGTGCGGTCCAGATAAGCCTCTACCTCGGCACGCTGGGCGTCGGTCGTTACCTGCGCCACCAGTTCGCTCTCCGGAGCCAGCACCATGAAGGTTACGCCGAACATCGTATCCGCGCGAGTGGTGAATATCGTAAATTCCAAGTCGCTATCCTTTACTTTGAAGCGGACTTCGGTACCTTCCGACCGGCCTATCCAGTTGCGCTGCGTTTCCTTGAGCGAATCGGTCCAGTCCACCGTATCCAATCCGTCGAGCAAGCGCTGGGCGTAAGCCGAGACGCGCAAGCACCATTGGCGCATCTTCTTTTGGACTACGGGATAGCCTCCGCGTGCCGAAACTCCTTCGATGACCTCGTCGTTGGCCAGCACCGTGCCCAGCTTCGGACACCAGTTCACCATCGTTTCCCCTAAGTAGGCGATGCGGTAGTTCATCAGCGTCTCCTGCTTTTCCCGTTCGCTCATCGCCTTCCAAGCCTCGGCCGTAAAGCTCAGCTCTTCCGAGCAAGCCACGTCCAAGCCTTCCGTTCCCTGCTTTTCGAAGTGGGAAATAAGCTGGCCGATAGGTTTTGCACGCTGGCACGTATTACAATAGAAACTATTGAACATCCGCTGGAAAGCCCATTGGGTCCAGTGGTAATATTTCGGGTCGCAAGTACGCACCTCGCGGTCCCAGTCGAAAGAGAAACCGATTTTGTCGAGCTGCTCGCGATAGCGGTTGATGTTGTTCACCGTCGTAATGGCCGGATGCTGCCCCGTCTGGATGGCATATTGCTCGGCCGGAAGCCCGTAAGCATCGTAGCCCATCGGGTGCAACACGTTGAAGCCCCGCAAGCGTTTGTAGCGGGCATAAATATCAGAAGCGATATACCCCAGCGGATGCCCCACGTGCAAGCCAGCCCCCGAAGGATAAGGGAACATATCCAAAACGTAATATTTCGGCTTGGAATGGTCTTCCGTAACCTTGTAAACCTTATTGGCAATCCAATATTCATGCTATTTCTTCTCAATTTCTCTGAAATTGTAATCCATAAGTGTATATGTTGTATGTTATTTATCGCAAGAAAAAGTAATGACGCACAAAGGTACGGAAAGTTTTGGAAAATCAGCGGAGGAAATAGCATCAGCTCGCTATTCTCCCGGATTCGGGCGGGCAATTCTCCGGAAAATGCCTAACTTGCAGCCGTATTTGTTCAACCGGCCATCTGATGGCTATTACAAACCAACTGGAGGTATGCAGAACCTATCTAAATTTTTCGTGGCGGCATTGCTCGTGCCGCTTGTTTCCCTTGCCGCCTGCCGGCAAGCCCCTTCTTTATGGCCTGAACTGAAGGAAGTGGATTCTTTGGTTTGGGAGCAACCGGATAGCGCCTTGGCTATCCTGACGCGGATGCCGAAGCCTTCGCCTTCCGACCGTTTGAACGACGCGACGTGGTGTCTGCTCTATACCCAGGCTCGGGATAAATGTTATTTGAAGCATACGTCGGATTCGGTGATTAATGTGGCTGTCCGCTATTTCGAACGCCGGGATGATTGGCGGCGCAAGGCGCAGGCTTGGTTCTATCGGGGGCAGGTGGAGATGGACAGAAGGAATATCAAGGAAGCGGTGGGATATTATGTGAAAGCCAAGGATATTTTGGACCGTGCGGATGATCCTTTCCTTGCGTATTCTGTCTATAGCAGCTTGGGGAGCATCTATCGTTATCGGGATTTGTATGATGCTTCATTAGAGGAGTTGCGCTTATGTGTGAAGGAGATTGAAAAGACTGGGCGGAATCCGTATTGGTCTTCCTCTTATTCTGAATTGGGGCGGACTTTCGCGGAAATGGGGCAATGGGACAGTGCGCAATATTATTTTTCTCGTTCTTTGGAAAATGCCAAGATCATAAGAAATAAGAAAAAAGAGGCTATGGCCTTGAATGAACTCAGCGCGGTTTATCAAGCGCGAAAGAAGTTCGACCTGGCTTTGCTTTTAGCGCGAGAAAATATTTCACTAAAAATAGCAGAGCGGGATACGGCTAATCTTCCGCAGGGTTATTATGGTTTGGGGCGTATTTTTTATAGTATGGGTAATTGGGATTCCGCTAAAGTCTATTTCAATAAATCGCTTCATACCGACAATCTTTATACTTTGTCTAATGCTTATTTGGGCTTATCTTATATAGCGAGAGAAGAAAATAATGATAAGGCTTATGCAGAATATCGGCAGCTATATAAAACTTATCATGATTCTGTTTACAAAAAGCCTACGGTAAAAGAATTGGTAGATGTCCAATCGGATTATAACTATAATAAATTAGAAGCGACTTATCATCAATCCGAACATTCTTCTTTTTATCAACAGCTTCTTTTTGGGGTAATCATTTTGTTTTTGCTTATTGGCTTCTATTGTGTTTTACGAAAGAAAAACCGGAAAATCAGCCAATGGAAAAACAACCAACAGGCATTAGCCGATTATAAAACTAAAATGAAACAGGCTGAACGGGATATTCATCTCTTGCAAGCGGAATTGGAATCCCGCAAAAAAGGTCCGGAAGGAAAAGATTTGCACCTTTCAAGATTCCGGCAAAACATGCGGGATTTTGCGCGCTATTTCCGGAAGATGAACCAGCCTCTGTTTACAAATATTCATGTCCTGAAAGAAGATGAGCTTTCCTTGCTTGTGCGGAATGCCGATTTGATGTATGATAACTTTTCGAAACGCCTTCGGAAGGCATATCCTTCGTTGAGGGATGCGGATATTTATTTCTGTTGCCTGTTGAAATTAGGTTTTTCTACCGGGGAAATCGCGAAGATGTATTCCATCTCGGAAAGTGCAGTCTTGAAGCGCAAGCGTCGCATTGCCGACCGTCTGCCACTGTCAGACCCGCTTTGGAGCAGCGTTAAAGGCGATATAAACTTGTTCATTGAGCTATTGTAGTCCGCCAGATGTCCGATTTTGAAAAATAGTTTGTTGCTAATTGCCTGATAAATTGGATGTTTTAAACACGAAAATGTCCGAAAAAAAATCCGCCTTATTTTTAGGTGCTATAAAAATGATATCCTAATTTTGCCATCAGACAATTATAAAATTAAAGGACATGAAAACACACCATGATTTTAAAGGCTTACTTTTATGTTGCTTTTTGTTTTTCGGAATGGTAGGCGTGGCATTTGCAGACGAACTTCCTTTGGGTGGCCAATGGGATAAGCATGATCGGTCTATAGCTAATGAATATCCCATCTCCGCCTTTCTCGACGCCTCTACTCTAACCATCCAAAGCACGGATCGTTTCTCGGACATCACCGTCCGAATCTCCGGCGCGGAAGGTATCGTGTATGAGGCTATGTATCCGGCAGAAAATTCTGCTTGCATTATTATTAGTTTGGATTCGTCGTTGCACGGCGAATATACGTTGGAATTGACCAATCAGTGGGGATGCTATTTGGTTGGTGAGTTTGAATTGTAAACAGGTATGCTTGTTTTTCTATTATGAAAAAGACAAACATCTTCCAATTAGGGAAAAATAACTGGTATAGGGTTGGGGTTACTATAGTAGTTTAATAACTTCAATAGTAACCCTACGAGAGAGCGTGATTAATTATAAATAACCTAAAATCATTGTAATATGAATATTGATAAGGTGATATTATTTCTATTCTTATTGCTCATTCCTTTTATCGGATGTAATGACGATAGTAACGATGAGTTTCTTGATTATACCGGGACGTGGGTGAATGAGCGGAATGAAATGTTTAAATTTGATTATACAGAGGGGTTAGTTCTTTATGAAGATGCAGACACTACCATTTTATACACATATGCCTTAAAAAAAGATTCTATTTATTTTTACCCAGGGCTTAGTAGTGATATAAATGATTGGACAAGTTATCTGTTGGAGTGTAATAATAATTCCTTTGTATTATACAGTTTTCAAGGAATAGAAAAAAATATATTTGTAAAAAAATAACCATCTAATTAAGAGCTTGATAACTGGTATAGGGTTGGGGTTACTATAGTAGTTTAACGACTTCAATAGTAACCCTACGAGAGAGAGCGTGATTGATTATAAACAACCTAAAA
>CALVFH010000124.1 GCA_944326775.1 uncultured Parabacteroides sp.
CCGAAAGCTGTCGGCAGCCCACCGACGACCCTCAACGACCTCCCGAAAGCTGTCGGCAGCCCGCTGACGACCCTCAGAGACCTCCTGAAAGCTGTCGGCAACTTTTTTGAAGCCGTCAGGGGCCTCCCGAAAGGCAAAACCACGCCACCAGCTCCCGTTTTTCAAGCGAAAAGTCACTTTTTTTCAAGAAAACCAGCCGAAATTTATGGAAATATAAGATTATTCCATATATTTGCGACAAATAATAAGCAGATACTGGCAATTATGGAGTCCGGGCATCCGCATTCCGTTGCAAAAACCGCTTTGTCGGTATAGCCCTTATTGCAAAACGTGGAACCAATAAATTGATTGATATGAAAAACTCAACTTTTTCTCCACAGGGGGGGGGGCAGACGCAGCCTCTCCCTTATTCTATTGCTGATCATAGGGATTCCCGCCTATTCCCAGCACTGCCTTTCCGGGAAAATACAGAATGAGCAAGGGGAAGCGCTGGCCGGCGCGACGCTGATCTTGATGGCGGGGGATTCGCTGGTGGGCGGCGTGGCCTCCGACCAGAAAGGGAACTTCAAGCTGTGCGAAATCCCGGGCGGAAACTATGTTTACACCATCTCCATGCTGGGCTACAAGAGCAAGGAAGGGGAAATCTCCTTGCAGGCGAACCGGAACTTAGGGACCGTCGCCCTGAGCGAGGAGGCGCAGAAGGTGGACGAGGTGGTGGTGAGCGCCGACAGGAGGAACATCGTCCGCCAAGGGGCGGGAACAACGACTTTCTTGCTGTCCGAAAACGCATCGAAGGCGCAAAATGCCTTTGCCGCGCTGCGTGAAATTCCCAAACTGAGCGTAAACGAGACCGAGCAGACCATCCGCCTCACCAACGGGACGACGCCGCTGATCCTGATCAACGGGATCAACCGACCCGGATATATCAACTCGCTTAACCCGGAAGACATCGCGTCGGTGGAGGTGATTGAAAATCCTTCGGCTCGCTACCGGGGCAAGCAGAGCGTCCACTCCGTACTGAACATCAAGCTAAAACCGAAGCGGGAAGCGTCGTACGTGAATGGTTACATCTCGAGCAAACATCATGTGGCTGGGGTTTATGGCATTTCGTCCGGCTCGCTGGAAGTGGGCAACAGCAAAGCTTCGCTCTTCCTCAATGCCCAGCATTTTTATTTTCACAACGACGATGGAGATACCTATTACGAAAGGACAATGGAGAACATCCGCCAGGTTACGGACGGCGAACGCCGCTACAAGAGCCACCAGGTGTGGGTGAACCTTGGCGGCGACTGGATTGTGAACGAGAAGAACTACCTGGCAGCCAACGCCACGCTCATCACCAACCCCTCCAAAATTTACAACGACCAGGCAGGAGAAACGACCGACCTGGCAACCTGGCTCTCCAGCCCGCTGGCCGTCTCGCAATATATCAACAACAAATACCTCACCAACGACTATAGCCTCTTCTACCGCCACAGCTTTTCGGAAGACAGCCACCTGGAGGCGACGGGCAGCTTCGGGCTTTATACTTCCGGTGCAAAAGGTACGCGCACGGAATCAAGCGATACGGACGAGTACACCTCGTTCAACGACTTAGACAACAACCAGAAGCAAGGCACGCTGGAGCTGAACTACGATGTCGTGGCTGCCGGCAAGCTCGCGCTCGACTTCGGGGCAAATACCTATTTCACCCGCACGAAGATAGACGAACGCACGACCGGCTACGAGCCTTTCATTTACAAGAACTGGACGGAATATCTCTATGCGAGCCTGCGCAACAGGCAGAACCAACGGCTGTCGTATATGTTCTCGCTCGGTCTGGACATGGTCTTCACCAATGCCGACGGAGAGAAGAACCATTACGTGAACTTCGTCCCCTCGGCTTCGCTAAGCTATTCGCTGAGCGGCAAATCATCGCTGAGCGCCGACTATACGCGCAGGCGTACTTCCCCCTCGGCATCGCAACTGAACCCGAGGAACACGTCGATAGACAGCGCCTTGGTGCGTGTCGGGAATCCGTACCTCCGCCCGTTTGTGGATAACATCGTTACCTTGCGATATACTTGGAACAGCCAGAAGGGAATCTACATCGAGCCTTACATCACCTATGATTATATCAACAAACAAATCGGGGAAGTAGGCTTCATGGACCGGAATGTCTATACCTACACGTATGACAATATCGACGACATGCAGCAGATAGTTGCGGGAGTAACAACGAACTTCAATTTCTCCAAATTCGGGAACATCTCCCTGACAGCCTACTACCAGAAAGACATTATCGACGACTTGCCCTTCAGCGGAAATTCATTCCATATCTATTCCAACATGAATTTCTGGTACAAAAAGGTCAGCTTGAGCTTATTTATGTACTACAACTCGGCTACTTACACTCCAATCAGCAAATCTTACATGACGCCGGAATCGGAACTGACCTTCAATTGGTCGTTGCCGAAAAACTGGAACTTGCAGTTGGGCTTGCGTTACTTTATGGCGAAAGATAACCACACGGTAATAGAAACCATTGACAAGGGATACACTTCTTACAACTGGCAAAAGATGAGCGACCGCTTCTTAATGCCAATGATAGGCATTTCTTATACCTTCCGCAACAAGAAACCGTACAAATACCGCCAGAAGCACATTCCGCAAGGAGGAACGAACGAGGTCAGCGGAATCAAGATTGCAGAATAAAGCGCCAGTATCTCGGCGGAGGACTGCAGTACTCCCGGCGGAGGACTGGAGTATTCCCGGCAGAGGACTGCAGTACTCCCGGCAGAGGACTGCATCTTTGTCGGGAAAGCAAGGCCACAAAAAAAGCGCACCGTAAAAACGATGCGCTTTTTTTATGATGATGGAAACCGATTACAATTTGTCGTTTGAACCCAGAACGTTCAAGATCTTGTGCTTGTAGAGTTTCTCCATTTCGTCGCGAGCCGGGCCCAGATATTTGCGCGGGTCGAATTCAGCCGGTTTCTCAGCAAATACTTTGCGGATAGCAGCTGTCATGGCCAGACGAGAGTCAGAGTCGATATTGATCTTGCAAACGGCAGATTTGGCAGCCTTACGCAATTCGTCTTCCGGAATACCGATAGCAGCTTCCAACTTACCGCCATACTGGTTGATCATGTCAACATATTCCTGAGGAACTGAAGAAGAACCGTGGAGCACGATGGGGAAGCCCGGCAATTTTTCCATCACAGCATCCAATACGTCGAATGCCAATGGAGGAGGAACCAGACGACCCGTAGCCGGATCAACGTGGCACTGTTCCGGTTTGAACTTGTAAGCACCGTGAGAAGTACCGATAGAGATAGCCAAAGAATCGCAACCTGTACGAGTAGAGAAGTCGATTACTTCTTCCGGGTTCGTATAAGTGTGGTGTTCAGCAGAAACTTCGTCTTCTACACCAGCCAGCACACCCAGCTCGCCTTCTACAGTTACGTCATACTGATGAGCGTATTCAACAACTTTCTTCGTCAAGGCAACATTTTCTTCGTATGGCAGATGAGAACCGTCGATCATGACAGAAGAGAAACCTAAATCTACGCAAGATTTGCACAGTTCGAAAGAATCTCCGTGGTCCAAATGCAGAACAATCTGCGGATTTTCGCAACCCAGCTCCTTGGCATACTGAACAGCACCTTCAGCCATGTAACGAAGCAAAGTCTGGTTGGCATAGTTGCGAGCGCCCTTGGAAACCTGAAGGATAACCGGAGACTTTGTTTCTACAGAGGCTTTAACGATAGCCTGCAACTGTTCCATGTTGTTGAAGTTGAATGCCGGGATAGCATAACCGCCCTTGATGGCTTTGGCGAACATTTCTCTTGTGTTCACCAAACCTAATTCTTTGTAACTTACCATAATTATATGTATTATTACGTTTGTGATTAAAAATCTGACACAAAGATATAATATTCCCGTTAATATCGAATCATGGATAGGATAAAATAACTCAAAATAAATTTCCAAGGAAAAAATCATAGCTTATCCTTTGTTTATTCGCAATATATCCATACCTTTGCAAGCCGAAAATGCCGGTTACCAAGCTAACAAGAGTATAAATTAAAATCAAAATAAGCGCAATGAAAAAAGGTATTCATCCCGAAAATTATCGTCCTGTCGTATTTAAGGACATGTCGAACGATGACACGTTCATCACTCGTTCAACAATCAACGCAAAGGATACAATCGTTATCGACGGCGTTGAATATCCGCTGGTAAAAGTGGAAATTTCCAACACTTCTCATCCGTTCTACACGGGTAAATCCAAATTGGTGGATACGGCTGGACGTGTGGATAAGTTCATGAGCCGTTACGGGAATCGCAAAAAGAAATAATTCTTTTTTGGTAAAACGATAAAAGGAAAGCCGTCTGGCAGTTGCCAGGCGGCTTTCCTTTTATCCTCTTCTTTCAATCAGCCTCTTACAGACTGACTGAAAGTTCTACACCGACCTGCAGGGGTTTCCCTTTCTGGAGGAAAGGCTGGTTGCGCGATTCGAAATAGAACGCGGCATAATCCGTATTCGTCAGGTTGCGCGTCCAGATGCCGACATTGAATATTCCCTTGCGGACTCCGGCACGGGCATTGAGCGTCAGATAAAAATCCTGGGCAATATCGTTGCGTTCGGTCCAGAAGATTTTCCCCGTCCCGTTCAGGTTTGCCGAAGCATAGAACTGGTCCAGCCAATACCCGTGGAACAGCTTCACGTATTGCAAGCCGAGGCTGGCGGTATGCCGCGGCGTATAAGGGATGTAATTCCCGGCATAATCGGCCTGTCCCGTATCGTAGTCGCGAAAGGTCGCATGGGTATATCCATAATTCAAATCGGCCGTCAATCCGTTAAGGATGTTGGCTCTCAGCGACGCTTCCACCCCATAGCTGCGTGCCTTCCCGGCATTGGTCAGGATTCGCCCGTTGCCGCTATTGACAAACTTCGTCAGCTGCAAATCCTTTATATCCATATAGAAGAACGTCAGCTCGGCATGCAGGCGGTCCGGTATCAGTTCGCTGCGCATCCCCAGTTCATAGTTCCAACTCTGTTCGGGCTTGTAGGCTGCCACCTCTTCAATGGGTGAAGGTTCCTGGATCTCCGTAGGAATCATGTTTTTGAAAGCCGACATCATATCATACTGCATCTGGCTTTGCATCACATCGGCCGACATCTGCACGTTATAGCCTCCCGTCTTATAGCCTTTCGCCACCGAGACATACGTAAACGTCCGGGGGGAACATTCATACCGTAACGAGACCTTGGGCAGCACCTGCCAGAAGTCCTGGGAGGTTGAAAGGTCGATCACCGTCTCGTCGTACATCGAACTGAGGTCCATCACCGCCGGGCTTCCCTTGAACTGCGCCCCCAGATGCATCTTGGCATGGCTCTGGTAGTCCATCCGCTGATGCTCGTAATCCAGACGCACCCCTGCCGTGATAGACAGTCCTTCGACAAACAGGTTGTCATACGTGGATTGATGGAACAATGCCAACCCGTAGGACGGTGTATGGAAAGTGCCCGGGATATAAAGCTGATTGTCCAGCACCACCAACCGGGGCATCATCGTATTCGGATTCTTTTCGGCTACATTATTATATATAGGGTCGAACACCGCCTCCTGGAAGATCTCGCGGATTCCGTCTTCCTTAAACGTCACCGGCCCTTCGGTTTTCAACCCCGTATAAAAGCCATACAAACCCAACGACCACTGGTAGTCGCTGGCGCGGTTGCTTTTCAACGCCAGCTCCTGGCTGACGGCATGCTGCCGTTGCGTCTGGTTCAGCGTAAAGATCGACTCCGGGGAAAAATCCTGGTCCATCCGCATATCATCCTTAAAGAACTGATAGCCGGTGGTGCTGCTCAGCACAAACCGCTCGGTCTTGTATTCCATCAGCAACTGGTTGGAAAACATCGTGCGCTTGTAAGCCGAAGAATCGTTCATGCTGACCGGAGCGACCGTCCCGTCCGCCACGTTGTACAACCCGTACGGGAAGGCGCCTTGCTCCGTGTAATCAGCCGAGAACGTGTAGGAAGCCGTAAAGCGAGGAGAAAAGCGGCCTTCCAGTTTCAGCCGCCCGCCGACAACATTTTCCTTGTCGGCTTTCTCGCCAGTATATTCATTGGTAAAGTATCCGTTGGTATGATCATAATAAACTCCCGCTGTAAACCCTATCTTTTCACTCAGCAAACCATAGTGAGAGGCCTTCGCTTTCACCTCGCCGTAGTTTCCGGCAGAGAGGGAGACTTTCTTCCCCTGGAAGTCGAAAGGCGAAATCGTGTAAATCTTCACGATGCCGCCCATGGCGTTACGGCCGTAAAGAGTCCCCTGCGGCCCGCGCAAAACCTCGATACGCTGGATGTCGCTCAACTCAAAATCAAACGTGCTTTTATCCAGATACGGGACATCATCGACATACATGCCGATGGACTGGCCACTGCTCCGGGCTCCGATACCGCGGATATAGATGGCCGACGTCATCCGCGAACCATAATCGGGGATATACAAATTAGGAACAAACGAACTGAGATCTTTCAACGCATCAATCTGCCGCCCGCTAATCTGTTGGGGAGTGAAGATGGAAACCGAACCGGGAAGGGTCTTCAAATCATTGGTCTCTTTGGTCGAGGAAAGGACCACTACCTCATCTATGTTCATCGACTTGATGGTGTCGTTATCGACAACGACCGTATTTTCTGCCCAAAGGGGAGCCGCTCCGCCCAAGGCAGATGCGATTGCAAACAAGTAAAAATATCTCATCGCCTAAAACTAATTTGTATTGTTTATCGGGATGCAAAGGAATAAAGAATCGCGAAAAAGGGCAATCACTAAATGTAGTGATTTCTGCAAGCCCGCCGGCCTACCCTTTTCAAGACTGCCCTTCCGGTATTCCGGCTTTGGCGGGAAACAGAGAACTGCAACAATAAATGTATATACACTTTTTGTTGCAACAATTTTTGTAGTTACATTTTAGGTGTTATATTTGTGTTGGAAATCAAAAGTAGAGCATTATGGAAACGCCCTTTGTATTTGGAAAGATTGCTACCGAGAAGAATTTTACCGACCGTGAGCAGGAAACAGCTGACTTGGTCCAGAACTTTACGTCGTTAATCAACACGATTATTATCTCTCCCCGTCGCTGGGGGAAAAGTTCGCTTGTCAATAAGGCCGCAAAGTTAGCGATGGCGCAGGATAGTAACCTCCGGATCTGTCATATCGACCTTTTCAATGTACGTAGCGAGGAACATTTCTATTCGCTGCTCGCCCA
>CALVFH010000125.1 GCA_944326775.1 uncultured Parabacteroides sp.
GCAAGATTGTCGTATTGCATTAACTTCTTGTCAACAGGAAGCATATAGAACTCTTTTATGTCGCTTGCAGCTTTTCCGATACACCAGCACATCAGCATATTGAACTTTAATCCTTTTCGTTTGCTGATGCGGGCAAGACGGGTAACATCCATTGTCTTGAAAAAGGTAAGCATGGGCATGGGCGCATTCATCCACATTTCAAATGCGTAGGCACGGGTAGTCTCTTTGGGATTTACTTCTTTCATTCTATCATTTTTTAAGTTTAATCAGAGCAAAGGTAAGCCGACTGTTAAACTATGGATAGAATAAAAGAGACATTATGTCGGGTCGTTGAACAAATCCGAATAAGGCTTGCATACGTTTAACAAAGACAATGGCGTATAACCACTGAATTGTTTGAATTCCCGAATAAAATGCGATTGGTCAGCATAACCGCATTGGTATGCCAACTGAGCCTGATTTGTATCCTTTGAGTAGTGCTGCAACAATTTCAATGATTGCTGGAAACGAACTACTCTTGCGTATTCTTTAGGGTTTGCGCCTACTATTTCATTAAATAGACGTTCAAATTGTTTTTTGCCTAAACAAGCAATAGAAGCCAATTCCGTGACAGATGTTATCGGCATTGCGAATAGTTGTTTTATTGCAGCGGTTATTCTTATTATGTTGTATGCCGTTTTCGAAACCAATACATCTGCTATTTGAGATAATAACCATTGCTCTATGATGCCGATGCATAAATTCGTGTTTTCACAATCAATGACTTGCGTAGCCAGTTGTTTCAAATGCTTGTTTTCAAGGTCATAACCGGAAACCTCCTGATTGTGCAATAAGGATATGGGCAAGTTCAAGAATGCTTTTAGGGTATATGGCTGGAATACAACTACAATCATTTCTACATTACCATTCGCATATAAATGGGAAGGATAATTTACCTGACCACTAATAGTAAATTCTGATTGAGCAGTTTTCAATTCTGGGATGTAAAGCGGTGTTTGTTTGTGGAAAATGATTTGAGGACAGCCAATCGGAAAAGTAAGGGTATTCAGCGGTTGATTGCTTTTGAATACCCAATAATACCTGACGTAAGGTTGTAACTCCTTGCAAGACTTGTAAAATTTGAAGCCCTCTTGAATCATTTTACAAAGGTAATGCTTTTTGTCGTTTCTTATTGATTACGAGCAAAAATATAGCTGCAAATGAAATAACTTGCAGCCATATTTTTATCGGTACATATTAGTCGGTATAAAGTCTTATGCGGTTACCCGCAGGGTTAGTGAGTACAGAAAAATACTCTTTTCCTTAAATCTCTCGACGTACTCATCTAAATCGTTTTTTCAAGAGGTTTTCTCTGAAGTACAAAACTTTTCTTTCTCTCTAACCAATTCGATGGCCTCCTTGCCCGTCATGTGTTCGATATCGATCTTTACCATCAGTAGATGGTTGAAGCTTTTGGCTATTTCATCAGACAAACCTGGCTCACCGAAAGAATATTTATTCACCAGCAAAGTCAAAGCCATACGTTTTTCTGTTTCGTCGGTTAAAATATAGGCCTTTCCAAAGACTATCACACTTCGAAAGTAGGTCGTGAATTCGGCAGGTTTAATATTGTCTTGTTCCACAACGCAAAACGATACTTTATTGTTTTGCATAATAGCGTCCACCTTATGCCCTATCTTGGCGCAATGAAAATAGATTTTGCCATCAGCATAAACATAACTGAGAGGAACGGCATAAGGATAGCCATTATCTCCGTGGAGAGCTAAAGTCCCGTTTGTCATTTTTTCAAGAATTGCCACGCTCTCTTCTTGTGGTAACAACTGTCGTTTACGACGCATTTCTCTGAACATATTACTGATCTTTAGTATTAAACAATGCTTATTTTCTTTTTACGCGAAGGCAAAGGTACTTAGTTTTCTTAATAAGCATTATGCCAATTCCGAAAAAATATCTGAGGTAGAATATTCAAATCCATTTATCAGATATCATTTTCCAATTATCAGTTATGTTCAGTTATCACCTACCAATAATGTCCTTCTTTTCCTCCATATTGTTCCAATATTCATGCGCACCAAGATTCTCAATAGGTTGGCCATTACCATTTGAATATTATGTCTTTGAGGGAAGGTCAGACATCAGAGGCGCTTCATGCAGGTAGTTTTCCTTTGTTATATTTCTCTGCAAAGCTATGAGTAGAACAGAAATTGCATAACCCTCTTTCTTTATGAAATTTTTCTTTTTGCACATAGCAATGCAGACATATTGATGTTTTACAACATAAATAAGAAAATAAGTTGGAAAATATTTGTTTTTTAGGAAAACATGCACTTACTTTGCTGGAAATAAAACGAAATAATAAATGCCTTAACTATGAATAACCTTAGCTATGAATAAAACAAAGAACCTTGCTATGAAAAACGCAAGATCTTTGGAGGGATCCTCAGAGGGGATCCCTTTTTCTTTTTGTCTCATCAGAAATTCTATATAGTTTTATTTCAGTATAGCGAAACTTAAATTTGAAATTACGGATTAGTTCAAAAAAATATGTGTACTTTATTGGATATCCACAATAAAAAAGTCCTCTAATCTCTTCGATTAGAGGACTTTCCGTGATCCGCCTGGGGTTCGAACCCAGGACCCCAACATTAAAAGTGTTGTGCTCTACCAGCTGAGCTAGCGAATCATCTTATGTACTCTTTTTGAATACGGCTGCAAAGGTAATAAGTTTCGGCATTCGAACCAAGCCTTTAAGATATTTTATATTCATTATCATATTTCTCCATTCACCCGATACTTAAGCAAATCGAGGAGTAAGGGAATCTCTGACTTTTCTATCCCGGCGTTTTCCAAATCAAGGATGTCCTGAACAAACTGTTCCTTAAACTTATCGAAGCTATTTCCGGCAACCGCAACAGACTGGGCATAATAACCGAGAGCGCCCTTGATATTCTGCAAAACCCATTCCGTATGCCCGGCATTCAAATAATCATGCATATTAGGAGTAGCTGCCAAAATCTTCTGGTAATAGTTCCGGGCCTGGTCGAACTTCCCGGTCAGGAAGGAACACCAGGCAATCGGGCGCCAGGCCTTATGGCTCTTATTATCCAAATAATCGACTTTGTAATAATATTTCAGCGCCTCGTCGTAATGCTTCAGCTCCAGATGACAATGCCCGATGCTAATCTGCACGGAAAGGTTCTCGGGGTCAAAAGATTCATAACGATGATAATATTCCAAAGCCTTTTCCGGCTGTTTCAATGCCCGATAGCAGTTGGCAATCCGGCGAATCACCCATTTGCTGTTCGAATTCAGCAAGTCTGCCTGCAAATAAGCATCAAGGGCTCCCTCCAAATCGTCGGTCATCTGTTTGCAATAGCCGATTTTCTGATAAATAATATCATTGGCAGAATCCATCTTCTCCAGCCGGCTATAAATTGTCAACGCATCAGAAAAATAATTCTTCTGAAGATAATATTCGGCTATTGTCGTCAAGCTTGCCGAGTCGGAAATATAAGGATACAAGATTGGCAGGTTATGGAAATCGAGAGGATAAGAAAAAATATCCACAAAGTCGGTATGAGAGAGGTTCAGCTTATAGAAACGATACAGATCCTGAATATATTGGCCGGCCACCATCTTCAGACGATCCTTGCCCGTCTCCAGCTCGCCTTTCTTTTCTTCCAGCAAGGCGGCGGTCTGGCTATCCAGCTGGTTTGTCATCATCTGACGGAACTGTTCCGGCAGGGCCATCATACTCAGATAGAGCGAATATTTATCGGAATTACACATCAGGGGCGAAATGCCTACCGCTTCAATAAGGGTACGGTTGTCTCCATCCTGAAACATTTTGGAAAGGGCGGAATGCTTGGGATTAAAAGGCAGGAACCAATTGCCCAGCTCCCGGAAGAAAGGATAATTCTTCAGATGGACAAAGGTAGAGTGCATCACGTCGGCTCCTTCCATCTGCAATTCGTTGAACTCTTCCATTTTCTTCCCCAGACCGCTATCCGACAATATCTTATCCTGCCATTCGGGATTCATCTCGTCGCCAAACTGCTCCGGAGTAATCTCTTTCAGATTGATTTTCCGGCTCAGCTGCGGACCCAGCTTGATCATCTCGGGCAATATCTCGTCTTGCAACTTGCGGGTAATCTTTTCCGTCTCGCGGGAAAGGATAAAACGAAGAATGAGGGTCTGTATCTCCTTGCCGAATCCGGGACGCGCCTCGGCCAATGCCTGCAAACGACTTTCCACCTGCGGATACAGCTCCGTCCGCTTCCGATAGAAATAGAATGTCAGCAATAAGGAAATCAACGCACGGGTATGGATTTCAAGATCATCAACCGAGGCTGCATCGAACAGCAAACCGACTTTTTCTTTGTCGAAAACTTCCTGCAACCCCAGCCAAAGGGCGGAAACAGCCAGGCAACGGACTCCCGATCCTACCTTTACGTCCGTCAGCAAGTCACGGAGAGCCACCACCTCATCAACCTGCAAATGAGAGCTAACCCAGATTTTCCGGAAAAGGATTAACGCATCCGATTCTTTCTGGCGTTGCGCCTCCAAACGAGCGGCGGGAGCCAAAAACTCCTCTCCTTCCAACAATTTCTGATGAAGAACGGAATAGGAAACCTCCGGCTGCGTACGAACTATCCGCAAGGCACTGAAATACTGACGCGGAGAAATCTTTTCCAACGCTTTCAGGCGGACGCGGTCGGCCAATTCATAGGCGGAGGCCTGCATCTGCCCGTAAATCTGGTCTTGCATCGGATCCTGCACATTCTCCATCCGGTAGCGGAGCATGTACTTGTAGGTATTCTGCAATTCGTCTAATTTATCCTGAAATTCATAATGCGAACTCCCCGCAATCAGTCCCTGCAAGTGGTCGAACGCATTCTTCAATTCTTTCGCATCGAGCGATGCGATGATCTTGTCGTATGTCTGGTTTATCTCCTGTATCGTCATTTCCTATCTGTTTAAGCGATACAAAGGTAACGCTTTTGCGAAAATGCCCGACACAAAAGCACAAACTTATCACGAAACTTCTTTCCGCCGGCAATAACGCTCGCACTGCATCCGGAGGTCATAGCCCAGCAAAGCGCCCAGGATAAAATCTTCTTCCGGGCTAAGCAGATTAAGCGGCTTGGTGATGATCAGGCGGATGGCGGCAAGGCATTCCGGACGGCCGAAGTAGATATTGACCGACTGGCTCCCGGCTTCCTGCGTAATATAATGGATACCCTGACTCTCCAGGCGTTCAATCGCCATCGGTTCATAACACGCATTTAAAGTACACAAAACCAAGTTACGAACACCTTTCTTGTATTCATAGATATGGTTTAGGAAAACTTTGATTTCCCCGGGGATTCCGCAACTGATCATCACCATAAGACGCCTTTCTTTACTTTAACAATTATTCTAAACCTTCTTGTTTCAATGTCTCAACCCATGCGTCGATGCGCTCCGAAGTGTGGTCGTCTTCGTTCATTTCGTCCAAAGGCAGCCCGACGAACTTGCCATCCACCAGGGCGGTAGAATCGTCGAAAGTATAACCCGAAGGATCGACCGAACCGATAAACCGGCATCCCGTCCCCTGCAAATCCTGGTAAATCGTACCGATGGCATCGCAGAAGGTATCGCCAAAGGATGACGAATCACCACAACCGAACAAAGCAACCAATTTGCCGGACAAATCGAGTTTCTGGATCTTCGGCAAGAAATCATACCAGTCGTCTTGCAGGTCGCCCGACCCCCACGTGGAACTGCCCAACAACAACACATCATACGCGCCTAAATCGGCAGGCGACGCCGAAGCCACATTATGCACATCGGCCGATGCCACACCCAACTTCTCGGCTATCTGGTTTGCTACTCCTTCCGTTACTCCGCCGGAAGAACCAAAAAAGATTCCTACTTTCTTCATTTTGCTTTAAGTTTTTAAGTTTATTACCGAAAGCAAAGGTCGGCCTTTCGCGAAAAGGGCGCAATACCTAAAAAAAGGTATTTTCATGTCCTGCCGAGACCCGCTGCAATCAGAATAGGTATCTGCAAATGTATATCGCTCCGGAGCAGGCCGTCTCCCAAAAACAAACGTCCCGCCCTCCTCCTCGGCGGGGAGAGGGGCGGGACGGAAAACTTTGCGGTAATGATAACCGCTATTTATAGTTCAGTCATTTCTTTCACGAACTGTTGCAGCCGGATAACACATACCTTTGGAAAAGGAATTTGTTCCAACACTCGGAAGTGCGCATCCTCGCTGACAATATAGTCTGCTCCGGCGGTAATGGCACAGTCAACAAACTTGTTGTCGTCTGGGTCTTGTTCGATAAGACGGAAGCGGAAATGAGGCGTGAAAAAACGAGTGAAAGGACTACGCACAATGGCACTGACAACGTTGTGCGCTACCACCTCATTTGCCACACGCGTAATGATTTCCTGATACTCTTCCAGAATCTCGTTGCTGACACAGAGTATGTATCGCCCGTCTCGGAATGCCTGCCAAGCCGGACGGTAAGGGCTGTGAACTGACAACATCTGCACCAGGCAGTTGGTGTCCAATACTACGAACCGTTTCATTGCCTGTAAGGAGTCCGATAGTGGGCATTACCCAATTCTTTCAACGTCTGTTCGTTCCATCGCCCCGACTGCCATAGCTTCTCCATTTCCTGGTCTGCACGTTTCGCATAGAACTCGGATATGGTATGCTTCAGTTCTTCCAATTCCTCGTCGCTGCGGATAGCGGCCATGATATCGAGCATTTCCAGTTGCGCCTTGTTGAATACTGTTCTTTCCATATTAATATAATTATTCTTGTTACGCAAAGATAACCTTTTTCCATGAAAGGAGGTAAGCAAGGAGCTTTCTTCTTCTGATTCAACTTGGGGTTATCGAAAATTTCGATAACCTCAGCTTTCTCCTCTTTCGTAACCATTTCTATGAAAGATATACTCCAAATAGTTATTTTTCTTCTCCTTTCCAAAGTAGTTTCCCCTTTCCTTCTCCGTCAAAGAACTTGCATACCTCTCTTGCCCCAGCCCCGGAAAACAAGCGTCCCACCCCCTTCTACCCCAAGAGGCCATCCCCCTCTTCCGATGGGGACAGCCTCTTGCTTTTCCTCTTTCCTCCTCCTCCCGTGTGCGGGAGAATGTTCAGCTGATGCTCGGCCCGTCGGAGCCGCCGCCTTCCTCGTCGG
>CALVFH010000126.1 GCA_944326775.1 uncultured Parabacteroides sp.
ACCTATTCCTATTCGTTCTACAATATGTTGCCTTCCGTGGATGACGGTTTCCGCCAGGATGCCATGTGCGACTATGGTGCCGTAACCAACTACGACGATTTCATCCGCCGCGGCGCTTATTCCTCCGACGTTAGTAGCGGTTGGGACTGGAGCGACCTCCGCAACATCAACTACTTCATCGAGAACTGTACGAACGAGGCTGTTGAAGAATCTGTACGCAACAATTACCTGGGCATCGCCCGTTTCTTCCGCGCCTACTTCTATTATGAGAAGGTGGTCCGCTTTGGCGATGTGCCCTGGATTGATCATACCCTCTCCATCGACGATGAGCAGCTCTATGCACCGCGCGATTCACGTACCGTAGTGATGGATCATGTCTTGGAAGACCTGAATTTCGCTTGCGAAAACATATCGGCAACCAGCGACGAGACAGGTTCCCTGCTGACCAAGTGGGTAGCCTATGCCTTCAAGTCGCGCGTCTGCCTCTTTGAAGGAACGTTCCGCAAATACCATACTGAATTAGGTCTGACCGACACCGCCAACGCCTGGTTGCAGGAAGCCGCCGATGCCGCTCAGACGGTGATGAACGAAAGCGGCTACTCCATCTATACCGGCAGCGGTGAAGACGCATCGTTCCGCGCCCTCTTCACCAGCGATTCGCCGATTACCAGCGAAGTGATGCTCGCCAGCGTAGCCGACGAAGGCTTGGGCGTCCTGGGTGAAGCCAACTGGTGGTGGACTTCAGGTACCTACGGCTCTCGTTTCAGCATGATCCGTTCGTTCATCAACCTGTTCCTGATGACAGACGGCACGCCGTTCACCGACAAACCGAACCACGATCAGATCGAGTTCTACGACGAGTGCCAGAACCGCGACAAACGTCTGGCGCAGACCATCCGTACCCCGGGCTATACCCGCAACGGTGTCCCGACAGCTCCGAACTTCAACGGCTATTCCTATACGGGATACCAGCCCATCAAGTATAGCCTCGACGATCCCTATTACGATGCCGGCGCATTCAATACGAACGCTATCCCACTCTTCCGTTATGCCGAAGTACTGCTGAACTATGCCGAAGCAAAGGCTGAGATGGGTACCCTGACCGATGCCGACTGGGCAAACACCATCGGTGTCCTCCGCGCCCGCGCCGGAATCACCGGCGGACTGACGGCCAAGCCGACCAAAGTGGACAAATATATCCAGGAGACCTATTTCCCCAACATCAGCGACCCCGTCATCCTTGAGGTGCGCCGCGAACGCTCGGTGGAACTTGCCCTCGAAGGCTTCCGATTCACCGACCTCTTGCGCTGGAAGCGCGGCGAACTGATGACGATGGAATGGACCGGCATCTATGTTCCCGCACTGAACGTCCAGATGGACCTCGACCGCGACGGAACGACCGACGTAATCTTCTACAAAGGCGAAACCCCGACGGGACTGCCCTCGAGCTGTACGCCAATCTCGGTTGAGGCCAGCGGAACCAACCGCCAGGGTCTGACGGGCGAGAATTCCGGCAACCTGACGTGGTACACCAACGACCCGGACCGCGTTTGGTATGAAGACGGACGCCAATATTACTACCCGATACCGAAATCTGCCATCACGCTGAACGGCAACCTTGAGCAGAACCCGGGCTGGGATTAATCAACTAGCTTTTACCGTCGCAAAATCCGCTTCCCCAGAAAGGAAAGGGTTTTACGGCGGTAAAATTTTTTTGTGCCTGCCACGCCGCAGGGCGGGAGAGGGGCGTCAATCGCTTTAGACGGATTTCCGAAAGAGGCTGGAAAACCGTCTATAGCTTTCGGGAACCCGCCGGAGTGCTCCGGAGACTATTCTAAAGCTTTAAAGTACCCGCCGTAGTCCTCCGGAGACTATCCTAAAGCTTTAGAATACCCGCCGAAGTCCTTCGGAGACTATTCTAAAGCTTTAGAATACCCGCCGGAGCCCTTCGGAGACCTCCCGAAAGCTTTCGGCTACCCGCCGAAGGTCTTCGGAGACCCGTCTAAAGCTTTAGACAACCCGTTGAAGCCCTTCAAAACCTTGCCAAAAGCTTTAGGGAACCCATTGAAGGTCTTCAAAACCTTCTCTAAAGCTTTAGAGAGCCCATTGAAGGTCTTCAAAACCTTCCCTAAAGCTTTAGACAACCCATTGAAGCCCTTCAACGGATTGCCAAAAGCTATAGACGACCCGTTGGAGCCCAGCGTGCGGCAAAAAACAGAAATCATCCATTGTAAAAATCCATTCAACAACTGTATTATGAAGAAAGCTTATTTGGTATTTGCTTCCGTTGTCCTGCTGGCCTTCCTGCTGAACGCCTGGGCGGGCAACGATGGGGCTGCAAAATCTGCGGCCGTGTGTAAAATGAATGTCGCCACCTTCAACCTGCGTATGGACACGCCGAACGACGGTGCCGACGCCTGGCCCAACCGCAAGGAGATGGTGAAGGGACTCGTGCGCTTCCACGACTTCGATATTTTCGGGACGCAGGAGGGCTTCAAGCACCAGCTCGAGGGGATTCTTGAACTGGGCAACTATGCCTATATCGGCGCCGGGCGCGACGACGGCAAGGATGCGGGCGAACATTCTGCCATCCTCTACAAAAAGGACCGTTTCGAGGTCTTGGACAAGGGGGATTTCTGGTTTTCCGAAACGCCCGACGTCCCCGGAAAGGGCTGGGACGCGACGTGCTGCAACCGCATCTGCTCGTGGGGCAAGTTTAAAGACAAGGAGAGCGGGAAAGTGTTCTATTTCTTCAACTCGCACTACGACCACCAGGGGAAAGTGGCCCGCCGCGAGTCGTCGAAGCTCTTGCTGAAGAAGATCAAGGAGATCGCCGGGACCAACGCCGTGGTGTTTGCCACGGGCGACTTCAACGCCGTGCCGACCGACGAGCCGATCGTGACGCTGGCGTCTGACGGACTGCTGAAAGACGCTTATACCATCACCGAGCAGCCTCCTTACGGCACGGTGGGGACGACGACCGCCTTCCAGGTGGACGCGCCGATGAAGAACCGCATCGATTACGTGTGGGTGACCGATGGCGTGAAGGTGAAAAAGTATGGCGTCCTGAACGAGCAGCAGTACGGCCACTTCCCGTCCGACCATTTCCCGGTGATGGTGCAGGTAGCCTTTTAAAACCGGGTGTTACGGAAATGTCATACCGATTCAAAAGGCTTGTAACATCGCGTGGCTTACTTTGCAGTGTCCAAACGAGAGAACCACAGTGTTGTTACTAAGAGAATGAATTAGGTTGTACTAAGAATGATTGTTATCGCAGAAGAAAAAGAGGGAGTGAGGCGGTTGCGATAGTCCAGCCTCCGGGAACAGACCTTTCTCAATCGCCCTTCCTCCAAAGAAACCATGCTGATTGCGGGTTGCAGGCCGTTGCCGATGGCGCTGCGATCCGCAATTTGTTTTGGCGATGTTCCCGCAAACTCGTATTTTCTTTGTAAGTTTGCCCGTGATTTTTCGGTAAAGCCTGTTCGCAGGGCGTAAACATAAGACATGAAGTTATGCAAATCAAACAGAATTACTCTTTAGAGCCTCATAATACGTTCCATCTGCCGGTGAAGACCCGCTGGTTCATGGAATACGACAGCGAAGACGATTTGAAGAAGATCTTGCGCGACGAATATTTCCAGGAATGCCTTTCTACGCATATCGGAGCGGGGAGCAACCTCCTCTTCCTGAATGATTACAACGGGATTGTCCTCCATTCGCGCATCCGGGGCATGGAGGTGGTCGCCGAAGACGAGGCGTCGGTTGTCCTCCGCGTGGGGGCAGGCGAGGTCTGGGACGAGGTGGTGGCCTACGCCGTGGAGCGGGGCTGGCACGGCATCGAGAACCTCTCGCTCATCCCGGGCGAGGCCGGCGCCGCCGCGGTGCAGAACATCGGAGCTTACGGGGTGGAGCTGAAAGACGTCCTGGTGAGTGTCGAAGCCTATAACCAACTGACTTTCGAGAAAAAGATATTCCCCGTCGAGGATTGCGGATACGGCTACCGGGAGAGCCGCTTCAAGGATCCGCATCAGGACCCGCAAATCATTACGCAGGTGAATCTCCGCCTCTCCAAACGGCCTGCTTTCACGCTCGATTATGGGCAACTGGGCGAACGGGTGGGCGCCGAACCTACGCTCCGGGCCGTACGCGACGCGGTGATAGCCATCCGACGCGAAAAGCTCCCCGACCCGGCCGTGCTGGGGAATGCCGGCAGCTTCTTCAAGAATCCGATGGTCGATGCCGGGGATGCCCTCCGCCTCCGGGAGCGTTACCCGGAGATGCCCGTCTATCCGGCCGCCGACGGGAAGGTGAAAATCCCTGCTGCTTGGCTGATCGAGCAGTGTGGCTTCAAGGGCAAACGGCATGGCGACGTAGGCGTGTATGACAAACAGGCGCTGGTGCTGGTGAACTACGGAGGCGCGACGGGCGACGAGATTGCCCTCGTGGCCGAGAGCATCCGCACCGCCGTGAACGAACATTTTGGAATCGAGCTGATGCCCGAAGTAAAATATATTGTATAATGAAGGTGACGTTTTTAGGGACCGGCACTTCCACGGGGGTGCCGGAATTGTTGTGTAATTGCGAAGTATGCCGGAGCCGCGACCCGCGCGACCGTCGTTCGCGTTGCTCCGTCTGGATTGAGGTCGGCGAGAAGCATCTGCTGATCGATTGCGGGCCGGATTTCTATTACCAGGCCTTGGCGCATATCCATACGCTGATGGATGCCGTCCTCATTACCCATGAGCACTACGACCACGTGGGAGGGCTGGACGATTTGCGTCCTTTCTGCTTCCGCAAAGACCTGCCGATTTATGCCGAGGCGAATGTTTGCGAGGCCATCCGGACGCGCTTGCCTTACGTCTTCCGTGAGGAGAACCGCTATCCGGGCGTGCCCAACTTCTATCTGGTTGCAATCGGCGAAGAACCTTTCCGCGCGGCGGAGATACCGGTTCAGCCAATCCGCGTGATGCACGGACGCCTGCCCATCCTGGGTTACCGCATCGGCGATTTCGCCTATATCACCGACATGAAGTCTTTGCCGGAGCCGGAATACGAAAAACTGCAGGGCTTGGATGTTCTTGTTGTGAATGCGCTCCGCCGGGATAGCCGCCATCCGTCTCATCAGGGGCTGGACATGGCCCTGGAGGAAATCGAACGCCTCCGTCCGCGCCGGGCCTACCTGACGCATCTCAGCCATCGGATGGGGCTTCATGCCGAGGTGGAGAAACTGCTTCCGCCTCACGTGCACCTGGCCTACGACGGGCTGGAAATCACAACGGACTACAAAAGGTGAAGTAAAGTTCGGCGTTGTCCTGGCTCGCCTGGGGCGTGACGTCGAGCGAGGGGAGTATCCTCTCGATACGCGAGGCAATGCTGTCTCCCAGACTCCTGCAAATCGAGTCGTTCAGGAGATGATAAGGGAAAGAACAGAATCCGCAGATGCTGCCCTCGCCCGGGAAAAGGTCTGCATAAATCCAAGGCTGTGTATAACGCCACAAGACCGTGTCCTGCCGGGCGATTTCGATATCCCAACCCTCGGAGGGCGTCAGCAGATTGGCGGTCGCATTCGGATCGAAGCGCCGGATGAGGGAAAAAGGAACAGGCACTTCTTCGCCATACCGCTCTTCCGGGAGAAGCTGTTTGCGGGCGACCTTCTCCAGCAACCGTTTGCTGTAACTTGCCACCCAGAGGCCCTCGTGCTGGTAACATCCTAAGAAGCGGCTTCCCGCATCGGCATAATACCGGAATTTCAGATTGTAGAGCGTTCCTTCCTGAGGCTCGTAGGCCGGAAAACAGGCACGGAGCGTCTGCCTTTCAAGCTCATGCGCCCGTTTCCGCGTCGCCTTGACATAGCAGACTACTCCCTCGGGATGGAAGGAAAACAAGACAAACTGCAGGTCGTGGTTCCACCGCATCATCTCGAGGAAACAATCCGGAATCCACCGCTGCACGAGCTTCCGTCCCTTCTCGCTCTTTAAAAACAGGCGGGCAAACGATGCCGGCTGGTTGATTGCCAGCACGGAGAGGGGTCTCCCCGGCAGAAGGCCATAGATGTCTTGCGTTTCCATCTCTTTCTCTTGCTGGATATAGCCTAAAAAGAAACAGGCGGAAACGGCGGCTACCGCGAGGGACAGCAACACGATGGCAATATCTTTCTTCAGACGTCTCACAGGGGGTGGGTATGATAATATTTGCACCACGGTTGCAGGCCGCAGCTTTCGCATTTGGGTTTGCGGGCCAGACAGACGTAGCGCCCGTGGAGAATCAGCCAGTGGTGGGCTTTCGGGATGAGCGCTTCAGGAATGTAGCGCACCAGCTCCCGCTCCGTCTCGAGGGGTGTCTTGCTATTCTCCGTCAGCCCCAAGCGGTTCGATACGCGGAACACATGGGTATCTACAGCCATCGCGGGCTGGTTGAAGACCACCGACGCGACGACATTGGCCGTCTTCCGTCCGACGCCGGGAAGTTTCATCAGTTCTTTGATGTCGCCGGGCACTTCCCCGTGGTAATCGCTTACGAGCATCCGCGCCATGCCTGCCAGGTGCTTGGCTTTATTGTTCGGATAAGAAACGCTTTTGATATATTCGAAAATCACTTCGGGCGTGGTTTCCGCCATGACTTCTGCCGTCGGAAACGCCTCGAAAAGGGCTGGAGTAACCAGGTTTACCCGTTTGTCGGTGCATTGTGCCGAAAGAATCACGGCGACCAGCAGTTGAAAGGGAGAGTTATAATGCAATTCGGTTTCCGCCACGGGGACATGCGTCTGGAACCAGTCCAAAATGGCTTCGTATCGTTCTTGTTTTGTCATAGATGCTGCGTGTTTCATGTTGTGGCAAATGTAATAAAGGTTTTTGGAATATAGAATCTTTCTTCCCCAATCTTTTTCAGGTTGCAGACAGCTTCCGCGGAGAAAAACAACCCACCGATGCGCTGAAATTCGTGAAAACTTTCCGTCTTCTTTTAAGATCCGACAAAACTTCAGTACTCCCGGCGGAGGATTTCTATTCATAGGTTTCCAAGGTGCAGAAAAAAAACATCTTTAAGAAGAAATAGGGGAGCCTCCTTACGAAAAAAGCCTTTCGCGTGTTTTGCGGAAGGCTTTTTTCGTGTTGT
>CALVFH010000127.1 GCA_944326775.1 uncultured Parabacteroides sp.
GGGGTTACTATAGTAGTTTAACGACTTCAATAGTAACCCTACGAGAGAGAGCGTGATTGATTATAAACAACCTAAAATCATTATAGCATGAATATTAAAATTGTTTTGCTTTACTTCCTTTTGCTTATTCCATTTGTTGGATGTAATGATGATGATTATCCTTTTTCTGGAAAGTGGACGAATGAGCGGCACGATACGTTAGAATTTGAAAAAGGTTCTATGATTTACGAGAGTGATTATATAGATGAACATCGGATCCAATATTCGACTTACTTCCTATCAGGTGATTCAATCTATCTTCTTCCAACTCCATATAGTAGTACTTATTTGATATATCCAATAGAATATGATGAAAATGAAATCATATTGTATGATTTTCAAGGAATGGAAAAGACTGTGTTTACAAAATAAATTTGATAACCTATTAAAAATTGTATATATGAAAAAGCTTTTTATATTTCTATTTTGCCTTGTATCTTTAATGATTTAAGCACAAGTTTATGATTTCCCAATGAGACCGGGAGTTAAAGGTTGGGGTGATTTAATAACAGAAGCTGATAGGTATGCGGCTTTGCAAATTCCGGAAGAAACTTTAAAATCAATGAGTACACATGATTTGATTATAACTTGTTTGAACCTTCCTGTTATGTCGCATTATGCAGCTTTTAATACATTACAGCAAGGAATGGATGTTCTTATTCAGAATTTTAATGGATTGCAAGAATTGATGAAAAGAGATGATGCGCCATTGGAATTGCTTACCCTCTATAGGAAAATGGATACTAAGACAATGAAACTTTCAGAAGAAGGAGTTAATCAAGCTTATTGGAATCTTAGACGAGGATTCTTTGAAATGCTCTTAGCTCAAGAGCCAATTCTTGAAAAGATGGATGAGACGACTCGTTTAACATTAATAAAAGAAGCCCAAAAAAGAATTTATCAGAAGATTGATGATGAGAAAGAGTATTCAAGTTTTTCTTATAGACCAACATTGGTGATATTAAAAAAGAGTTTGAATAAGTTTTCTGATAGTTCTCTTGATGAAATTAAAAAAATTGAAAGTGATCCAATTATTCAATTTTTGAAACAAGATACTTTATATGTTAATTTGATGTCTTCATCTCCAATTTATTCAAATGTATACATTTCTACTCCTAATGGTACATCTGTTGCTGCATTGAAGCTTATAAGTGGTGATATGAGTCAAGGTGATAAGGATGATTATAAAGATTCGAATTTAGAAATATATGATAATCGAATTACTTTTGCGGGAGAAGCTACTTATGCATATAATTGTCATGCTTACGCTTGGTATGTATCTGAAGGATATAGTTATGTATGGTTAAATACTCCTGGGGATGATGCTTTTTGGAATGATGGTAGTTATGTTTTAACGACAGATATGTCTAGAGCAAAGAAAGTTTCGTATGCATCGGATGATCATTCAGCTATTATAGCTTCACAAAATGGTTACTTTAAATCAAAATGGGGAGCAGGACCACTTTTCATACATAAACCTACGGATTGTCCTTATAATGCTTCTACATTACGTTATTATAGGTATCCAGATCCAAATTATGATGATGTTCCCAGCAAACCTTTGCCCAAAGCATTTAACATGATTAGTAGCGGTGCATTTACCGCTGAGGTTTCAAACGATGCCAGATATGAGGTTGATTTGTATGAATGGAAAGTCGATTATCCAAATGATTGGAGTATTGTTCCTCTGAATACGATAAAATCTAAGGTAAATGTATATCAATCGAGCAGTCCGCGTTCATGTTATTTATATGCTCGTGCACATAATAGTTTCGGTTGGGGCGAATGGCAAAGTATCGGTTGGGTTTATGTTTCAAATTCCTATTCTTTGTCTGTTTTGCAAAATTCGGGAGGTGCGATGCTTCAGGTTCAGATTAAACCTAATGCGAAGATGCAAAATGGAGATAAGGCAGTTAAACTTGAAAATCAAACTTATCAAGTGGCCTTGTATAGTAATACCGGTGTATGTGTTTACCAGACTACGGTAAATAATAATGGTACGAATGTGGTTAATCTGAATATTGATGTTTCACAGGTTTCTAATGGTGTTTATTTCTTGAATGTAAGAAATACAAAGGCCAACGAAGGACCGCAGACCATGAATATTATGATTAAACATTGATATTGGTAAAATAGATGTTTGCGCCGCCGTTGCAGACAGCATCAGAATTTTGACGCGGCTTGCGACGGTGTCGTGAACAACCTAAAAATTTTGACGCGGCTTGCGACGGTGTCGCGAACAACCTAAAAATTTTGACGTGGCTTGCGACGGCGTCGCAGACAACCTAAAAATTTTGACGCGGCTTGCGACGGTGTCGCAGACAACCTAAAAATTTTGACGCGGCTTGCGACGGCGTCGCAGACAACCTAAAAATTTTGACGCATCTTGCGACGGCGTCGCAGACAACCTAAAAATTTTGAGGTTCATTTTGAGACCCGGGAAGAAGCAAAAAAGGATTATATAAACTCATTTCAAAAGAAAAAATTCTAATATGGACACAATCAACGAAGTACGATTGACATCGTTTAATAATGATTTGTATTCAGGTTTTATGCGCGCCGTAGATGCGCAAATCCAGCGTGTAACGCCGGAGGCCTTGAGGATAACGAAATGTTATGAGGCTTTTTCGGCTGCCCGCACGCAGCTGGACGCGGCGTATATAAAGCAACGGAAAGATAACCTGACGGAGACCATGACGCAGAAAGACCAGGAGCGGGACGACTATTGGCGTTGCTTGGTAAAACATATCGAAGCCGACCTCTACAGTTCGGACACGGCCAAACGCGCGAGTGCGCAGATATTAGCAAACAAGATGGATTCGTATGGCAGTATGCTCCCTTTGGGACGCCGCGCCGAGTCGGAACGGATGCACGATATGGGGCAGGATTTGTGTACATCGCCTTGGTCGGATGAAATTACAAAGTTGGGCCGCGAGGCTGACCGCGATGCGATGATTAAGGCCAATGATGAATATATCGAATTGGACAGCCAGCGGGAGGAAGGCCAAAAGACGGTTGAAACCAATGCCGTGCGTACTGCGCGGCAGGTGCTCGACGCTGCATACTACGACGTGGTGTCGGCAGTGAACGGCCAGGTGGCTTACAACAACTTGGTGGACCCAGAAGAAGCCGAAGAGGACGACGGTCCTCAGATGCAATCGGTGGAAAGAACGGTCGACCCGCTGACGGATTTCGTGCAAAGCATCAACCAGCTGATCAAATCGTACAAGACGACGGCTGCCCAGAGCGGCTCCACCACGAAACCGGAAGAAGGCGAAGAGGAAACGCCAACACCGGAGGAACCTTCGACGGAAGAACCGGACGACAAGCCAGTGGTTTGAAAAATTATGAATTATGAATTATGAATGATGGAACCGAGCGCGAAGCCATAATTCATAATTCATAATTCATAATTCGTAACTCATAACTCGTAACTCGTAACTCGTAATTTCCCTCCGGGGATTATTTCTTTATCAGATTCATAAACTCTTCGCGCGTCTTGGCTTGCTGGAAGAAGCCGGTGAAGTCGGAGGTGGTGGTGAGGGAGTTTTGCTTTTCCACGCCGCGCATCTGCATACACATGTGCTGCGCTTCGATGACGACCATCACGCCCAGCGGGTCGAGCGTGCGCTGGATGCAGTCTTTGATTTGCATCGTGAGCCGCTCCTGGATTTGCAGGCGGCGGGCGAAGATGTCCACCACGCGGGGGATTTTGCTCAGCCCCGTGATGTATTTTTTCGGGATATAAGCCACGTGCGCCTTGCCGAAGAAGGGGAGCATGTGGTGCTCGCAGAGGGAGAAGAAGTCGATATCCTTGACGATAACCATCTGTTTGTAATCCTCTTCCTGGAACATGGCCGAGCGGAGCACCGCCTCGGGGTCTTCCTCGTAGCCTTTGGTGAGGAACTGCATAGCCTTGGCTACGCGCATGGGAGTTTTCAAGAGACCTTCGCGCTCGGGGTTTTCGCCGAGGAGGGTCAGGATTTCGCGGTAATGGGTGGTCAGAGCCTCGCGGTTCTGCAAAATTTGTTCTTCTGTCATGTCTTAATTGAGAGGGATTTTTACTTCTTCTTTAACGATATACATTTCTTTTGCATAGGAGGGGAAAGCGGCCATCAGCTGGCGCAAGACCTGGTAGGCCTCTTCGTGGGAACGGAAATCGCCCACGCGCAATTTCCAGAACGGCGCCGTATAAGTCACGTAGGTAGGCAGGTCGGGAAACAGTTCCTTGATTTCTTCTTCTTTGCTGAAGGCTTCGTCTTTCGATTTGCGCTGATTGTTGCCCGAGAAGACCTGGGCGCGGAAGCCGGGGATTTTCAGATAGGTCTCGTCGTCGGTCGTCTCCACGTCTTTCCCGAATTTGCAGGCGCCGACGAGGTTGCGGATGGCTTCGGACTGATGGATGGTGACGAGTCCCTGGCGTGCGCCGCGCTTGGCCAGTTCGTCGAAAATCGTGTAGGCCGGTTCTGCCGGAATCGAATCGTTCTGCTGGGCAGCCACGGGGGCGCAAAGCAGGAGCAAGAGAAAACTAAGGAGGAAATGTTTCATCGTTTATTCTTTTTAAAACGGAAAGGGGATGCCCGGAAAACCGGTACACCCTCTTTCACTCTGTATGTAAAATGGAAACTTATTTATCGAATGCTTCGATGATCGGCATGAACTTTTCAACCGACAGCGATGCGCCGCCAATCAAGCCACCGTCAACATCCGGTTTGGCGAAGAGTTCTTTTGCGTTGCCGCCGTTGCAGCTACCGCCATAAAGGATCGTGCAGTTGTCGGCAATTTCCTGACCGTATTTTGCAGCCAGAGTTGCGCGGATATGAGCGTGGATTTCTTCAGCCTGGTCTGCCGTAGCCGTCTTGCCGGTACCGATAGCCCAAACCGGTTCGTAAGCGAGGATAATCTTGCTGAAGTCTTCAGCAGAAAGGTTGAAGAGAGAGCCTTCGATCTGGGCATCTACGACTTCGAAATGCTTGCCGGCTTCGCGTTCAGCCAATACTTCGCCGATGCAGAAGATCGGAGTCAGGCCGTGAGCGAGGGCGAGTTCCACTTTCGTCTTCAAGATTTCCGGAGTTTCGTGATAGTAAGCGCGGCGTTCTGAATGGCCAAGGATGACATATTTAGCGCCTGTAGAAGCTACCATAGCGGCAGAAACTTCGCCGGTGAAAGCGCCTTTTTCCTTATCGGCACAGTTCTCGGCAGCGACGCCGATTTTATTGGTGTCGATTGCAGCGACCACGCTTGCCAGGTGAGTAAACGGAGTACCGATAATCACATCGCAATTTGTCGTCTTGTTCTTCAATGCTTCATTCAAACCTTTGGCCAAATCCAAGCCTTCTGCAAGAGTGGTGTTCATTTTCCAGTTTCCTGCAACAATGTTCTTTCTCATGATTCTATACGTTTTAAATATGTAATAAATAATCTCAATTTTCTTTCGGGTTGCCGTCTGCCGGACGCGGTTGGCGTTTCCTCAGCCGGTTATGTACATGGTCGTACCCCCAAACAAGGAGCAAAGGTACGGCAAAAGTCAATAAGATACTCCAAATGTGGGCATCTTCTTTGCCGGAATCTGCTTTTCCCGCGAGCAAGGGAGCAATTTCAGCCTCCAAATCGCCCTCTGCGGGAATATCGTTGTAATGCCATTTCCCCAGAATCGTGCCGTTCTTCAGCAAAACCAGTCCGGGATTGGAGCGGATGATGGTCTTCAGTACCGTCTCGTCGCAGAACAGGAAAGGATATTCCGCGCCGGTATAATCGGTCCAGAGCGCAATCTCTTCAGGCAGCGAGCCGGTGACGCCATAGAATTTCAATCCTTTTTCCTGGGCGTAGTCATAGGCATTATTGATTTCGTCGATCTGTTTGTCCGAAGCCTCCTGCAAATGAGGAGAGACCAGCAGGAAGACGCCTGCCGTATCGCTCAGAATGGTTTCGGTCCGGTCTGTTCCGTCCGCCAAGTCCGTCAGCTGGAAGCCGGTGATAGGCGGAACGTAGCCGGCCTTGATCAGTTCCGTCTTCGAATCTACGAAAGTCCAGGTTGAGTCGTCTGCCGGATAATTCTCCAAGGTAAATTCTTTCTGCACCCCGTCTTTCTCATAAATAAACGTGTAGGCATATTCATCGACAGGCGCCCCTTCCGGGATTTCCATCAACGCCGGGATATTCGCCCCCACCTTATACGGACGGAAATCAAGCAACGGCAAATGCTCATAATTGCGTATCGAGAAAAGCAATGAAAACAAATAGGCGAAAATCGCGACAAACCAATATACCTTATAAGTATAAACCGGCAGGAGAAGCTGGTTATAACGGAAGGCAACTATGGCAGCAGCCAGCAAGACAATGTTTTTATAGAAAGTTTCCCAGTTGGTCAAAACAACCGCGTCGCCAAAACAACCGCAATCCGAGACCGGATTGAACAAGGCAAGGTAAAGAGTAAGCGGTGTCATCACCAGCATAAACAACAGGGTCAACAGCGAAGCATACCGCCGATAAACGCCCAGCAACATACAGACACCCAACATAAACTCGAGTGCCGAGAGATTCATCGAAAATAAAACCGAGAATATTTTCAGGAAATCCAGTCCGAATGCCGTCAGATAATCATCAATCTTGATGGCTCCCCCCATCGGATCAACGGCCTTCACCGTACCGGAGAAGATAAACACCACTCCAAGCAGAATACGGCACGCCTCCACGCCTACCTTGAGACCCCAACTCTTGCCTTTTGCCGGTATTTCCGCAGCCTCTTTCATTCGCCAAACTCCAGTTTAATCAATCCGAACAAAGCATAATTAACCATATCCATGTAATTCGCATCGATTCCTTCAGAGACCAGCGTTTGCCCGCCGTGGTTCTCAATCTGTTTCGTGCGATAGAGCTTCATCAGAATCAGATCGGTGTAAGAACTGATGCGCATGCT
>CALVFH010000128.1 GCA_944326775.1 uncultured Parabacteroides sp.
TCATATTGTTCTGCGACGTTCAGCTTTGCCAGAGGCTGCTTTACAATGAACTGAAGGATAGGAGAAGGAAAGTATTCAGCCAAATCGCGGTTGTTGATAGTAATCTTTCCTGTGCCTTCGCTGACGAATACGCGAGCAACTGCGGCTTTACGTCTTCCTATTGCATTTACTACTTCCATTGTGATTATTTATATGAGTTTATATCAATTAACTTAGGCTGCTGTGCTTCGTGCTTGTGTTCAGTTCCTGCATAAACATACATATTGCCTAACAGTTTTGCACCCAGACGATTTTTGGGCAACATACCTTTTACTACTTTACGGAACAAATAGCTCGGGCCCTTGGCCATCAGGTCGGCCGGAGTGTATTCGATCTGTCCACCAGGATAGCCTGTGTATCTCAGATATACACGGCTGTGCATTTTGTTACGAGACATAACAACTTTGTCTGCATTGATGATAATGACGTTATCACCACAATCAACGTGCGGAGTAAAATTCGGTTTGTACTTGCCGCGCAAAAGCTTTGCCACTTTTGCACAAAGACGACCCAAAGTCTGACCTTCAGCGTCAACGATGACCCATTCTTTGTTTACAGTTGCTTTGTTTGCAGAAATGGTCTTAAAACTTAAAGTATCCACTGCTTAAATGTTTAATTAATTAATAAATCAAAATATTCCTCGCTGATTCCTGCCGCGGACACATGCAGCAACAACCTGCTAAGAATGAAACTTTTAGTACAATTTGATAATAATCGGCTTGCAAAGGTACGGATATTATTTGAAATAAAAAACTTTTGCTTCCTTTTTTTGAAAGCCGCACGGTGTAGTATTCAGGTGTTTAATGGGTGTCTTTCCGGAAGAAATATCCCAAGGAGAAGGTGACGTTGTTTTGCAGCAGCTTCGATTCCCCGTCGCGTTTGGTCGGACGGCGGTCCAGGGTGCCGCAGATGGCATCGATGGCGAAGAAGAAGCGGTTGTATTCCACCGCCAGGCCGACTTTTACGCCCAGGTCGAAGGTGCGCAGGTTTTTTTCCTTTTCGGCGCCGAACTGGATGTTTGCTTCCGTCTCGTTGTTGCTGGTTTTCATCTTGCCGAAGAGCGAGAAGTCGAGTGCCGGGCCGGCAAAGACCGTCAGATGGATGTCTTCGATGTGGAAGGTATAAGCCAGGTCGAGCGGAACCTGGATGGAATAATACCGGTATTTGTTATAGGCCGCCATTTCCGAAAAGACGGGTTGCGAATAGTAGTTCCCGCCCTGATGCATGAACGCGACCTCCGGGCGGAACGAAAGATCTTTATATAAAGGAATGTCGGCCAGTCCGGCTATGCTGAATCCGGCTTTCCCGCCCGAGACATACCCTTCGTTGATCCGTTGGGTCAGAGCCGTATAGGAAACGCCGAAGCGTGCTCCGAAATCTACTTGAGCCTGGGCGGAATATCCGACGAGGCTCAACAGGCAGGCTATCAGGAGGCCGATTTTCTTCATGTTGCTTTTCTTTGGAATTGATATGCGGCAAAGATACGGATTAAAATCAAAATAAGCGTTGGCAATTCCGTTTTTCTCCGGAACAAATTCAATTTCATCTTTTCCGGGGAAAAACGGAGTTTGCCTTTGGGGGTTATTGTCCTGCTGCCGCGAGATGATTCTTCAGCGGATTGACATACATCTCCAGAATCTTGGTACGCAGGAAATTTTCGTCTTTGTTGGGCAGGACGATCTTGTCCAGTTGGCCTTGCAGGTACGTTTCAAATTCCTTTTTCTCCTTGAGGCCGTACAGGTTGCTGAAGCGGCGCGTGCCGGTCAGCAGGTCGTAGGCGACGTAGTTGCCCGGGTAGAAGCGGTAATGTTTGTAGATTTCCTGGTCGATGATGGCGGCTACCTGGCTGAGCAGTTCGTTCTTGTCGGTTTGCGGATCGAGTTTTTCCAACTGGCCGTTGATGGGGCCGGCGATGGAGAAATGGACACGTCCCTTGTTCGAGAGGATGCCGGTTTCCATGTTCAGCATGTCGTCCTGCTGGCTTTTCTGGTAATCCGGATTGTCTCGTTTCTGCTGGAACTCTTTTGCCTTCAGATAGTCGCAGGGGTCGTATTCGTAGGAGATGGCCACCGGGACGATGTTCAGGTCCATCAGGGCTTTCAGCGTGTTGGGGTCGCCGCTCATGGCCAGCATCTTCAGGACGCTGGGCTGGGTACGGTCGTTCGAATCCTTGGCGCGTCCTTCCCGCTGGGCAATCCAGATGGATTCCTTCGTTTCCTTGATGGTATGGTTGATATAGGCCGAGAGTTTCCGGCTCACTTCCAGCATTTGTCGGATGGATACGCCGCGCTTCACGATAAAGCTGTTGTTCAGGCGGACAAAGGTCTCTATCCACGGACGGATGAGCAGATTGTCGCCGATGGCCACCTGCGTCATGCCGTATCCCGCCTCGAAGAGCAGGATGTTCAGGAACGACGCATCCAAGACGATGTCCCGGTGGTTCGAGAGGAACGTACACGCCTTTTTGTCTTTGGGCAGGCGGCTGCGCCCCGACAGCGTCAGCGAGAATGTCGTGCTTTTGATCACGGTCGTCACGGCATCGTACGACAAGGTCGATTTGAACTCTTCCTTGGTTTTGCAGGCTCGCATCGTTTGGGAGAATTGCTCCCAGTCGAGGTTCGGCTTGATGTAGCGGATAGCTCGTCTGAACTCCTCGTTGGCCAGCAATTTCTCTATGGCATCTTGTACCTCATTGTCGTTCAATGGGCGGATGTCGTCAAAATTTGGGGAAGCTGTTTCCATATCCATAACTTTATCATTTTTATCATTCTTCATTTCTCCTCAGTCCGTCTTCGATGAGGTCGTCCATCACCTCGGTCATGTTCATGCCGGCCGCCCGTACCTGCTGGGGAATGAAGCTGGTTGCCGTCATGCCCGGCGTCGTGTTGATTTCCAACAGACAGGGCTCGCCGTCGTCGGGGATGATATAGTCGATGCGAATCAGGCCTGTGGCTCCGAGAAGGTCGTAAATGCGCGACGTCTCGCGTTGCACTTTTTCCGTCAGGGCCGGACTGAGGCGCGCCGGCGTGATTTCCTGTACCTGTCCGTTGTACTTGGCGTCGAAATCGAAGAACTCGTTGCTGGTCACCACCTCCGTCAGGGGCAGGACGACTTCCTTGCCTTTCACCTTGTAGCAACCGCTGGTGACTTCCGTCCCCTTGATGAAACTTTCCAGCACCACTTCGCGTCCTTCCGCAAAGGCTTTCCGGATGGCGGCTTGCAGGGCCGACGGCTCTTTCACCTTCGTGACGCCGAAGCTGCTCCCTCCGTCGTTGGGCTTCACGAAAATCGGAAGACCCAGTTTGCCGACGGCCTCGTCGGTGTCGATGCTTTCCCCGTGGAAGAGCCGGATGGATGGCGCTATCCTCACCCCGAACGCTTTCAGGTAGTGGTTGCATACATATTTATTAAATGTAAGCGCGCTGACCAGCGTGTTGCAGGAAGAATAAGGCATCCCAATCAGGTCGAAATATCCTTGCAGGAGTCCGTTTTCGCCCGGTGTCCCGTGGATCGTGATGTAGGCAAAGTCGAAATGCCGGGTTTCTCCGTTCTCCCGGAAGCTGAAATCGTTCTTGTCGATTGGCGTCTCCGACCCGTCGGCGAGCTTCACGGCCCATTCGCCTCTTTTTACGATGGCAATATAAGCATTAAATTTCGTTTTATCAATAAAAGAACGGATTCCTTCCGCACTTTTTAAGGAAACCACGATTTCCGAAGAGTCTCCTCCGGCTATGACAGCTATGTTCCGTTTCATTGTTTTCATCGTTCTAAGTCTTTTGTCGTTGCGTACTTCCGCCAGCGGTCTATCAGTTCAGCCATGTCGTCGGCTATCTCCGAGTCGAAAAACATCTCCTGCCCGGTACGCGGATGGACGAATCCCAGCGTTTTGGCATGGAGCGCCTGTCGCGGACAGATGGCAAAGCAGTTTTGTACGAATTGTTTATATTTTGAGAAAGTTGTCCCTTTCAGGATTTCGTTGCCTCCGTAGCGGGCATCGTTGAAAAGCACGTGCCCGATGTGTTTCATGTGGACGCGGATCTGGTGCGTCCGTCCGGTCTCGAGCCGGCATTCCACCAGGGTCACGTAGCCCAGGCGTTCAAGGACGGTATAGTGGGTAACCGCATATTTCCCTTGCGAGTTGTCCGGGAAGCAGGCCATCTGCAAGCGGTCTTTCGGATTGCGGCCGATGCTTCCGGTGATGGTCCCCTCGTCTTCCTGGATAATCCCCCAGACCAGCGCCCGGTATTTCCGTTTGGTCGTCTTGTTGAAGAATTGCAGGCTGAGGTGGGCTTTCGCCTCGGGGTTTTTCGCCACCACCAGCAGGCCCGACGTGTCTTTGTCGATGCGGTGGACCAGTCCCATGCGCGGATTGCTGATGTCGAACCGCGGATCGTCTTTCAGATGGTAGGCGAGGGCGTTGAGCATGGTGCCCGTCCAGTTTCCCACGCCCGGATGCACCACCAGCCCCGCCGGTTTGTTGATCACCAGCAGGTCGTCGTCTTCGTAGATGATGTTGAGCGGGATATTTTCCGGGACAATCTCGTTGGAATAGCGCGGGCGGTCCAGGACAATCGTCACCACGTCGAGCGGCTTCACCCGGTAATTGCTTTTCACCGGCGCATCGTTGACGCGGATACATCCTGCTTCGGCCGCCTGCTGGATGCGGTTGCGCGTCGTGTTCGTCATGCGATCGACCAGAAACTTATCCACGCGCAGCAGGCTCTGCCCCTTGTCGGCCACGAACCGGAAATGCTCGTATTCGGTGGGGCCTTGCCCGCCTTCTCCGTCGTCGTCCAGCAGGTCGTCGTCCAGGTTCAAATTCTCGTCGTCTATCTCGTTCAGAAACTCATCCATGTGTCAAAACCATTTTTCCAAGTCGCTGTCCAGCGATTCCACGGGCAGCATGTTGAGGCTGTCCAGCGCGAGCGAATCGATTTCCTTCTCGCCGTTGCTGATAATCAGGGTCAGCGTCGAAGTCAGCGGGACTTTCTCGCCCGAGTTGATCATCAGCGCATTCCGTTCCACGCCCACGGCCAGGTCCTTGTAGTCGCCCGGCACGAACTTGACTTCGATATTTTTGAATCCCAACGACCGCAGCAGGGCATACGCCTGGCGGAACGAGAGGTCTGCCACCTCGGGTATCGTTGCCATCTGGGCGGTCAGCGCGTTGATGGTAACAAACACGATGCGCCCTTCCTTGACTTTCGAGCCCGGCTCGGGAACGACTTCCACGATGGCGCCCGGCTTCACATCGTTCGAGAACACCGAATCGATAACATTGTAGCGCAGCCCCGTATTGTCGAAGAACGTCTTGGCTTCGTGCATCGACAGCCCCTTGACGTCGGGGACGACCACCGCCTCGTTGTGCCGCGTATAATGGTCGAGCCATGCCAGCGTGCCGTAAATCAGCGCGCAGCCGGTCAGCACCATCAGCAGAAAGTTCCAGACGAACGGGTTCTTGATGAATTTTAATGCCCAGTTACTCATGATTGATCGCAAATTGAAACAATTGGAAAGCAAAGGTAGGTATAAAAACAAAAAAAGTAAAGGCTTTTCAGTAAAACCTTTACTTTCATACAAGTTCTCTTTACCTTTCGGAAATCCGATTACCCGTTGTATTCGTCAGAAACTGTTAATTTAGCTCTTCCTTTAGCACGACGTGCTGCCAATACGCGACGACCGTTGGCCGTTGCCATTCTTGAACGAAAACCGTGTTTGTTCTTTCTTTTTCTGTTGTGGGGTTGGAATGTTCTTTTCATTTTCTATCTTCTTTATATTGTTTATTGCATACTAATTTGGGCTGCAAAGGTAAAGCCTTTTTTCGAATAATCAAATTCCTTTGCCGGAAATGTTTAAAAAATCCCGCCTTTGTAGAGGTTGTCGAAATTGGAGTGTTGCCCGTTGCATAGTTGGGCGGCCTCGCCTCCGGGATTCAGCTCGATGGATTTTTTCAGGTCGTCGAAGGCGCCTTTCTTGTCGCCGCCGAGGTTGCGGATGCGTCCGCGTTCGGCATAGAGCGGGGCGGCGTTGGGCAGGGTTTCGATGGCCTCGTCGAGGCATTCCAGGGCTTCGCCGTTCTTTCCGAGGGCGGAAAACAGGCGGCTCAGCTGGACGTAAGCCTCTGTGTTGAAAGGATTCAGTTCGACAACTTTCCGGAAGTCGGCCTCTGCCTTGTCCGTTTCGCCCGTCAGTTCGTGGATGCGCCCCCGCAGCAGGTAGGCGGTCTCCTCTTCCGGGTTGAGGGCAATCACCTTTTCCATGTCTTCGAGCGCTTCCGCCCCTTGTCGCATGGCGAGCAGGATTTCCGCCCGCAGCTGGTAGGCCTCGCTGAAGTCGTCTTTCAGGGCGATGGCGCGCGTCAGGTCGGCGATGGCTCCAAACAGGTCTCCCAGGCTCTTTTTCGCCTTCGCCATCTGATAATAAGCCTGGCTGTTGGCAGCGTCGAGCTCAAGGATGCGCCGGCATTCGGCAGGCACGTCGGCGTCGCGGTCGTTCAGAAACAGCACCTGGATGCGCATCAGCCTCGTTTCCACCTTCTCCGGCTCCAGTTCCACCAGGCGGTCCATCTGTTCGAGCGCCTCGGCGGGTTTCCCTGCCGAAAGGTAGGCCGCCGCCAGATGCGTCCGGGTTTCCGCGTCTTCGCGGAGGTTGAGCGCCTCGGTAAAGCATTTGATGGCATAGGGCAGTTTGCCGCACATCCGCTGGGCACGCATCCCGTCGTATTTCAGGATGTCGAAATTCTTTTCTTCGTTCCGGTTCTTTTCTTC
>CALVFH010000129.1 GCA_944326775.1 uncultured Parabacteroides sp.
TTTTCCGGCTCCCATGTAGCCAGTGAGAAATATACGTTGCATATTAGTATTGTTTTTTGGCTGCAAACTTAGCAAAAGTTTATTTTTACGAAAAGAATATCCAAGTTTATCGGAAACTTTTACAATAGTTCGTTTAGTTTTTTTACGCCTTCAGATGCTCCGCATTGGATGTGTTCGATATCTCTGCGGTAGGTTGGGACTTCTTTGGGATCGATGAGATATATGGGTTGTCCTCGACGTACATAGTTTAGCAGACCGGCTGCCGGATAAACGTTGAGTGAGGTTCCGATGATAACAAAAATGTCAGAGCTTTCCACTTCTCTAATGGCTGGTTCAATCATAGGAACTGGTTCGCCGAACCAAACAACAAACGGACGGAGCTGGTCGCCATATGGGTCTTTATCGCCTAAATGGATGTCGGGGTGTTCGGGAGAAAGGTCATAAGTCGTGTTGAGGTCGCGTACTGAGCAGGCTTTCATAAGCTCCCCATGTAGATGGATAATGTGTGAACTACCAGCTCGTTCATGTAAATTGTCAATGTTTTGGGTAATAATCCGAACATCGTAACGTTCTTCGAGTTTTGCTAATCCCAGATGTCCATTGTTGGGGTGGGTTTTCAGTAATTCTCGTCTCCGTTGGTTATAAAAGTCTAATACCAATTGCGGGTTACGGGCAAAACCTTCAGGGGTTGCCACATCTTCTACCCGATAATGTTCCCATAGTCCGTCGGAATCACGAAATGTGGAGATTCCGCTTTCGGCACTCATTCCTGCCCCTGTCAAGATGACTAATTTTTTCTTTTCCATATTGAGACCTGTAATTTGAATTTTAAAAAGAAAGCCCCAACCGATGTCAGGGCTTTCCACAGAATCCTCTGTTGCAAGCTGCGAGGATTAAAATAAAACATTAAATAAACAGAAACAATTATTTGTTTTTCAGTATATCCATAGTGTCGGAAGCAATCATATATTCCTCGTCAGTCGGCACTACGATGATAGTTACTTTACTGTCGGGCGTACTGATTACCATTTCTTGACCGCGCATACCTTCATTCTTAGCCTGGTCTATTTTCATCCCCATGTATTCCATGTCTTTGCAGACAGCGTAACGGGTAGTCCATTGATTTTCGCCTACACCGCCTGTCCATACCAGAATGTCACAACCGTTCATGGCTGCGGCATACGCTCCGATGTATTTCTTGATGCGGTAATTATAAACATCCAATGTCATGATAGCCCGTTCGTCACCTTTTTCTACAGCAGCTTCCAAGTCGCGCATATCTGAAGAACCCCCTACTAAGCCTGCCACGCCACTCTTTTTGTTGAAGAGGGTGGATAAACCGTCGGCATCCAGTCCTTCTTTATGCATCAGGAAAGGAATTGCTCCCGGATCGACATCACCGCAGCGAGTACCCATCAGTAAACCTTCTGTCGGAGTCAGTCCCATGGATGTATCAATACATTTTCCATTCTGAATGGCTGCAATAGAACCTCCGTTACCTACATGGGCTGTGATAATCTTCTGTTGTTCATAGTTTACTCCAAGAATTTCACAGGCCCGTTTGGAAACGTAACGATGGCTGGTTCCGTGGAATCCATAACGGCGGATACCATATTTTGTATAATATTCGTAAGGCAAGCCATACATATAAGCCCGTGGAGGCATTGTTTGGTGGAAAGCCGTATCAAAGACGCCTACTTGGGGAATACCCGGAATCAAAGTTTCCATAGCGTGAATGCCTTCCAAGTTTGCCGGATTGTGTAACGGAGCCAAGTCTGAACATTCAACAACCTTGTCGATTACTTCTTTAGTAAGCAAAACACTGGATGCGAATTTCTCACCTCCATGCACAACACGATGACCTACAGCATCTATTTCCTTGTAGTCTTTGATACAGCCGAGTGTTTCGTCAGTCAGTACACTAAGGATGAACTCAATGCCATCGTGATGGTTGGAAATCTGTTTTTCCAAAATGACTTTTTTCCCGTTTTTATCAGTCAGTTTCAGAAAAGAATCGGGTAATCCAATCTTTTCAATGCCGCCTTGCGCCATCACGTTGCCTGATGTCATATCAAACAACTTGTATTTGATAGAGCTGCTACCGCAATTTAATACTAATACTTTCATGTGGATTCGAGGTTTATATTTGTGTTATTTGTTTTTAGCCGCTTTCAGTGCGATAGCTTGGTTGCAAGCAATGGCTACCATTTTGTAAATATCATCAACCGAACAACCGCGAGACAAATCGTTGACCGGAGCAGCCATACCTTGTAGGATTGGGCCTACGGCTTCGGCACCTCCCAAACGCTGAACCAGTTTATAGGCGATGTTCCCTACTTCCAAAGTCGGAAATACCAATACGTTAGCCTTGCCGGCGATATCGCTGCCCGGAGCTTTCTGAGCGGCTACTTTTTCTACCAATGCAGCGTCGGCTTGCAATTCACCGTCCACTTTCAAATCCGGACACATTTCTTTTGCCAGACGGGTAGCTTCGACGACCTTGTCAACCATTTCGTGAGAAGCACTGCCTTTAGTAGAGAAACTCAGCATAGCTACGCGAGGTTCTTCAATGCCAGCTATGTGTTTAGCGGTCTGCGCCGTAGCAATGGCGATACTGGCCAGTTCTTCAACTTTCGGATTAGGGATGACAGCACAATCTGCGAATACCAGCAAGCCGTCTTTTCCATATTGCGGAGTCTTTGTAAACATAAGGAATGCCCCGGAAACGCAGCTGATACCCGGAGCCGTCTTAATAATCTGCAGGGCCGGACGCAGGACATTGCCTGTGGTATTCATGGCACCGGCAATTTCACCGTCGGCATCTCCGGCTTTGATAATCAAGCAACCGAGATATAAGGGATCTTCAACCAAAATGGCGGCTTTTTCTTCCGTCATCCCTTTCTTTTGGCGCAACTGGAACAATAAGTTCGCATAGGCAGCTTTCTTTTCATGATTCTTCGGATCGATGATAGTTGCTTTGTCGATGTTCTTCAAATCATATTCAGCAGCTAATTTCTGTATGTCGGCAGGATTGCCAATTAAGATGATTTCTGCAACACCGTCCGCAATCAAGCGGTCGGCAGCCTTTATTGTTCTTTCTTCAGTGCCTTCGGGAAGAACGATGCGCTGCTTGTCGGCTTTAGCGCGTGCAATGAGATCTTGCATGATGTCCATAGTGGAAGATTTTATAATATTAAATAATCGAATACAGTTTAGGATGTATATCCGCTACAAAATTAGGGAAAATGCCATATAGAGGTTGCAAAACTTCCAAATAAATTTTAGAAAGGAGTATTGCTTTCAGAACATTTAACAGTAGTTTGTCACGGCCCGTTCGCCGGCCAAGATTTGCTGAAGTTCTTCTGCGCTGACGTTTACGCTCAAGTTGCCATTGTGTGCGACCGAGATTTCTCCGCGCTCTTCCGAAACGATGATAACCAGCGCGTCGGTTTCGAGAGACATCCCTAATCCCGACCGGTGGCGCAGTCCCATTTCTTTCGGGAGACTGGCGTTCTGGGCTACAGGCAGAATGCAGCCGGCGGCGCAAATCCGGTGGTTGGCGATAATCATGGCACCGTCGTGGAGCGGACTGTTTTTGAAGAAGATGTTTTCAATTAGGCGGGCATTGACATCGGCATTGAACATCTCGCCAGTATGTTCGTAAACGCTCAAATCCATTTCTTGCTGGATACAGATCAAGGCTCCGGTTTTCTTTTTAGCCATGTTCATGCATGCTAAGACGATGGGAGCGACGAACCGGCTTTCGCTTTCGCTGTCGGTATTTCGTTTGTTGAATAGTTTTCCCAGGAACTTCCAGCCCCGGTGGGAACCGAGGACCAGCAGGAAGCGGCGGATCTCATCCTGGAACAGGATAACCAGCACGACGAAGCCCACGCTGATAATCTTGTCCAATATCGCGCCCATCAGTTTCATCTCCAAAACTTGCGAGATTAGAATCCAGACGATGACAAACGAGACAACGCCGCTGAAGATAGCCAGCGTCCCCGAGTTTTTCATGATTTTGTATGTCTTGTAAAGGAAGAAGGCTACAAGCAATATGTCGATTAAATCTTTAATGCTAAAATGCATCCACATGGTGTTTGAGTTATGAATTACGAGTTATACAAACTATATCCGATTATAAATAATGAATGAAGGGGGCAATAAGACGCTTGGCCTCGACCGCCGCTTTTACGTCGTGGACGCGGAGAATATTCGCTCCGTGGAGCAAAGCGTAAGTGTTCAGCACCGTAGTCCCGTTCAAGCTTTCGGCAGGGGTACAATCCAGCCGTTTGTATATCATGCTTTTCCGGGAGATGCCTACCAGCAGCGGTTTTTCCAGCAGGCGGAAGTCGTCTAAATGGCTCATCAGTTCATAGTTCTGTTCCAGGGTTTTGCTGAATCCGAATCCGGGGTCGATGATGATGTCGCTTACGCCCAGCAAATGCAACTGCTCTACTTTGCGGGCAAAATACTGCAGGATGTCGGCCGTCAGGTTGGCATAGTCGCAATGGGATTGCATCGTCTGCGGAGTTCCCCGCATGTGCATGAGGATATACGGCACGCGGAGAGCGGCTACGGCAGCAAACATCGCCGGGTCCAGTTCCCCGCCCGAGATGTCGTTGATGATTGCAGCTCCATATTCCTCCACGCACCGGCGGGCGATGTCTGCCCGGAACGTATCCACCGAGACCGGCATGTCGGGATATTCATCTCTCAGGATTTTCAGCGCGCTGCGGAGGCGGGCCATCTCTTCTTCGGGCGAAACTTCCCTGGCGTCGGGGCGCGAGGAGTAGCCTCCGAGGTCAATCAGGTCGCCGCCCTCGCGGATAATCTCCTCGATGCGGTTGCGGATATCGGCATCAGTCTGTTTGCGGCTTCCTTCATAAAAAGAGTCGGGAGTAACATTCAGGATTCCCATCACGAGCGGTTCGTCAAGCCGGAAAAGTTGTCCTTTTATATTCAGTGTCTGGTATTTCATTCGGGTATTTATTTCTGGGCGCAAAGATAAATATTCTTCTTTATTATTCTTACTTTTGCGCCGGCTATAAAAACAGCTTGTTTATGGACTTAAATGAACTTTACGAATTATTCCTCCATCATGGGAAGGTGACGACCGATAGCCGGAACTGCCCGAGGGGTTCTCTTTTCTTTGCCTTGAAAGGGGAACGCTTTGATGGAAATCAATATGCAGCCAAAGCCCTGGATGCGGGGGCTGCTTATGCTATTATAGACAACCCGGCCTGTCAGAGAGGCGAACGCACGATTCTGGTGGACAACGCACTCACTGCGTTGCAGCAACTGGCCCATCGCCATCGCAAAGCACTGGGATTGCCGGTTATCGGGGTGACCGGCACCAACGGCAAGACCACGACGAAGGAACTGCTGGCGGCGGTCCTCGCCTCGAAATTCAATATCCTTGCCACGGAAGGCAACCTGAACAACCAGATCGGGGTGCCCCTCACGTTGCTCCGCCTGACGCCCGACCACGAGATGGCTATCGTGGAGATGGGTGCCAGCCATCCGGGCGACATCGAAGAGCTGGTACATATCGCGGCGCCCAACTACGGCCTGATTACCAACGTCGGCTGTGCCCATCTGGAAGGTTTCGGCTCGTTCGAAGGTGTGCTGCATACGAAAGGAGAGCTCTACGACTACCTCCGCCATACCCGCGGGACGGTGTTCGTCAATCAGGACAACAAAGACCTGATGCGCATAGCCAACGGACTGGAACAGATTACCTACGGCCAGCATGACGGGGCCTTTGCCGTCGGCCATGTGGTCGGCTGCAATCCTTTTCTGACCTTCGACTGGAAACAGCAGGGCAAGGTGCACGTGGTGGAAACCCGTCTGGTCGGCACCTACAATCTGGAGAATGTGCTGGCGGCCGTCGCCGTCGGGCGTTATTTCAAGATCCCTGCCGAGCGCATCAGCCGCGCCATCGCCGCCTATGAGCCGACCAACCACCGCTCGCAGTATCGGAAAACCGACCGCAATACGCTGATTATCGATGCGTACAATGCCAATCCGACCAGCATGAAGGCTGCCCTCGCCAATTTTGCGGCCTTGCCCGTCCGGCCGAAAGCCGTCGTCCTGGGCGATATGCTGGAACTGGGGCCGACGAGCGACGAATGGCATGCCGACGTGGTCCGCCAGCTTCGCGAGGCCGCTTTCGACAAGGTGTTCCTTTGCGGGGAACATTTCAGCCGCACGGCCGGCAACTTCCCGGCGTTTGCCACGACCGCCGAAATGCTTGCCGCGCTGAAAAAGGAGAACCTGGAAGGCTACCATATTTTAATCAAGGGGTCGCACAGCATGGGACTGGAGCGCGTCGCCGCTGAATTATAGCCTGCAAAACCGGTAAAAATTCTGCCAACAGCTTTCGGCAACCCGTTGAGGGCCGTCAAAACCTTGCCAACAGCTTTCGGCAACCCGTTGAGGGCCGTCAAAACCTTGCCAACAGCTTTCGGCAGCCCGTTGAGGGTCGTCAAAACCTTGCCAACAGCTTTCGGCAACCCGT
>CALVFH010000130.1 GCA_944326775.1 uncultured Parabacteroides sp.
CGCGTCTCCGCATCGAAGAAGATTTCGGTTTTCTCAAACTCATTTTGGCGACGACGGAGTGCCTCCCCGCGCCATCGGAGGCTCCGGAGTCGCTGGCGAATGCCCGTGCCGCCTTTGAAACAGCTTTTGCAGCGTTCGACGAGGCGCTATCGGTGCCGGAATCCGACCCGACGGCGCAGACGGCGTTCGATGCCGATATGGCGAGGAGCCAGGCGTGGCGCGTGGCAAGAAATTATGTGAAGGCGATGGTCGAGCACCCGGACGAGGAGCTGGCGGCCGCGGCGCAGGAGCTGAAATCGATTTTCGACAAGTACGGTCCCGTGATTTCGCTCTCGCAGATTGAGAAGAGTGGCATCCTGCACAACCTTTTGCAGGATCTGGAGGATGTCGATGCCGAAAAACGCGCTGCCCTCGCCTTCGATGGCTGGCTGGACAACCTCCGTGCCCGCGAGGCGGACTTCCAGGCGGCCAACGACCGTCGCCTCAGCGAGTTGATTGCCCGCCGGAAAGGGATAGTCCGCTCCACGCGCGAGGCGGCGGATGCGGCTTACCGCTCGCTCATCACGACGGTCAATGCGCTGGCTCTTCTCGAAGGCGAGGAGCGTTACGCACAGTTCATCGACCCGGTAAACGGGGCCATCAAGCGTCAAAAAGCCATCCTGAAGGCCCGCGCGACGAACAGCGAGCGCAAACGCGACGAGGAGGAGGCGGAGTAGCGGTTACTGGTCTTGCATCTTCCGCAATCGGCCGACAGCCTTTTCCAGCGATTCATCCGGCTTGATGATGTTGTAGTTTCCCCAGAAATCGCGGTCAAAAAACAAGGCGGCATCGTCGGAGAAGATTTCTTTCTGGCCGAAAGATTCGCGCAGCGGGATGTTGGCGGGCGAAGGCTCGATGTCTGTCACCACCATCTCGGAGACGACGGAGTAGTTGGTGGAGAATAACTTGCGCCGCCAGTCGCACTTGAATCGGATTTCGTTGCGGACATAGCTGAGGTAGGTCTTCCCGCCGCGGTCGGCGTAGGTTACCACATAGGAAACTTCGACAGGCTTGAAGCGCAGGCCGGCGGGCTTGCGGTGCAGGATGGCCCGGGTGGCTTTCTCGCGGTCGTCCGTATCGAGGAAGAACTCGGCGCGGGTGAAGGAGAGGCGCTCCGTGTCGATATAGAAGCGTCCGCGATAGAGGGCGTCGGGCAAACTGCGGGCAGGTGTGAAGCTGACGACGTATTGTGGGCGTTCATCGAGGGTGGCTGGCTCCTCGAGATGGAATTCGTAAAGCGGCAAGATGTCAGGGCTGAGCAAGAGGTCCGGATTTTTTACCACATCGAGGTAGATGGACGAGTTCGGCCCGCCCATCAGTTTCACGGCGAGGGTATCGCTGGCCTTCGGACTGAGCAGGCGGCGTCCCTTCAGGATGCGGACACGGTCGCGGCCGGCCCCTTGCGTGTAAGGCGTCTTATGCAAATCGACGATGGCTTCGGCGATGTTGATGTAATGCCGACGTTTGCGGGCGGTCTCGCGGTAGAAGCCTGTCAGGAGGTCGGGCTCGTCGCTATAGTTTGCCGGAATCTTGCGGATGGCGTCCTCCACCAGTTCGCGGGGATTGCGCCCGCTGACAACAATCTCGTCGAGCACCAGCGCGGACGGGGTAAGCCAGACGGTGGGCAATTCCGTGTCGCCTTCTTTCAGGCGGATGCGGGTGTTGGCATAGCCCAGATGGGAAATTTCGAGGGTAGTGTTGCCCACAGGCTCTTTGACCTTAAAGGAGAATTCGCCGTCGGCGTTGGTGACGGTCGATTCCGTGCTACCGGCGATAGAAACGTTGGCATAGGGCAAGGTCCGCTTGTCCGACTTGTCTTTCACGATGCCGCTGACGGTGATATATTTGCCGTCGTCTCCCGCGGCCGGGACAGCCTTTACCGGAACCCAGTAGAGCAGGAAAAGGCAAAACAGAATGTACTTGGATGCTTTCATGTTTCACAGGATTTTAAGTTACAACGCAAAGTTACGCCACCCGCCCGCCCCCGTCCATACACGGATTACGGATTGCAGCACCCATATTACAGAAATGAAGTCGCTTATCAGCTTGCATTTCAATCGGAAATCTCTACCTTTGCGAAACGAACCAACGAAAAAGGAGGAAGAATATATGAACGCAACCGTATCAATGGAAAGCATCTTGAATCTGCTGCAATCTTTCAGCGATGACAATAAGAAATGGTTGGCCGACAAGCTTTATGAGCAGATTGGGCATGGGAAGAAGGAGAAGGAGCTGGTGTTCCCACACATTCCTAAGGATTATAAACTAAGTCGGGAGACATTGCGTATGGTGGAAGACCGTTTGCCGGTAGAGATAGATGTAGAAACCGAAGAAAAAAGAATGTGGGAGGAATGGGCAAAATGAAAGTGTTCTTGGATACGAATGTTCTTGTGGATTATTTGAATAAACGGGAACCATTCTTTGCTAATGCCTCGTGTATCATAGATCTTTGCTTGTCGGGACAAGTGAAGGGGGTGCTATCGGCTTTGTCTATAGTCAATGCTGCCTATATTATGCGGAAAGCATATACCCGATCATCCCTGCAAGTGAAGATGGGATGGCTTATAAATGTTTTTGAAATTTCTTCTATAGACGAACAGACTATTCGGGAAGCTTTTGCCTCTCACGCTACCGATTTTGAGGATGCCGTGCAATGTTTCTCTGCTTTGCAAGCGGATGCCGACCTCATTGTCACACGTGATGCTTCCGGCTTCAAAGATTTCCCCATTCCGGTAATGACTCCAGCCGATTTCTTGGCACGATGTGCTGAATAACGGAAATTATTTCACGATAGCAGTCTTTGGGTCTTTGTCTTTATGGAAAAAGAAACACCGCTCTCCTTTAGTTTTGATGCTTGGGGGAGCGGTGTTTTATGTTAATCTTATAAAGCGATTATACTATGTCCAACGGAGAGCGTTTCATCACCAATGGATAACGCTCGGGATGTTTCAGACTGTCGATTTCAAGGTCAATGTCCAGTTCCGGCCATTCTATAGCATTGGGACCAGCCATGCGGACATTTAACGCGCTGCTTACACGGGCGTCGCGCAGCCAGGGCACGCGGTTATAGGATATAAAATAGTCTTGTCCCAATACGGACAGCATCATACCTTGTGCATTAATCATTAATACGCTTACTTCTTTCCTGAATTTGGGACTCATAATAATGTATTCCTATTCATTTCTCCAATGCAAAGGTAATAAATTCATTGACGTACCGGCATAATTGGAGAGATAATGCGCTGTTTCGTATGATCTACTGCCTGTTCGCATTCTTAATACTCCATAGCGACACGTGCTCATTGCGGTAGCGGGCATTGGGATTCACTTCACCGCGTGCCAGCAGCGGATCGTCGGGAAGTTCGGCAAATTGAATGGCTTTTTGCGAGCAGTTTTGGATGCAGGCAAAGCAGAAATCGCAGTCGCCTTCGGTTTTTACGCCTGTGGAGGTCAGTTTATAGTTGCCGCGCGGACAGACATCGGTGCAGATGGCGCAGCCGACGCAGGCATCCGTTATCCGGAAGTATTTTTCGCTCCGCATCAGGAAACCTACTTCGGGGTCGAGGTGCGTATAGGCCATGAAGCCTTCGTGCATCCGTCGTTCCTCTTCGGTGAACGGCTCGAGCCAATGGCGCTGCTGTGCGAGGTCGGCGCGGATGCGTTCAAGGTTGGCCGGTATGCCTTTGTCCATCTTCATCTGCTCGTTCATGTCGAAATTGGGCAGCCAGTTGTCCACCATGATCATGGTAGTGATGTAATCGAAAGGTTTTCCGGCTTTCCGGGTGATTTCGTCCCAGATGCCGACCGCGTTGCATTTGCGTGCGCCGAAGGTCAGCACGGCAAACTTGTAGGCAGCAGTCAGGTGAGCTTTTTGGATGAAATTGCGCACTAAGTTGGGCGGCATGTGCCCGTAGATGGGATAAACAATGCCAATCTCGTCGGCCTCGAAGTCGTAGCGTCCTTGCTTGACGAGTTGCGGGATGCTGAGCAGTTCGGTATGTTCGTCTGCCAGCTGCCGCGCCACGTACAGGCAATTTCCAGTCGCAGTGAAATAGAAGAGGATGCGTTTTTTCGCTTCTTTCTTGCAGGCAGTCAGTGCGGCGGGCATTCCAAGCGCCGTGCTTCCCATGAAAAGGCCCATTCGTTTCAGTGCTTCGCGGCGGGAAATGCCTTTGTTGTTGATTGTATCCATAATCGCAGTTGTTTTATTGTTGATTTCCTGTCTGCAAAGGTAAGGCGGAGCGTGGGGAGCCGTCCATACACAGATTACGGATAGAAGCACCCATATTACAGAACGAAACCCGCCCCACTGCGGCAAACCCATATCCCGGAATCTCCTACCCATTTTACGGTGAGGCGCTTGTTGCTCAAAACTTTTCCGTACCTTTGGGGAGTGTTGAACTAAAAAAGCCAAATACGATGAGTGAGATATTGGATTTAAAGACGATACAGGATTACAACAACTTCCTCGGGCTGGAGACGCTCCATCCGCTGGTCAGTTATGTGGATTTCTCGAAAGTGGAGGTCTTGCCGCACCGCCGCAAGTGTTTCAACTTCTACGGCGTCTTTCTAAAGGAAAAAATACACGGCCCGCTGACCTACGGCCGCAGTCAATACGATTATGAAGAGGGGACGTTGGTCTTCGTCGCCCCTGGCCAGGTGGCAGGCATCGACGACAACGGTTTCACGCCGCATCCCGAGGGCTATGCACTGCTGTTCCACCCCGACCTTTTCCGTGGCACGGCTTTTGCCCACAAGATGAAGGATTATACCTTCTTTTCCTACGAGGTGAATGAGGCGTTGCACATGTCGGAACGTGAGCGGAAGACCATTTTCAACTGTTTCGGCGAAATCGAGGAGGAGCTGCACCACAGTATCGATAAACACAGCCGGAGCATCATCCTCTCCAACATCGAAGTGCTGCTCAACCACTGCCTGCGCTTCTACGACCGCCAGTTTGCTACCCGCGAGGCCATCAACACCGATGTCTTGACCCGTTTCGAAGCGCTGCTGGGCAGTTATTTCGATTCCGACCGCCCCGAGAGCCTCGGCTTGCCTTCGGTCGCCTGGTGCGCCGACCAGCTACACTTCTCGTCCAACTATTTCGGCGATCTGGTGAAAAAACAGACCGGGAAATCGGCCATCGAATACATCCACCAGGCCGTAATCGACCGCGTGAAAGACCGTCTGCGCGAAACTGACAAGACGGTGAGCGAGATTGCCTATGAGGTAGGTTTCCAATACCCGCATCACCTGAGCCGCCTGTTCAAAAAGGTCACGGGTGTCACGCCGAACGAATACCGGGCGCAAAGTTGAGCCTTCCGGGCGCGTGCCATATCCGTAATCCGGGTACAATCCTCCGTAATTTTTATTTTTCAAGATATTTCTCCGAAGATTATTTTTGCAGCGATTATAAAGAATAGCGACATGAAAGTTTTACTGATTAACGGAAGTCCCCATAAAGCGGGGAACACCTTCATCGCCCTCTCGGAAGTGGCGAAGGCTTTGGAAGCAAACGGCGTGGAGACTGAAATCATCTCGATTGGGGCGAAAGCCGTGCAGGGTTGCATTGCCTGCGGCCGGTGTAAGGAAACCGGGCGGTGCGTTTTCAATGACGACTTATATAATAAGGTAAGGGAAGGCATCGAGACGGCTGACGGCCTCGTGGTTGGTTCGCCGGTCTATTACGCAGGGCCCAACGGCTCGCTTTGCGCCTTGCTCGACCGCCTGTTCTACTCTGCCGGCGATTTGTTGGCCTATAAACCGGCTGCGGCCGTGGCTGTATGCCGTCGTGGAGGGGCGAGCGCGACCTTCGACCGCCTGAACAAATATTTTACCATAAACAACATGCCGGTCGTTTCCTCGCAATATTGGAATAGTGTGCACGGCAGGCTGCCCGGCGAGGCATCCCAGGACGTGGAAGGCTTGCAGACCATGCGCACGCTGGGGCGCAACATGGCGTGGATGCTGAAAAACCTGAAGCAAGGCGGCGAGCCCGTGCCCCAGGGCGAACCTTGGACGCCGACGAACTTCATCCGCTGAAACAAGGCATAGCGGCAAGCCTCGTCGGCACTAAAATGGCCAAAGAAGCGCTGATGTCATCATACAACAGCACTTCTTTGGCCGTTTTTGCATCGATGTCACCCTACGACAGCACTTTTTTTGTCAAAAAAGCACCGATGTCACCCTACGACAGCACTTCTTTGGCAAAAAAAGCACTGATGTAACCCTACGACGGCACTTCTTTGGCCGTTTTAGTGCTGTCGAGGCCTCCGCCGGCACTTCTTTTTCCATTTTAGCGCTGTCGGAGCCTCCGCCAGCACTTCTTTTTCCGTTTTAGTGCTGTCGGAGCCTCCGCC
>CALVFH010000131.1 GCA_944326775.1 uncultured Parabacteroides sp.
TAGGATATGAATAAACGAATGCAATATTTGGTAGAAGGCATTACCAAAGATATTATAACCTATCTGATGCAAGATTACGGATACGACCTGCCAACAGCCCTCAAAGAATTTTATAATTCTGAAACATTTACAAAACTTTCAGATGAAGCAACTGGCCTTTATATTGAAAGTTCTGCCTATGTTTATGAGATATTAAAGGAAGAATGGAAGTATGGCAGGCTTTAGAAAAATATCCTAATCAGGCTAAATCTGATGAAACAATATAGATTCCCTTGAAATGGTTGAGAAAAATGTCTATGAAAATTCTACATCTATCTGATACACACGGTTGTCATCATCGACTGAAAGATTTACACGAAGCGGATATTCTTGTCCATTCGGGGGATTTCACGATGAACGGAAGCGAACAAGAAGTCATTGATTTCTTGAATTGGTTTTGCGATCTTGATTACCCGCATAAGATATTGATATGTGGTAATCATGACGATTGTCTGTATGGGGCAACGATTAACGGATTAGACAACAATGTCCATTATTTGTGCAATTCCGGCATTGAATTGTACGGCCTTAGATTCTATGGAGTCCCGATGTTTATGGCCGATTGCATTACAGAACGCCAGAGCTTGAATTATGCTAAAATTCCAATCGACACGGATGTGCTGATTACGCATGCACCGCCATTTGGCATTTTGGATTTTGATGACAGCATAAATTACGGTTCCGAAGAACTTCTTTCTTGTTTGAATGCCGTCAAACCGCGTATGCATCTTTTCGGACATATACATGCCCAGCATGGAATGATGGTTCATAACGGCATTATTTTTTCCAATGGTGCTATAATGAATGCCGACTATTCCAATTTTGCCACCCCGAATCTCATAGAGATATGAAATGTTCGAATGCTTACGTTCTTTTGTCAAGGCAATACTTCATTCAAATGACTGTAATTTAGAAGTTTGATTTCCCCGACGGTATTTTCAAGCTTGCCCGCATATACTATAGCCTTGCCTAATATGGGTTCTTTGATCCAGTTGTCTATCTGTTTTAATGCTTTCTCGAAATCCGCATGGTAGGTCATTGACGACTTTATTTCAATACCGTATAGGCCTGAATGTTCCTTCAGTAGCAAGTCAACTTCGTTCTGGTTTGAATCTCTGTAGAAGTAGAGGTTGCTTTCTTTTCCCTGGTTATATCGACGTTTCAAGGCTTCTTCTATCACGGCGGATAGCTCCCTATGGATATAATTTATTTTCATACCATCTATGCAATTTTGAAGTACAACTGCAAAATTGCATAATTAGAAAAGCGTTGCAAAATTTTTCAGGTGTTTCCCGCTCGGTTCGTGAGAATAGGGCGTTCTTTTGTCAAGGCAATACTTCATTCCATGTTCCCCATGAACGACCGAATCTGAAACCTGTTTTTGGAGAAGAAATACCAGTAGCTTTTCAGATGGATACAGGTTTTTTTGTTGAAATGCTTGCTGCTGCGCTGGTGCACATGGGTCATGACTGACGAGGGCAGGTAAATGACTGGATGCCCCGATTGCCAGCAGCGGTAGCAGATATCCATATCCTCCACATAGAGGAAGAAACCTTCGTCAAAGCCGGATAGCTGTTGGTATAGTTTGCTGGAGATGAGGAACGAGGCTCCCATGCACCAGTCGATGGCGGTCGGGTGGTCGTGGGGGAGGTTTTTCATCAGATACGACTCTACCTGCCGGTTGTTGGAACTGTCGTCGCCACGTGTGAAGAACCGGTTTAAAAGGATTTTCAGGTTGGGAAAGCGGCGGACGGAAAACTGCAGCGAGCCGTCGGGGTTCTCAAGTCGCGGGGCGACGATCCCTGTCTGCGGATGGGCCGTTAGATACTGGTGGAGGCGGTCGATGGCACCTGCAGACAGGATGATGTCCGGATTAAGGATGAGGATATATTTCCCGGAAGCCTGTGCGGCACCGATATTGTTGTTTTTGGCAAAACCGAAAGGTTGCGTGTTGCGGATCAGTTTGATTTCCGGATAATGGTCTCTGACAAACTCGAAGCTCCCGTCTGTCGAGCAGTTATCCACGATGATGGTTTCGAAAGTTACCGATGGTTTCCCTTCTCCATAAAGCGAATGGAGCATGTTACGGATAAACGCGAGGTGGTTCATGACCACTGTGATGATAGAAATCTCAACCATAGGAAAAAATTAATGTTTAGGAGATTGGGAAAATAAATCGATGTAAGCTTTTTGATAGTCGAGCGACATCCGGCGGGCGGTGTAGTAGTCGCTGAAGGCTTTCCGGATTGCGTCCGACGCTGTCCGGTAATCGAGGGCAAGCAGTTGGTCGGCGCAACGGAACAGGTCTTCGCTGCGGGTGTTGTCGTAGATGAAAGCCACCTGTTGGGGAATATGGCGCAGGACTTCGCGGTGCGACGGGATGTCGGAGAGGAGCATCGGGAGTCCTACCGTCATGCTCTCGAGCAACGTGTTGGCCAGCCCTTCCACTTCGGAAGCGGAGATATAGAAATCCGAAGCAATCAGGTAGTCGTAAACATTGGTTTTAAATCCGGGCATGAGGATCCGCTCTGATTCGTAGGCCTTCAATTCCTTCCACAGCGGTCCGTCGCCGAGGAGGATGAGTCCGAGCTGCTTGTTGGGGCAGCGGTGGAACGCCTCGACCAGGAACTCCGGCTTCTTCTCTTTTGAAAAACGTCCGATGAAGATGAAATAACGGATGTCGTCGCGCAGTCCGAATGCCTGACGGAGCCGCCGACGCTCATCCTCGTTCCGTGTCCATAAGGGCAGCGAGCAGCCGTTGGGGATAGACGGGATGTCCCAGCCCTGGTGTTGCTTGTAAAGTTCGCCGACGCTTTCGGCGCATCCTATCGGCAGGTCCAGACGCTTCGTGGCGAAGTTGTTCAGGAATGTCACCAGCCGGCCTTTCCATTTGCCGTACAACACTTGCTGTTGCCTGCCCGGGTAAATATGAATGGTGTAGATAGTCCGGTATTTTTTCCGCAGGAAATACAGGATATAGAGCGAACGCGGGCAGTGGGCGTGCAGCATATCCGGCTTGAGCGTCTCCAGGCGTTTTCGGACTTCCCGGTACATCGCGATGAGGGATTTCTTCTGGTCGGGGAAGAGCTGGTAAATGCTGACGGGCAATTTCCGGAAGTCTTCAATCCTTGAATTGGGCTTTTCCGGAATCAGCGTCAGGATAGACACGTCGAAACGGTCGAAGTCCATGTAGCGGATAATGTTGTACATGACGTTAACCGGCCCTTCGTTGCATAAAGATGATATGATAAAACACACCTTAATCATGTTGGTTGTTGAATTGAATTGCTGTTTGACTTGCTGTTGTCTTTCTGCGTGATGTATTTCTTCGATTCCGACAGGGTCAGGCCCAGGAGCATCATGATGAAGAACCCCCGGTGGCTGGTGAAGGTCGCGTCGGCAATGTTTTCAATCAGGAAATAGCCGATAATCAGGAAGGGGATGACGAAATGCTTGATCGACAAGCTCCGCTGGTAAAGCGTGAGCGATTTTCGGAAGATATAGAAGAAAAAAAAGAAGTACAGGATAACGCCGACCACGCCAAATTGCGCAAGACAAGGATAGTAGGTATCGGCGATGTAGCTGTAGTTGTTCTTACTGATGCCTTTGATCAGCTCAATCCCGTATTCCTGGTAAATATCGGAGTAGTGGACTCCCGAAGAGAAGGAGGCGAAACTGGCAAAGCCCGAGCCCAGCGGGAAATAGTCCTGGAAAATCTGGAATGACGTCGCGTAGAGCATGGCGCGTGCCAGATACCCCTCGGGAACGCTCTCCAGAGACTGGCCGACGCCGAAATACAGCACGAGCTTCTGCCAGCTCGCCGCGATGATGGCCGCCAGACACAGGCAGCCAACGAGAATCGTCTTGAAATTCAGTTTGAGATGGCACACCTGACGGCTGAAGACAATGGCGGCGGTCGCCAGAATGAAGAACCCGTAGAATTTGGCGCGTCCGGACAGCAGTCCCGTGGCCAGAATCAGCAGGAAGATCACTTTGTCCTTGTTTGTCCCTTCGCTGCTGAACAGGAAGAGCATGGCGCTCGACGTCACGATGGCGGCAAAATAGGCCACGTGCCCTACCGTGAGGTTGAAGATCTTCGGCTCGACGAATGAGGCGACGCCGATGGCTATCATGAAGGCCCAAATGACATAGACCACGTCGCGGAGAATCTTCTTCTGCGACTTGGTGAACTCCGGGCACAGGTAATAGACCGCAAAGAACGCCAGATAGGGTTTGAACTGAATGATGAAGTCCGACAAAATCGCCACCTTCGAGTTGCTATGTATATAAATGGAATAGCACGCATAGAAAACGAAGATGCCAATGACCGTGAGGAAGGCTTTGTTCACGTACCAGTCCGTTGACTTGAAAATCCCGTATATCAGCAGGATGAACAACAGCATGGCGCAGATTTCGTCGATGCCCTCGAACTTGATGGTCCCGTAGAGGACCAGTCCGAAGAGGTACGTAAAGACGAACAGGTTATAAAACTGCTTGTTGATGAATTCTTGGATCATAATCTTCCCCGTTTGTGTGCCGTTTGGCTTATTCAGGGCTACAAAGATACGCTTATTTTCCGAGAGGAGAAGGTTTTCTTCGATTTTTACTACCTTTGCCACCGAACTGTAAAAAACAAATGAGTATATGACAATCTTGATTATCATTGCGGTGGTCGTCGTCCTGGGCATTTGGGCGGTGTCGATCTATAACCGCTTGGTCAAACTCCGGAACAACCGGGAAAATGCCTTTGCCGACATCGACGTGCAGCTCAAGCAGCGCCACGACCTGATTCCGCAACTCGTTTCTACCGTGAAGGGTTACGCTGCGCATGAGAAAGAAACCCTCGACCGCGTCATCTCGGCCCGCAACGGGGCTGTCAACGCGCGCTCCATCGACGACAAGATCGCTGCCGAGAACGTCCTCTCGTCCGCCCTTGCCGGACTCCGCGTTACGCTGGAAGCCTACCCCGACCTGAAGGCCAACCAGAACTTCATGCAGCTGCAGGAGGAAATCTCCGACGTGGAAAACAAGCTGGCTGCCTCGCGCCGCTACTTCAATTCGGCCACCCGCGAGCTGAACACGTCGGTCGAGTCGTTTCCCGCCAACCTGCTGGCCGGGATGTTCGGATTTAAGAAGGAAGTGATGTTCGACCTCGGAGAGCAGCGCCAAACGCTCGAGCAGGCGCCTGAAATCAAGTTCTGATGGAATACGTCGGCATCCTCACCCAGCAGAGCCGCAACAACGCCCGTTCCGTGTTGCTGCTCTGCCTCTTCCCCTGCCTGGTGGTAGGGTTGCTCTATCTGTTTTGCTACCTCTTCGTGTGGCTCAGCACCCCGGGGAGCGGCTATCCCGCCTCGGCGTTCATCCCTTACGCCAACGTGTATTTCGTCCACTGGGCGCCCTACGTCCTTGGCGGCGTGGCGGTGTGGTTTGTCATCGCCTATTTCGCCAACGTCCGGATGATCCAGTCCGCCACCGGGGCGAAACCCCTGGAGCGCAAAGACAACAAGCGCGTCTATAACCTGGTGGAGAACCTCTGCATCTCGCAAGGCATGAAAATGCCCAAGATCAACATCATCTACGACGATTCGCTCAATGCGTTTGCCAGCGGCATCAACGAGCGCACCTATACGGTGACCCTCTCGAAGGGGATTATCGACAAGCTCGACGATGCGGAGCTGGAAGGCGTCATCGCCCACGAGCTGACGCACATCCGCAACCGCGACGTCCGCCTGCTGGTCATCTCCATCGTCTTCGTCGGCATCTTCGCCATGCTGGCCGAGATGTCGTTCCGCTGGCTGATCTATGCGCCCCGCCCGCGCCGCAACGACGAGAACAACAAGGGCGGCGGCATCGCCATCGCCATGCTCCTCGCCCTGGTGGTGGCCATCGTCGGCTACTTCTTTGCCACCTTGATGCGCTTCGCCATCTCGCGCAAACGTGAGTTCATGGCCGATGCCGGGGCGGCCGAGATGACGCACAACCCGCGTGCCCTGGCCAGTGCCTTGCGGAAAATCTCGGGCGACCCGAATATCGAGGCCGTCACGCGCGACGACGTTGCCCAGCTCTTCATCGAGCATCCGGGCAAGCAGGCGATGGGCTTTCTCGGCAAGCTGGGCGGTCTTTTCGCCACGCACCCGCCCATCGAAGAGCGCATCCGCATCCTGGAGCAGTTCTGATTTGGGTTCAAAATAGCAAATACCGCGGTATTCTACCCGCCGAAGGGCTTCGGAGGGCTGCGTACCGCGGTATTCTTGTCTCCGAAGCCCTTCGGCGGGTAGAATACGAGCGTATTCTGCCGTTGACGGCCCTCGGAGGTTAGAATACGAGCGTATTCTGGTCGTTGA
>CALVFH010000132.1 GCA_944326775.1 uncultured Parabacteroides sp.
GCACCGCATCTCTCTCGATTGCGGGTGCAAAGGTACACACTCCCCCGATACCATCCAAACTTTTTTCAAGGTTTTTTTCGGAGAAATGTCAAACCGGACAGACATCAACCTGGAAACATGACGGTTAGATGTTGAAAAAAATTTTCCCCGCTGTCGAAGGAATCTGATTGTTTAGGTGAATCATGCTACTTTTTCAATCCGATATCCTCCCACAGCGGAGAAGAAAAAACATATATAGACAAGAAGTCTCTTTCTACTGAATTCCTTTTTCACGTAAATGGAGTTGCCATTTCCAAGCCGATTCCAAGGTATCGGCCAAAGAAACCTCCGCTTTCCATCCCAACACCTTATTCGCCTTTTCCGGATTAGCCCAGACTTTTTCAATATCGCCTTCCCGGCGCCCCACAATCTTATGCGGCACCTTAACACCCGTTGCCTTTTCGAATGTACGGACCAATTCAAGCACAGACACCCCATGTCCCGTACCCAAGTTGAATATTTCCACTTTCTGGTCGGATTTATTCTCCAACATTCTGTCCATAGCAATCACGTGAGCTTTCGCCAAATCGACAATATTAATGTAATCACGGATACAAGAACCGTCCGGCGTATTATAATCATCGCCAAAAACACTCAATTCCTTGCGAATCCCCATAGCCGTCTGAGTCAAATATGGAACCAGATTCTGGGGAACTCCATTCGGCAACTCTCCGATTTCTGCACTCGGATGCGCCCCTATCGGATTGAAATAGCGAAGAATAATACTCTTGAACGGTGCTCCGGCATGAATCGTATCCTGAATAATTTCTTCATTGATTTGCTTGGTATTTCCATATGGAGACAACGCAGGTTTGATGGGAGCTTCTTCAGTAACCGGCAGATATTGCGGATCCGGCTGCCCATAAACCGTACACGACGAAGAAAAGACAATGCCCTTCATATTAAATTCAGGCATCAGCTCCAACATATTAATAACCGTCGTAAGGTTATTGCGATAATATTTCAAAGGCAATTTCACCGATTCGCCAACCGCCTTGCTTGCCGCAAACAAAATCACCCCATCGATTCCCGGCTGTTCCTGAAGAATCTTACGTGTGCCTTCCAGATCCTTCAAATCCCACTTATAAAATGCCGGACGCACCCCCGTTATCTTCTCGATGCCATCCAACACTTCCAGGTTTGAATTCGACAAATCGTCAATAATCACAACCTCATAACCGGCTTTCTGCAATTCCACGGTGGTATGCGAACCAATATAACCGGTTCCCCCAGCTACTAAAATTTTTCCCTTCATGATATATCAAGATTTAATAAATGATAAGCCGTGGGTTAGAAGACAAGCTCCAACCCACGACTTCGTTACTCTTCTAAAAAATCAGGCGCCAATACCCGAAAAACCCATAAAGGCCATAGCCAGCAAACCGGCCGTAACCAGAGCAATCGGAGTTCCCTGCATTCCTTTCGGCACATTCGTCATCGCGATTTGTTCACGAATACCGGCAAAGATAATCAATGCCAACGCAAAACCAAGCGCCGTAGATATCGCGTAAACCACAGACTCCAGCAAATTATAATCTTTCTGGATAACCAAAATAGCGACACCCAACACACAGCAGTTCGTAGTGATCAACGGCAAGAACACGCCCAAAGCCTGATACAACGCCGGAGAAACCTTCTTCAAAATGATTTCCACCATCTGCACCAGGGCAGCAATCACCAAAATAAAGGTAATCGTTTGCATGAAACCCAATCCGAAAGCATCCAAAACATACTTTTGAATCAGGAAAGTCACCATCGTTGACAGAGCCAGCACAAATGTAACGGCGGCACCCATACCCATAGCAGTCTCCACCTTCTTGGAAACGCCCAAGAACGGACAAATACCCAAGAACTGCGACAATACGACATTATTGACAAAGACTGCCGTAATAAATATCAAGATATATTCCATAATCTATTATTTCTTCTTCAATTTATTCACGATAGCAATCAAATAGCCCAAGGCGATAAAACCACCCGGCGCCAAAACAAACACCAGCGAACCATAACTGTCGGGAACCAACGTCATGCCAAAGAACTTACCCGTACCCAGCAATTCACGAACCGTACCCAGACAAGTCAGACCGACCGTAAAGCCCAGACCAATGCCCAGTCCATCGAAAGCCGACGAAATCACATTATGTTTCGCCGCAAAAGCTTCAGCACGACCCAACACAATACAGTTAACCACAATCAAAGGAATAAACAATCCCAAGCTCGCATAAAGCGCCGGCACATAAGCCTCCATCGCCATCTGGACCACCGTCACAAACGTAGCGATAACGACAATAAAACACGGAATACGGACCATATCCGGAATCAAGTTCTTCAAAGCCGAAATAGCCGCATTTGAACAAATCAAAACGAACATCGTAGCCAATCCCATACTCATCCCGTTCAAAGCGGAAGACGTTGTACCCAACGTCGGACACATACCCAACAATAAAACGAATGTCGGATTCTCCGTAATCAGTCCGTTAAAAAATACCTTTCCTAAACTATTGTTATTACTCATGGTTGTTACCTCCTTTCTACTCTTTAGTTGATGTCGCCGAACTTACCATGTCCGTACTTTTAAAAGCACTGTAAGCACGGTTGATTGCATCGAGGAATGCACGGCTGGAAATCGTCGCTGCCGTAATCGCATCCACATCTCCTCCGTCCTTCGTTACTTTCAACCCGTCGGCCGTAAGCGTACGTCCAATCACCGACTGATGATTTTTGTCTGTCCGGAACCATTCCTGCATCTTCGAACCCAAACCCGGTGTTTCCGAATGCTGCTGCACGGAATAATTCAGAAGTTTGCCATCGACATCAAAACCAACCACCACACTGATCTGACCGCTAAAACCTTTCTGGGTATTGCTCTCTACCGCAACACCTACCAGTTCATCACCTTTCTTAGCTGGGTAAATCCGCAAGGAATCCCCGTCGCTCGTCGCTGCCATATAAGCTTCTTCCGTCGGCTTGTTGTCAAACTCCGGAACCACTTCTTTTATAGCCGCTTCCAGACTGGCTGCCTTGCTGGCCGCAATCGGTCCCGCCGTCAGCTGGCTCACACTCGCCAAAATCGCACTGGCCACCACGCAAATGATAGTCAATGACAAAAGCATATTAGGTAATGTAGATTTCAACTTTTCCATGTTACTTTCCTCCAAAATAATTTGGTTTAACATAGGTATTGATTAACGGTGTCAGCGCATTCATAATCAGAATGGCAAACGACATTCCTTCCGGATAGGACCCGAAAAGACGGATAATGGAAGTCAGCAAACCAATGCCCACCCCGTAAATCAACATTCCATTCTTCGTCATCGGAGAAGTCACATAATCGGTCGCCATGAAAATAGCCCCCAACAGCAGACCACCCGACAAAACATGTACCACCGGACTGGCATAGGCTGCCGGATTGACCAAGTGCATGATGCCCGTAAAAACAAACACCGTCACGATAACAGCCACCGGAATATGCCAAGTAATAATCTTCTTCCACAACAGGAAAGCAAAACCCAGCAACAAGGCGACTGCACTGATTTCACCCAAGCTACCGCCTTTGCAACCGATCAGCATATCCGTATAAGAAGGCAGTTCAGTCAAAGCCCCCTCGTTCATTAAAGAAAGCACCGTTGCCCCGGTTTCCGCATCCGTATAAGTCATCGGAAATGCATTCAGCGCATCCACGACCGGCCAGGTTGTCATCTGTGCCGGGAAAGAAATCAACAGAAACACACGGCCCACCAACGCCGGGTTGAAAATATTGTTACCCAAACCACCGAACGACATCTTCCCGATGCCGATAGCAGCCAGCGCACCAATCAGAATAATCCATACAGGCAAATTAGAAGGCAGGTTGAAAGCCAGCAGCACACCGGTCAACGCTGCGGAACCATCGCAAATAGTCGGTTCTTTCTTCATCAAGAATTTCTGAATCAGATACTCGAACAAGACACACGCCACCACCGACGTAGCCGTTACAATCAACGCACCCAATCCAAAAAAGTAAAGAGATACCAGGAATGCCGGGATAAGGGCAATCAGTACCCCATACATATTTCTACTGATGCTATCGCCTCCGTGAATGTGGGGCGACGGCGAGATATATAAACTATTTTCCATATTCATTATCTATAGGCATTATTTTTTTCTCGCACGAATGATCCCCATCACCTTCGCCTTACCAACCCGGATATTATCCAGCAACGGACGATAAGCCGGACACGTATAGCTGCAGGAACCACATTCGATACAATCCTGAATATTCTCTTTTTCCGCCATTTCCCAATTCTGGTAAACCGTCGCCTTCATCAGGAATGCCGGGTTCAGTCCCATCGGGCAGGCACTCACACATTTCGCACAACGAATGCAATCGTGCATCGGTTTGCGTACCGACTCCGCTTTCGTCAGCAGCAGCACACCCGAACTGCCTTTACATACCGGAACCTCAGCACTGACCAGCGCCTTCCCCATCATCGGGCCGCCGCCGATAATCTTACCGGTATCTTCCGGCATACCGCCAGCCGCTTCAATCAAGGCACTCATCGGAGTCCCCATACGCACCAGGAAGTTCGACGGATTCTTCAAAGACTTGCCCGTCACGGTTACCACCCGTTCGAAAAGCGGTTTGTTTTTCTGGACAGCCTCGTAAATCGCATACACCGTTCCGACATTCTGTACGATAGCTCCTACGGAAATCGGCAGGGCGCCACTCTTCACTTGTTTGCCAATAACCGCATCGATCAGCTGTTTCTCACCGCCCTGCGGATATTTCACCTTCAATGGCATCACCTCGACGCCGGGATACTGAGCCGCCAGCTTCTGCATATTGGCAATCGCATCGGGCTTATTGTTTTCAATACCGATTACAGCCCGATTCACACCGGCCGCTTTCATCAGAATCGTCACGCCGACAAGAATCTGCTCGCCTTTTTCCAACATCAGCGAATGGTCGGCTGTCAGATACGGTTCACACTCCACGGCATTCACAATCACAATTTCAGCCTTGCATCCTGGAGGCGGCATCAGCTTGACCTGAGTCGGGAAAGTAGCACCCCCCATCCCCACAACACCAGCGGCCGCGATCTTATCGATAATCTCCTTTTGGGAAAGGTTGCATTCCTTAACCAATGCCTCCGAACGGTCAATTGTCTCTTCCCATTCGTCTCCCTCCACATCAATAAAGACAGCAGGACGCCGATAACCGCTGGCGTCTATCACATTATCTATCTTGTTTACTTTACCTGAAACAGACGAATGAATGTTAGCCGAAACGAACCCACCAGCTTTGGCCAGCAAAGTACCAACCTTCACCACGTCGCCTTTCTTAACGACAGCCTGCGCGGGAGCACCGATATGTTGACTCAAAGGAATGATTACTTGTTTGGGTACAGCCAGTGCGGTTATCTTTTTACCGGCAGACAATTTATTTTCGGGTGGATGAATACCACCAATTCGAAATGTCCTCATATTTTTGAGCTTTTAAATTTATTCTTTAGTTTCCTTTTTTTCTGGTTCTACAGCCGGAGCCGCCGGTTGGGCTGTTTCCGGTTTCTGTGCGGCCGGAGCTGCGGGTTTCGGAGCAGTCACGGCTTCCGCTTTCGGAATTTCCGGAGCGGCAGGCTTTGGAGCCGCTACAGCCTCAGCTTTCGGAGCTGCCGGAGCTGCTTTCGGAGCTTCCGCAGCCGGTTTTCTTGGCGGGAAGTTCAGTTCATGGATAGCCCCCGTCGGACAAACCGCTACACACTTGCGGCACATACGGCATTTGGTAAAGTCGATGTATGCCACATTATTCTCGACGGTAATCGCGCCGAACTGGCATTCCTTCGCACATTTGCCACACCCGATACAAGCGTTCGTACAAGCCTTGCGAGCCACAGCTCCCTTGTCTTTGTTGACGCAGCTGACAAAAATCCGGCGCGATTTCGGCCCTTTCTTACGCAGCTCGATAATGTTTTTCGGACAAGCCTTCACGCAAGCACCGCACGATGTACACTTGTCTTCATCCACCTCGGGAAGTCCCGTTTCCGGATTGATGTGAATCGCATCAAACGTACAGGCTTTCACACAATCGCCATAGCCCAGACAGCCGAACGAACACCCTGTTTCTCCCCCATACAGCGAAGAAACAATGGCACAGCTCTTCGTACCGTCATACACATTGGTGCGCGGACGAGCCTGACAAGTTCCGTTGCAACGAACCACCGCAATTTTCGGTTCTGAAGATTCCACCGACATCCCGAGGATAGAAGCAACCTTTGCCATAACCGGAGCACCGCCCACCGGACACAACATACCATCAAGCGACGTAGCCTTCACACAGGCACTCGCAAACCC
>CALVFH010000133.1 GCA_944326775.1 uncultured Parabacteroides sp.
GGGCGAGCCTTCTACGAAACGGGTGGATTATCACCGGGGAATTAACAAACCGATTCAATACCACAACCGCCTTATCCGGGCTATATGGCTGGCGGCATGAATGCTCTGCTGGATGGCTATCAGGGCGGACTGACTTACCTCGACGGGCATTGGCAAGGCTATCTGGACAACTTGGATTGCGTGATTGATATGGGGGAACAAACAACGGTGCGCCAAGTCTCATCTCGCTGGATGCAACTGACCGGTCCGGGTGTTTATCAGCCATCTGAAGTGGAATTGCTGACGTCCGACGATGGGCAAACCTTCACGTCGCAAGGTGTCGTGCCGACCACGCTCTCTCCGGATGATTCACGTCTTTTGTTTGAGGAATATTCCTTCCGCGGGGAATGGAAAACGCGCTATCTTCGATTGAAAGCCAAAAATCCGAAAGGCTTCATTTTCGTGGATGAAATAGTAATCTGGTAAATCATTTTGTAACTGTAAAAATATGAAGAAGAAACAATTCTTGACGCTTTTCTTGACGATAAGCTTGTCTGCCTTCGCTCAGGAACCGGTAGATTATGTAAATCCGTTCATAGGAACCAGTAATTACGGAACGACGAATCCGGGGGCAGTCTGTCCACAGGGAATGATGAGTGTTGTTCCTTTCAATGTGATGGGTTCGGAAACCAACAAGTTCGACAAAGACAGTCAGTGGTGGTCCACGCCTTATTCCTCTGACAACGATTTTTTCACAGGCTTTGCCCATGGTAGTTTGAGTGGGGTAGGCTGTCCGGAGATGGGGAGTTTGCTGCTGATGCCAACCGCAGGGGAACTGGATGTGGATTTCCGGCATTACGGCAGCCATTATAAAGAGGAAGTGGCACGGCCGGGGTATTACAGTACCGTGCTGACCAAATACAATATCAAAGCGGAAGCAACCGCCGCACCCCGGACAGGTCTGAGCCGTTTTACTTTCCCGGAAGGGAAGGGGCATATCCTCTTAAATTTGGGTGAGGGCCTGACAAACGAATCTGGCGCCACGGTGCGTTTCGTCAGCGATACCGAAATTGAGGGCAGCAAACTGCTCGGCACGTTCTGCTACAATCCGCAGGCCGTTTTCCCGGTCTATTTTGTGATGAAACTGAGCAAAGCTCCGGCTGAAGCAGGCTACTGGAAAAAGCAACGCGAAATGAAAGGCGTTGAAGCCGAATGGGATGTCTTCTCCGGAAAATACAAGTTATACACCCAATACACACGCGAGATGAGCGGCGACGATGTCGGGGTTTGGTTCTCTTACGATACGCAAGCCAACGAACAGATTGAAGTCAAAATCGGCATTTCCTACGTCAGCATCGAGAATGCGCGGGAAAACATGGAGCGGGAAATTCCTCATTTCGATTTTGAGGCCGTCGCCCAGGCTGCCCGCACGGACTGGAACAAAATGCTGTCGGTCGTGGATGTCGAAGGGGGAACAAAAGACGAGAAGACGATCTTCTACACGGGCTTGTACCACATGCTGATTCATCCGAATATCCTGCAGGACGTGAATGGCGAATATCCGAAGATGGAATCGCTGGCCACCGGCCATACGGACAAAAACCGTTATACCGTGTATTCCTTGTGGGACACTTACCGCAATGTCAGCTCGCTGATGACACTCCTTTACCCGTCGAAACAGCTTGATATTATCCAGACCATGCTCGATATGTATCGCGAAAACGGTTGGCTGCCGAAATGGGAGCTTTACGGCCGTGAAACTTTCACCATGGAGGGCGACCCGTCTATTCCTTATATCGTAGATGCGTGGATGAAAGGCCTGCGCGGTTTCGACGAGAACCTTGCCTATGAAGCCATGCGCAAGGGCGCTACGACTCCGGGCGAGTTCAATCTGCTCCGTCCGGACGCCAACGACTATTTCTCGCTCGGCTACGTCCCGTTGCGCGAACAGTTCGACAACTCCGTTTCCCATGCTTTGGAATATTACATTGCCGACTGGAGCCTGAGCCGTTTTGCCCAAGCCCTCGGCAAGAAAGACGATGCCAAGTTGTTCTACGACCGTTCGATGGGCTACAAACATTACTATTGCAAGGATTTCGGAACGCTGCGCCCGATTCTGCCCGACGGCAAATTCTACGAACCTTTCGACCCGAAGCAAGGCGCCAATTTCGAACCGAGTCCCGGTTTCCACGAAGGAAATGCCTGGAATTACACGTTTTATGTTCCCCACGATATCAAAGGACTGGCCAAGCTGATGGGCGGCGACAAAAAGTTTGTGGCCAAGCTGCAAAGCGTTTTCGATGATGGAAATTACGACCCCGCCAACGAACCGGACATCGCATACCCGTATCTCTTCAGCTATTTCAAGGGAGAAGCCTGGCGCACGCAGAAAGAAGTCCACAAGATTCTCCAGACGGGTTATCACAACGCCCCCAACGGTGTGCCGGGAAATGAAGACACCGGGACCATGTCTGCCTGGGCAATCTTTTCGATGATGGGATTTTATCCGGCCTGCCCGGGTTCTCCGGACTATGTGCTGACGTCGCCGACGTTCGACCGCGTGACCATCCATCTCGACAAAACGTATTATCCCGCCGGGAAACTCGTGATAGAAGCCCCGCATGCGACGCCGGAATCCATCTATATCCAGGAGATGAAAGCCGGGGAGAAAAAGCTGAAAGGGTTTACGATTTCCCACCAGGATTTGGTAAAAGCCGGGAAACTGGAATTTGTGCTGGGCGAAGAGCCTAAATGATTTTCGCCTTTTCCTTCTCCGGAAATGATTTTTTCTCTTTTCTACCCAGGTCGAATTCTTGAAAAATGATTTTTTATGTTTTCGACCTTGGTAGAAATCTTGAAAAATGATTTTTTACGTTTTCGACCTTGGTAGAAATCTCGAAAAATGATTTTTTGCGTTTTCGACCTGGGTAGAAATCTCGAAAAATGATTTTTTGCGTTTTCGACCTTGGTAGAAATCTCGAAAAATGATTTTTTACGTTTTCGACCTTGGTAGAAATCTTGAAAAATGATTTTTCGCGTTTTCGACCTTGGTAGAAATCTTGAAAAATGGTTTTTCGCGTTTTCGACCTTGGTAGAATTTTTCAAAAGTGATTTCACCTTTCCGAACTTATCCAGTTCCTAAAGATTTTTCTTACTTTTGCTGCTTTCAGAACGAGTATTATGAAGACAGCTATACATTATATTATATTATCCCTTTTCCTTTCCCTCTCTCTGCTTTTTCCGTCATGTCTGCCCGACCCGCCGGCCACTTCTTCCATTCAGATTGATATGGAAAGCATGAAGCTGCCGGTCAATCCGGATTTATATGGCGTGACGCTGGAAGAAATCAATCATGCGATCGACGGCGGGCTGTATGCTGAAATGATTCTGAACGGCAGTTTTGAAGAAGGCGTGCCACCGCTCAACTGTCCGTACGACCGGCGGACCAATGAACTGATTACCCCCAACGGCTACCGCATTCCGTTTGTCCGTCCGGATTCCATTCCCGGCTGGGAACCGGTTTCTCCTACCACCTATTTGGCAACCGACCAGTCGGAGCGCATCAACGAGCGGAACCGCCGTTCGCTGCTGATGGCAATCTCGGCGGATACCTTGCGCGGACGGGGAGGAGTAAGGGCGTTGGGTTTCGACGGCATGACGGTGCGGAAAGGGCAGCAATACCGTTTTTCCTTCTATCTGAAAGGGGCGTCGGCTTATCCCCATCGCCTGCATATCGCTTTGGAAGACAGCCTTGCCCAGCCGGTGAGCGAGCGTTTTTCAGTTACTCCTTTTTACCTGTGGCAGAAATACAGCCATACGTTCACTGCGACGGAAGACCGGGAACAGGCGGTGCTGACCATAACGTCCGACAGCTCGCAAACCTGCTGGATTGACGCGGTGTCGCTGATGCCGGTAGATACCTGGAAGGGGAGGGCAAACGGGGTTCGTCCGGATTTGGCCGAAGCAATCGCTGCCCTTCATCCGCGCTTCATCCGCTTTCCGGGCGGAAGTTTTGTGGAGGGATATACGGCGGGAACCTATCCGGTCTGGCATGAGACAATCGGGCCGGTAGAATCGCGTCGCCAATTCTGGAATGTCTGGGCTTACGGCTCGACAAACGGCATGGGCTATCATGAATACCTGCAGTTTTGCGAAGATGTGGGTGCCGAACCGGTTTATGTGGTCAATAGCGGGGTGACCAGCCAGTCCCGGCGTCCGCGATACGAAGATATTACCGCGATGGATAAACTGGTGCAGGATGTGCTGGACGCAATCGCCTACGCCAACGAACCGGCCGATTCAACTTGGGGAGCCCTGCGCGCCGCCAACGGGCATCCGGAACCTTTCCATCTGAAATACATCGAAATCGGAAGTGAAAATTATGGACACGAATATACGAAACGCTACCGCCTTTTCGAAGAGGCAATCCGGGAGCATTGGCCTGAAGTAACCGTCATCAGCAATGCGGTAGTGTCTAAACGTAATCGCAGCGACTGGTCGGACAGTCATCTGAATGCCGGAGCGTCTTTCTATCTTTCCTATCCGGAACGCTATGCGCCCCGTCTGGATTTGCGCCGGGCAGGAGTTCTTTTTGCCGGTTCTTTTGGTTATGTAGGCCGGCCGGTGAGCGGGACGATGGAAGCGGCACTGGCCGAAGCGTCTTTTCTGTTGGGGGTGGAGCGTTATCCGGAATCCTTGCGGCGGATTGCCTACGCACCGTTGCTGGGCAATCTGCGTTATCCGAGCGAATATGTTCCCGCCATAGCTTTCGACCATTCCCGTATTCTCCTTTCTCCATCTTATTATATGTATAAGCTCTTTCAGGAGAATAGGGGACATTATGTGGTGAAGACCGAAACGCAAACCTATGCCCGGCCGACGGTTACGTTTGGTCGCGCCGGGATTTACATGTTTGATAACAGCTATAAACTGGAGCAGGTGTGCCTCAATGGTCATCCGGTGAATGCGGGCCGCATACTGAGTGGAAATTGGGAAATCCAGCAAGGCAATTTAATCCCTGTACCCAATCGCTGGAATCACATCCTTTTCGGGGATACGGCTGCCTGCGATTACACCTTGTCGGCCCGTTTTTGCCGGACAAAAGGCAATAACTCCATCGAATGGCAAGTGCGCCATAACGGACGGACAGATATGGGAAACGACTATATCAGTTTCGTCATCGGCCAGGATGGCTTATGCCGCCTGTACCATCGCTCCGGCTTAGTAAGCGATTCGTTGGCTGCGGAGCGTCGTTGGGTTGTGAAGAACAACTGTTGGTATAATTTGCAGATAGCCTGTCAGGGCAATCGCGTCTGTTGTACCATCGATGGAGAAACCTTGTTCGATGTTTCCCTAAAGGAGATTCCCGCCTTGCAAGCTTTGGCCACGTTGGATACCCTGAATCATGAACTGATTTTGAAAGTTGTCAATACAACCTGGCATGAAGAGAGGACTACTTTGGATCTGCAGGGAGTCTCCGCGAAGAATGAATTAGAGGTTACCAGCCTTTCTGCCCTCCCGGAGAGCCGGAATACGCTGGCTGCCCCCGAAGCCGTTTATCCGCGTCGTTACCATGCAAAATGGTTTTCTTCGGAAACACCTTCCTACATTTTTCCTCCTCATTCTCTGACTATTTTGCGAATGAAACTGATGAATTAATCACAAATTTGTGCAGAAACTGCAAAAACATGTTTTATAACATACAAAAAAGTGTTTTCGATTAAAAATATATACATAATTTTGTCATCATTCGAAGCAGAAATGCTCAAAAAACCAATCTGAAGTTGTTACCTTTTGTCAAAAGTCAGTTAAGTGAATTATCATGAAACACATACATGAAACACACAAGGCAGAGTGACAGCAAATAGAAGAGAGAAAATTTGATAGTTTTACATTTTTAGCAGGAAAATTTGGAGAAAGCATTTTTCCTTATCTAATATCAAAAAGATGTGTAGTATGAAAAACAAGTCGCAACCTTTGTTAGCAGTGGGGCGAGTGGCTCGATTATCAGCCTTATGCCTTATGCTTCCTGCGTTTTCAACGCTTAGCGTAGGCGCGGAAGAACTTGTAGAACCAGTTGTTGCTATGGCACAACAGGCTAAAACCGTACATGGTACGGTAGTGGACCAGTCCGGTATTCCTATTATCGGAGCGAATGTCTTGGTAAAAGGAACTACGTTGGGTTCAATTACCGACATGGATGGTAAATTTATCATAGAAGGAGTTTCGTCTGATGCAACACTCGAAATATCTTATATTGGCTACAAGACACAAACCATTCCAGTCGGTTCCCGTTCTCAATTTAATGTCACTTTGAGTGAAGATTCGGAAAGTTTGGATGAAGTGGTCGTCGTCGGTTATGGTACCCAGAAGAAGGTAACGGTAACGGG
>CALVFH010000134.1 GCA_944326775.1 uncultured Parabacteroides sp.
CATATTCCAGCCGGCGTGGCCGACGGAATGCAGCTTTCCGTAAGCGGACAAGGCAACGCCGCACGCCACGGAGGCATTAACGGCGACCTGTTAGTCCTGATCGAGGAGGAGCCGCATGCTGAATTGATCCGCGACGAGAACGATTTGATCTATAACCTGCTTCTGAGCTTCCCGCAAGCCGCGCTGGGCTGTACGGTGGAAGTCCCGACGGTCGATGGAAAGGCGAAAGTGAAGATAGAGCCGGGAACGCAGCCGGGTAAGGTGCTCCGTCTCCGCAATAAAGGTCTTCCGTCGGTCAATGGTTACGGAACAGGCGATTTGCTGGTGAATGTGAGCGTGTATGTCCCTGAAAAACTCTCGGATAAGGAACGCAAACTGATCAGCGAGCTGATGGATGCCGAGAGTTTCCAGCCGAATGTCTCTCTGAAGGAAAAAATCTTTGCGAAATTCCGCCATTTGTTTGATTAGAAGTCTTCTTCTGAATAGAAATAAGATCGGGCGCAAACGGTCGCTGGTTGCAGCGGCTGGTTTGCGCCCGATCTTTTTGTGAGGATAGGACGGGATGACCGTTAGCGTTTGCTAAAGCAGTCGAAGATTTCCTCGCCATAGCGGTGGTGCTCATTTCTCGGATGGAGCGGTTTCCATACTTGGGCGAAGAAGGGATTCCCTTGGGCGATTTCGTCGTAATTCCAGGGAGTAGGCAGGCATTCGGGACACCAGTGGCCTCCTTTCAGGATGAGGGCCGGCGAAGCCTCGAATTCATGTCCGAACTGGCACTTCCATTGGAGTTTCGTGGCCAGGTCGCCCGGTGTCATGTGGTCTGAGAGGCATTCCCCGCCTCGGAAAGAGGCTGCCTGACGCATATCTTCCAAGTCGAGCTCGCTTTCCGGCTTCGTTTCGTCGTATCCGTGGTCTAAATAGGTCGGCGTATCGGAAGGACGGGACAAATCCCAGTCTTCCCAACGCTCGGGAAGAGCTTCCCAATCTTCATACGAATGGAAATAGGCGGCGATGCGGTTGGGCTCGCGGGTTTTCAGCCAGTCCAGCGTTCCCATGACGGGTGTCGAGGCAATCTTTTTCATCGCCATCTTGATGAGGAATGCCGGAGCAAGCGGAGCCAGATGGAAATACCACGGCGTTTGCTGTGCCATCCAATGAAAGTACTCTTCGCACGTCTGGTTGCTGCGGAAATGGAGAATATCTTCCAACTTGTCCGAGTCGGTGTACCAGTGCCCATGGAAATTTCCGGTGGCAAACCATTTCGGTTCGAATATCTTCTCAGGAGGCGGGCAGGAGAGGGCTTTCAGCAGTTTGCATTCGAATTCATAATTGGTCATCCGGTAGGAAGGACCGCTGCTGATGTTATAGAAATTGTTCCAGAACGAATCAGGTACGTCGGCCTCGCAAACATTGGCCAACAAGCGCCCGGAATCTTGAGCCGTGGCCCATTCCAGCACACCCTTTAGAGGCACATGGAACGTAATCGGGTCCGAACCTTTGAACAACAGCTCCGGACAGAGGATGCCCGTCTGGCGGAGGCACGCCCAATGTTTGATTCCGGATTCCACGAATATCCGTTCCGCAACGGTCTTGGAAATAGCATAGTGGTCATAGATGCTGATGTTGATTGGATCTCCCGTCCGTCCCCAGTGGATAGGAGCGGCGCGATGTCCCGTCTGCGCGACAGAGCCGATATATACGGCTTTAATCTCATCCGCATTGGGTTGCGCCAGGATAGCTTTCACGATATGCTGGGCTGCCGCGATATTCACTTTCCGTGTTTTCTGCGGATAATAGTCTGCCGCCGGGGAGACCATCCCACCAACATGCAGCACGTAATCTGCTCCCGTTACTCCGTTCAGCACATCTTCGTAGGAAGTCAGGTCGCCCCAGACGATGCGCACCCCCTTCATTTTCTCATAGGCCGCCAGTTTCTTTTTGTTCACTTCGCTTGGACGGGCCAAAAGAACGATGTTGAAACGGTCGAGCCGTTGGGCAAGCTCTTCCAATCCGGCTCGTCCCATGGTCCCTGTGGCGCCGGTCAGGAAAATCGTTTTTTTCTTGGTCATGTTATGAGTGTATTAGTAAGTTAGCGTTTCCAGTCCTGATTCCGTCATGACGAACGTATGTTCCCACTGGGCGGAAGGCAGGCCATCGTCGGTCAGCACGGTCCAGCCGTCGTCGGCATCGATATACACATCATAGCGGCCCATGTTGATCATCGGTTCAATGGTAAATACCATGCCGGGAACCAGCAGCATACCCGTTCCTTTCCGTCCGAAGTGGGTAACCTCCGGTTCTTCGTGGAATTCCAGTCCCACCCCATGTCCGCAAAGGTCGCGCACGACGGAATAGCCGTTCTTCTCTGCATGTTTCTGGATAGCATGTCCGATATCCCCTACAAAACCGAAAGGTTTGGCTGCTTCCATGCCGATTTCCAGGCATTCCTTGGTAACTTCCACCAAGCGGCGTTTCTCCGGCGAAACATTGCCAATCATAAACATCCGCGAAGCATCGGAATAGTAGCCGTCGAGGATGGTCGAAACATCTACATTAATAATATCCCCGTCGCGGAGGATTTCCTTCTCGCTGGGAATGCCGTGGCACACCACCTCGTTGATTGACGTGCAGACGCTCTTGGGAAAACCCTCGTAATTGAGCGGAGCCGGGATTGCGCCATGCGAAATGGTATAATCATACACCAGCTTGTCGATTTCCGCAGTGCTCATCCCTTCATGGATCTCTTTTTCGATTAAATCGAGCACGCCAGTATTGACTACACCACTGCGGCGGATTCCCTCGATTTGTTCCGGAGTCTTGATCAATTCTCTTCTCGGGACGAGATGTCCTTTGTTCTGGATATAGAGTATTTTTTTATCCAGCTCTGTCAGAGGCTGTCCTTTGACGGGCCGCCAGTTGTTGATTTTTCTTCTTGGCATGATATTTATTTTTACGTTGCGAACAAAGGTACGGAAATTCGAGGGAAATCTGCAAACATTTTCGGGCGCACTACAGGAATAGCGCGCCCGATCCATTTTTCAGTAAGCCTGTGTGTAGATTTTATTATTTGTTTTCCAGTTTGCCATATTCCTCGTCGGTTACAGGCTCGAGCCATTCGTTCGACGCGTTCTCGCCCGGCACTTCAAAGGCCAAATGGGCAAACCAACTGTCGGCCGCCGCTCCGTGCCAGTGTTTGACGTTGGCCGGGATGTGGATGACATCGCCCGGAAGCATCTGCACGGCAGGTTTGCCTTCTTCCTGGTACCAGCCCCGTCCGGCCACGCAAACCAGCATCTGTCCGCCTCCCTTGGTGGCGTGGTGGATATGCCAGTTGTTGCGGCAACCCGGTTCGAAGGTTACGTTTGCGAAAGGAATCTGCTCCTTCGAGATAGGAGCCAGGTAACTGTTTCCGATAAAGTACTGCGCATAGGCCGAGTTCGGTTCCCCGATGGGGAAGATCATCTCGCGCTGGAAGGCAGCTTTCCCTTTGTCGTCGGCCGTAGCCTCGTCGTTCCAGACCTCTTTTGCCAGGCGGAAAGCCCCCCAAGCGTTAGGCCATCCGGCATAAAAAGCAATATGCGTGAGGATTTCGGAAATCTCCGTGCGTGTCACCCCGTTGCTCTTGGCAAAATTCAGATGGTGGGTCAGTGAAGAATCAATAATCCCTTTGCCCACCAGCGTCGCGATGGTAATCATACTACGGTCGTGGGGGCTGAGGCCCGGGCGGTTCCAGACTTCGCCAAACAAGACGTCGTCGTTGAGTTCTGCAAATTTGGGTGCGAATTCACCCAGTTGTGCGCGACCTGCGGTCTGCGTAATTTTTTCTTGTGCCATAATCATTGGAATGCTAAATGTTGATAATGTCAAACATAAAATAAATTTCGAGATATTCATGGTGGAAAATTTTAGATGTGATCGGATATTCAGGTAAAAGCATTTATTTAAAGGAATATCTGAGCCAGACCGTTCCTTCGTTCACCTTTTCCAGGCTTTCGAGCCGTAGCAGCGTGGCGGGTCGGGCAGGTTCGTCGATGCCGTCGAATGCCGCCGTCATCCCTTTGCGTCCGTCAATGCCCGGTCCGATCAGGATACTGATTTCGTCGAGCAAGCCCGCTGCCAGGAACGCCCCGTTGATATGTCCGCCGCCTGTTACCGCCAGCCTTTGTACTCCGAACTCCCGAGCGAGGCCGTCCATCGCCTGCGGCAGGTCGATCCGTTCCGCGCCTGTGGCAATCCAAGAGATTTTTTGTTCCGTCAGCTTATCGACATAGGCTTTCGGGCATTTTTCGCAGACCACGACGAGGAGCGGGAGTCCGTCGAAGTGGTTTGACGGCCAGCGGAGTTTGCCGTACGAATCGATAGCCACGAGATAGCCACGCGCCTCTTCGGCGCGGTAGGATGCCGTCTTTCCGAGGGGCGTCCGGTCGGGCGCGACAAAGGGTTGCGGGTCGGCATAGTGCATCTGCATCGTCGTCCGCCCCATCAGCATCGAAGGGCAGTCCAGCCGGTCGAGCGTCTCGTAATACGAGTTGCTGGGGTCTATCTGCTCCGTCATATCGCAGTCGATACGGCCATCGACCGATTCCATCATGTGCGAAATAATATAAGGTTTCATCATGCTTTGTTCTTTTATTTTGTCAGGACAAAATTAACCCTATTTTCCAGGCCGGGGTTTATCTGAATTACGGATTTGAGTACACATATTACAGATTTCTGCCCGGCGCACGCCCTGCCGAAACCTTTTCTTCGGATAATTGTTTTTAGGAAAGACAGGATTCCCGTAGGAAAAACTCACTTAATTAGATAGATATGACAAGAATTGCTTTTTTCGGGACGAAACCTTACGACGAGGCTTCGTTCAACCAGGCCAACGAGGCCTTCGGCTTCGAGTGTAAGTATTACAAGGGGCATTTGAACCCCGATTCGGTGGTCGCCACGCAAAAAGCCCAGGCAGCCTGCATCTTCGTGAACGATACGGCCGACGAAGAAGTCTTGCGCGGCCTCGCGGAAAACGGCGTGAAGCTGCTCGCCCTCCGCTGCGCCGGTTTCAACAACGTCGATCTGGCCGCCGCCCGGAAATACGGCGTGCGGGTGGTGCGCGTCCCCGCCTATTCACCTTATGCCGTGGCGGAATATACCGTCGCCCTGATGCTTTCGCTCAACCGCAAGATTCCGAGAGCCAGCTGGCGTACACGCGACGGCAATTTCTCCCTCCACGGCCTGATGGGCTTCGACATGCACGGCAAGACGGTCGGCGTCATCGGAACCGGGAAAATCGCGCGTATCCTCATTCATATCCTGAAGGGTTTCGGCATGAATATCCTTGCCTACGACCTCTATCCGAACGAGGACCTGGCGCGTACGGAAGGTTTCCGCTACGTCACGCTCGACGAGCTTTATCACGGCTCGGACATCATCTCCCTCCATTGCCCCCTGACTGAAGAAACCCGTTATATCATCAACCGCGAGGCGATTGGCAAGATGAAGGACGGCGTGATGATTATCAACACCGGGCGCGGACAGCTGATACATACGGAAGAGCTTATCGAAGGGCTGAAGAACAAGAAAATCGGCTCGGCGGGCCTCGACGTCTATGAGGAAGAGGGCGATTATTTTTACGAAGACAAGTCCGACAAGATTATCGACGACGACACCCTGGCGCGCCTGCTTTCTTTCCCCAACGTGATCATCACTTCCCACCAGGCTTTCTTCACGCAAGAGGCGATGCGCAATATCGCGCATACGACGCTCCAGAACATTCGCGATTATGTGGATGGCAAGCCTTTGGTGAACGAGGTGAAGGCGGCGGAATAGAATTTCAAGGTTGAGACAGGTCCAGCGGAATCCGCGGAAGGAATTTCAAGTCGGCGACAGGTTCAGCGGAATCCGCTGAAGGAATTTCAAGCCGGCGACAGGTCCAGCGAAATCCGCTGAAGGAATTTCAAAGTTGAAACAGGTCCAGCGGAATCCGCTGAAGGAATTTCAAGGTTGAAACAGGTCCAGCGGAATTCGCTGAAGGAATTTCAAGTCGGCGACAGGTTCAGCGGAATCCGCTGAAGGAATTTCCATGCGCAAATAGCTCCCCTCTGAAAAATTTATGCCAAAAAAGTATGGAAAAAGGTTCTTTCGTAACATATTTTTCACTATGTTTGCAAAAGTGAAACTAAATCAATC
>CALVFH010000135.1 GCA_944326775.1 uncultured Parabacteroides sp.
TTTTCGTAGCCTTACGAAATCTTGAAAAATCATTTTTTGCCTTTCCGTAACCTTACGAAATCTCCAAAAATCATTTTTTGCCTTTCCGTAACCTTACGAAATCTCCAAAAATCATTTTTTGCCTTTTCGTAACCTTACGAAATCTTCAAAAATCATTTTTTGCCTTTTCGTAACCTTACGAAATCTCCAAAAATCATTTTTGAGCTTTTCGTAACGTTACGAAAATTTCGGAAAATCATTTCAAGACTTTTCGTAACGTTACGAAAGGGCCGAAAACGCTGTTTTAAAGCGTCAAGCCGAAAAACCGTGTTAACAATATTTGTCTAAACCAAATCTTGCGGCATTTGGTATCGAATCAAAGAATTCCGACATTTGCCCGTCGTTTTCCCAGTTTATGAAATACATCTCGTTATTTTTGATTGCGTTACTCTGTTCGTGCACGTCTTCCCGGGACGAAAGCCATACGCTACATGTGGCCGTCTTGCGGGGCCCCTCCGCCCTGGCATTTGCCGAATGGATTGAGAATCCGCCAATCGTCGGCGAAGATACCTGCCGCCTGCAATGGGTGGACTCGCCGGAACAGATGCAAGCCCTCCTGGTGCGGAACGAAGCAGATCTGGCCGTCCTGCCGATGATTTCCGCCGCCAATCTATATAATAAAGGTATGGAATACCCGCTGCTGGGATGCCCCTTGTGGGGAACGCTTTATTTGGTCGGCCGGGAAAACAGCGTGCGGCCCATCTACCTTTTCGGTCGCGGGACAACCCCCGATATTTTAGCCAGAAAAGCCCTGGGAGACCTTGAAAAAGAAGCCTTCAACTATACCTTCGGGACCGCCGGGGAGCTGCTCCAGGCGTTGCTGATGCAAAAAGCCGGGACCGCCGTCCTGAGCGAGCCGTTCCTTTCCGTGGCGCTCCGCCGGGACAGCACGCTTCAAATCCTGAAAGACCTGAACCGGCCGGAAGGACAGGCGGTTGGCGGATTTCCCCAGACGGCCATCATCTGCCACCCCTCGTTGGAGCCCTATCGGGAAACGCTCGACTCCCTGCTGCAGCAAAGTTGCCGTTATGCCAACCTTTTTTCGCAAGAAACCATCGATTGCCTGGAGAGAGCCGGGGTATTCGCTCCCGGAATGCTGACTGCGGAATCCATCCGGCGCTGCGGCGTCAACTACCGCCCGGCAGCAGCTATTCAGGAAGAAACGATTTCTTTCCTCGAACTGATTCAAAAGGAAGAACCCCTCGCCCTGGGCGACAAGCTGCCCGAGGCTTCATTTTTTAATGCAGGCAAGCCATGAAGACCCGCGTCTATACCGTTCTTTCCATCGCGCTGTTGCTGCTGGCCTGGCAAACGATAGCCTGGCAGATAGACAAGCCGGAACTCATTCCCGGCATTCCCCGGTTGGCCGGCTCGATTGTCCGTCTCCTTGGCACGGAAGAATTCTATTACAGCATCGGGATTACCTGCCTTAGGACTTTATCCGGACTGGTTCTTTCGCTCCTCTCCGCGATGGTGGTAGCTTGGCTTATGGCCCGTCATGCCTGGGTATCTGCGCTTTTCCGCCCCTGGTTGGGATTGATGCGCTCCATTCCGGTGATTTCGTTTATCCTGATTGCGCTTATCTTCATCCATCCCGAAGGCATTCCCCTCCTGATTGCTTTCCTGACGATGTTTCCGCTCCTTACGGAAAACTTGTCGCAGGCGTTCCAGCATTTCCGGCCGGGATACAACCAGATGGCACGATTGTTTCATTTGTCCGGATACAATCGGCTCACCCAGATTTATTATCCACAGATTAAACCCTATTTCTTCAGTGGGTTATCATCCGCGATGGGCTTCGGATGGCGGGCCATTATCATGGGCGAGGTGCTGGCGCAATGCACGGCAGGGATTGGAGGCGCGATGAAGCGGGCACAACTATTTATTGATATCCCGCAGCTTTTGGCATGGACCGGAGTGGCGATTCTGCTCAGCTGGCTTTCGGACAGACTTATCCAACATCTGGCCGCCTGGCAACCGGCTATCCGCTTTCCCAAAAAGGAGAGCGGCGTTCAGCAAGAAACCCGTCTTCGCTTGCCCGTCCGGCTGGAAGGAATCGGCTATCATTTCGGAGTCCGCCCGATTTCTTTTGAGCTGCTCCCGAACCAGACCTATGCCCTCGTTGCTCCTTCCGGAAAGGGGAAAACAACTTGTCTCCGGCTAATCGATGGGACCTATCGCCCCACGCAGGGAACCCTCCGAAATTGTCCCGACCGCATTTCCGTTGTATTTCAGGAGCCGGAACTGCTGCCCCATCTTTCAACGCTCGACAACGTGGCTCTCCCGTTGGCTTCCCTTTTTCCCGAAAAGAAAGCCCGGCAGATAGCCGCCGCGCTTCTGCAATCTTTGGAAATGAAAGCTTTCACCGGTCATGTCCCGAGCGCATTGAGCTATGGCCAGCAGCAACGGGCAGCCTTGGCGCGGGCCTTGGCATTTCCGGCGCCTCTCCTGCTGATGGACGAACCTTTCCGAGGCCTCGATGCCGAACTCTGCCAGCGGATTATCGAACGGATGAAAGAATGGCAGCGGAACGGAGGCCAGACCATACTCTTTACGACCCATCAGGAAAGCGAGATAAAGCGGATGGGAGCTCAAGTCTTACCGCTATAAAACGATTCTTTCCTTGTGGAAATAATTTGTATATTTGCCACTCAATTCTCCAGAAATAAAACAGCATGGAAGACAAGAAAGAACAGGAAGCTCAGTTTCCGGCCATCATCGCCCAGATATTGCAAATCCCTAAAGGGCAAGTAACTCATACTATCGGGCTACTAAACGGCGGAGCTACAATTCCTTTTATCAGCCGCTACCGCAAAGAACGGACCGGCGGACTAAATGAAGTCCAGGTGGCTGCCATCCAGCAACAGCTCGAACGCCTGACCGAATTATCCAAACGCAAGGAAACAATCCTGGCTTCAATCGACGAACAAGGGAAGCTGACGGAAGATTTGCGTTCCCGCATCGAACAGACATGGGACAATACGGAACTGGAAGACCTCTATCTCCCCTATAAGCCCAAACGGACCACCCGAGCCGAGATCGCACGGCGCAAAGGTCTGGAACCGCTGGCCAAAATCCTAATGGCCCAAAATGAGAAAGACCCGGAAGGTAGAGCCCGGCGTTTTCTCAAGGAAGATGTACCCTCCGCAGCCGAGGCCTTGCAGGGCGCCCGCGATATTATCGCCGAATGGATCAACGAACACGAAGGTGCACGCCACATCATCCGCCGGATTTTCAGCCAGACGGCTATCATCAGTTCGAAAGTCGTCAAAGGAAAAGAAAGCGACGGAGCCAAATATCAAGACTACTTCGACTTCAGCGAACCGCTCCGCCGCTGTTCCTCGCACCGGCTGTTGGCGTTGCGCCGAGGTGAAGCGGAAGGTATCCTCCGCGTGAATATCACACCCGATATGGAAGAATGCCTGCAACAGTTAGAAAAGAGATTCGTCCGCGGTTCGGGAAAAAGTTCCGAGCAGGTATCCCTTGCCCTGAGCGACGCGTTGAAACGGTTGCTCAAGCCAGGCATCGAAACGGAATTTGCCCGCGAAAGCAAAACGAAGGCCGACGAAGAAGCCATCCGTGTGTTTGCCGGAAATCTGCGTCAGCTGCTTCTGGCCCCGCCATTGGGACAAAAACGAGTGCTGGGCATAGACCCCGGCTTCCGAACCGGATGCAAAGTCGTCTGTCTGGATGCCCAAGGGAACTTGCTCCACAACGAAGCCATCTTTCCCCATCCTCCCCGCAATGAAAAAGGAAAAGCTGCAGCCAAAATCGCCCAACTGGTCAGCATGTACCATATCGAAGCCATTGCAATCGGCAACGGCACAGCCAGCCGGGAGACAGAAGATTTCATCACGAATATCCGCTACGACCGAAAGATTCAAGTATTCGTGGTCAGCGAGAACGGCGCATCTATCTATTCAGCCTCCAAATTGGCTCGCGAAGAGTTTCCCGACTATGATGTAACCGTCCGCGGGGCAGTCAGCATCGGCCGCCGTTTAATGGACCCGCTTGCCGAGCTGGTGAAGATAGACCCCAAGAGTATCGGCGTCGGGCAATACCAACACGATGTCGATCAGACGGCTCTGAAGAAAAGCCTTGACCAGACGGTGGAAAGCTGCGTGAATCTGGTAGGTGTCGATGTGAATACGGCCAGCAAACACCTGCTGACATATGTCTCCGGACTAGGCCCAGCCCTGGCGCAAAACATTGTCGATTACCGCACGGCCCACGGTCCCTTCCACTCACGGCGTGAACTGCTCCAGGTTCCCCGCATGGGAGCCAAAGCCTTTGAACAATCGGCCGGCTTCCTCCGCATTGCCGACGGCGACAATCCTTTAGATAATTCCGCCGTGCATCCGGAGCGCTATCCGCTGGTCGAGCAAATGGCAAAAGACCTGCACTGCTCCGTAGCAGAACTGATTCAGGATAAAGAGAAGAAGAAAGCACTCCATTTAGAGAATTATCTCTCCGATTCTGTCGGAATGCCCACCCTCCTCGACATTATGCAGGAGTTGGACAAACCGGGGCGCGACCCGCGACAACGCATCCAGGTCTTCGCCTTCGATCCGACCGTCAAGAGCATCGACGACCTGCACGAAGGACAGATTCTTCCGGGCATCGTGACGAACATCACCAAATTCGGCTGTTTCGTAGATGTCGGCATCAAGGAAAACGGGCTGGTCCATATCTCCGAACTGGCCGACCGCTTCGTTTCCGACCCTTCAGAGATCGTCGTAATCCACCAACAAGTGAATGTAAAAGTATTGAGCATCGACAAAGCCCGCAAAAGGGTACAACTCTCGATGAAAAACATAGTTTCAGAACAATGAAAGCAAAAATCAACAAGACCAACGTGGCACGCCTGCTCGACAAAGCCAAGGTGCCTTATGAACTCGTGCCTTACGAAGTAGATGAAAACGATTTGAGTGCCGTCCATGTGGCTGCACAATTAGGCGAAGACATTGCCCAGGTTTTCAAGACACTAGTATTACAAGGTGATAAATCAGGGTATTTCGTTTGCGTCATTCCCGGCGCCAACGAAGTCGATTTGAAGAAAGCAGCCAAGGTTTCCGGGAATAAAAGCTGCCAGATGATTCACGTAAAAGAATTGCTACCCCTCACCGGCTACATTCGGGGTGGCTGCTCCCCCATCGGCATGAAGAAACATTTTCCCACGTATATCCACGAAACGGCGGAGGATTACGACTACATCTATGTCAGTGCCGGACAACGGGGTTTGCAGGTAAAACTCGCTCCCCAAGATTTGATTAAAGAGACTCGGGCAACCGTAGCCGAGCTTTGTCTTTAGAAAAAAGCCCTTCAGAGACGACTTGCACCGACGCAAGCATTCTCCGAAGGGCTTCCTAACATTTGCATTGCTGCAAACATCACTCTCAAACTCTTATTTCTTTACCTTCAGCCTTTCGCCGGCACTCTCTACAATGCTCCGGTAATAAGCTTCGTCATAGCCGGGGAAATCAGGCATGGCGGAGAGGCCATAGCCGTTATCCATGAAATGACCGTCCACTTCTTTCTTCACATTACCATCCATGTATTTCACCATCAAATATTCGCCCAGTTTCTTCCAGCGAGCCGTAGCCTCGTCGGCCGTAGAGGTACTGAACCAAGTCAGGAATTTTCGAGCCTCTTCCGGATTCCGGGCATACATTTCAGAAGCAGCCTGGTCTATTGCCGGTAGAACGGCTTTATAATTGCCTTCCAGCTCTTGCTGAACCTTGCGGATATCCTGAATCATGAAGCTATACTTATGATAGGCCATGTTGGCAACCCAGTTGTGAATCCAAAACGCTGAAGTCCACGAGAACGTCATCATATCACCGTTGCCCACCCGGTAACATTCAGGCGAAGCCATCGTAGAGCAATAAATCGGAGTGAATACCGCCATATCGGCATCATCAACCCCGAACCACAGCACACCGCCCACCGCGT
>CALVFH010000136.1 GCA_944326775.1 uncultured Parabacteroides sp.
TTCATGTTCGCTATGCTCATGTTCGGACAGTTCATGGGATTCGTGTTCATGATCGTGTTCATGTGTGGTAGTGTTGCCTGCACAACCGGCGAGTAGGTACACCAAAAGTACCCACGACAGATATATCTTTTTCATATCGTTGGATGTAAAAAGTTTTTAGATTCTAAGAAAATAGTAATAAGGTATGCAAGTTTTAAATAAAGCGATGTCTTTAAAACCTGTATTTAAATAATGTAATCGGTTGCCGGAGGTGCACGACGACCGCTTGCTTTGGTTATCCAGATGTCGTGTAGCGACTCTATGTAGAATATTTGTGTTGAATCGAAAGGCAGAGGTAAGGTGAGATTCTCAAAAGAAGGAATCGGTATAGACGGCAGGAAGAATAAAATCGGATATTGATTCCCTACCGAATGCTGTTCAATAGAAGAAAAGAGCGCCTGATTGTGTCCGAGGCATCCGCAATCATGCGTTGTATCGGGAATATGAGAAGTCGTTTCGCTCAACCAGTGATAGCACGGCATTCCGTCTGCATGGTGGTGATGCGGAACGATCACAGAGAGCAGCAGCAGGAAACTGGCAATCAAACTGATGTATATTGCAATTTTTTCTTTTCTCATAACGGTTACAAAGGTACGTCATTATCTTCTAAAAATAACAATAGGAAAGTTCTTTTTCGGATATTTGCAACAGGATTGCAAAAACAGGGCTACTGCCATCCTGACAGTTTAACTTCGCGAGAATCGATTATTTTTACCTGTCGGTTTGAAAGTTTGAAAATATCGCCTTCTCGAGAGCTTTAAAATCGAATAAATCTTTTATCTTTTGCAGTTTACATATCGAAAATCCGATTGGGATTTTCGGCCGTTTTGGGGCTATTTGGCCTGAAAATCGCCATAAAAATCGCTATTTCTCTCTTCTTACCGTTCTTTTTTCTCCCCAAATACGAAGTGTTGAAAAAAACTTCTGCATCACCTCAACGAGACTTCTAAAAGAGTGTCCCAACTCATTTAGAAGACCCCGCACACTCATTTAGATCTCCCGGCGTACTCATCTAAATCGTTTTTTCAAGAGGTGGGAAAAGAGGGCAAAAAACGGTGGAATTTTTCGGAAAATGGAGAAAAAAGTGGAGCGGGGTGGTGACAGATTGGCAGGAAATTATATGGAATTTTCTCATGCAAAATCTTTGGAGGAATTCTCTTTTGAGGATCCTTCCAAAGATTTATCAGCTACATCAAGCCTCTGTACCTTTGCCGGGAGGTGAATGATGGGGCACTATCATTGTCATCCAAATTTTCACTTATTCGGCTTATCAAATTGTTTATTTCAGATAGGTGCCGAAGAAGGCTTCAATCTGGTCAAAAGGTATTTTGTCCGGATTGTCATAAAGGTCGGTATGGTTGGCATCTGGCACTATTATCAACTTTTTATTGTCACCCGATAACTTCTTATAGGTGTCTTCACTGAAATAGCGGGAGTGGGCTTTCTCGCCATGTACCAGCAATACGGCACTGCGTATTTCTCCGGCATACGACAAAATGGGCATGTTGATGAATGACAAGGAAGAAGTCTTGTTCCATCCTCCGTTGGAGTTCAAAGAACGCTTATGATAGCCGCGTGAGGTCTTATAGTAAGCGTAGTAATCTTTCACAAACTGAGGTGCATCATCCGGAATGCTGTCTGAGACGCCTCCTGCCAGCGCATAACTGCCATTCCGGAAATCCTCGGTGCGTTGTGCGTTAAGCTGTTTTTTCAATTCATAGCGGGCATTTGCGTCCATGGCATCAAAATAACCGTTGGCATTGACGCGGCTCATGTCATACATCGTAGAGGCGACGGTTGCCTTGATCCGTGTGTCGATGGCTGCCGCATTGACAGCCATGCCGCCCCAACCGCAAATACCTACTATCCCGATACGTTCCGCATCCACTTTTTCGTTCGTGGCAAGGAAATCAACTGCGGCGCAGAAATCTTCCGTATTGATGTCGGGTGATGCCACGTAACGTGGATGTCCTCCGCTTTCCCCCGTAAACGAAGGGTCGAAAGCGATTGTCAGGTAGCCCCTCTCTGCCAATGTTTGCGCATAAAAACCGGCAGCCTGTTCCTTAACGGCTCCAAATGGGCCACAAACGGCTATGGCGGGCAATTTTCCTGTCGCATTTTTAGGAATGTAGATATCTGCCGCCAGCGTAATACCATAGCGGTTGCAGAAAGTCACTTTGTCGTGATTTACCTTGTCGCTTTGAGGGAACGTCTTGTCCCAATCCTGTACTAAATTTAATTTTTCCATATAGCTATTTATTTTATTTGTCTGTGCAAAAATGGTGGTATTTATAGCCAACAATCCTGATATGAAAATTATAAATACTGAAAGTTTCATTGTTGTCTCTGATTTTAATTCTATTACAAAAGTAGCACCTCCTATTTGTAATGCTTGTACCTCTATTTAGGATAGAAGTACCAGAATTACGCTTTTATTCGGAAAGCGACGGCGTATGCGATTATTCATTGTTTCCATTATTATCTACTAATATCAGTTCAATGCCTTCCGGCTTTCCGAAGTTACGACTGTACTTCTTTTCCTGTACATTGTTCCAATGTTCATGTACGCCAAGGTTTTCAATGGGTTGGCCATTACCATTCAAGTATTGTGTTTTTGAAGGAGGGTCGGACACAAGGGCGGCTTCGTGCAGGTAATTTTCCACTGTCGCATTGTCCCGCAAGGCACTATTTAGGGACGTACACGTCGGTTCGTTCATCAGGAAATCCGCACCTACACCGTCTATGGCTACAGGGTCTTGCGAAAAGAACAGGCTGCATGTGTAATCGCCGTTAAACGGAGGTTGTTGCCAGATGGAGTTTTCGGGCGAAATGGCTACGGTGTTTTCCGACGGGCAAATCAGTGCATCAAACATATAAAGCATTGTCTTTGCGCCAAGCTGGTAGTTTCCCATCAAATCGACCAGCACTGAATAGACGTTCATTTTGCGTTGTGTCAGGTTACTGTGCAATCCGGCCTGTTGTGGCGCGCGCATCCGCCAGTCGTTGATGAAGGAGCCGAAATGATTCTTGGCGCATAGCGTAATGCCGTAATTGTGTCCTTTCAGGTTGGCCAGGTTGATGAGATAGTCGGCTTCGGTCACACAGGTAGGCAGGTAGTTTGCAACGCTGCTTTTATGGGCAGACCAGACAATCGGGGCATTTGTGTCCGGTACACCGTTAGTGCGGTCAATGAACTTCACCCCTTTCGTGATACCCGTTTGGCAAAGTTCCTGCATATAGTCCGGGAATATACGAGTTACATCATAAACGGTAATATCCTGTGGGGCTATTCCGGCTTCCTTTACCAGGGACACCAACAGACATTTCAAGACAACTGGATTGGTATAGCTGTCGTGCGAGCGTCCGTGCGGATCATCATCATATTCCGCTGCTCCGTTGATGTTCGCCTTGATGGCAATCTTCTGCCCCGGCTGATAACCGCCGCTTCTGCCCCGTGTCTGATTGTTATAGGAAAAAAGGGCTTGCCATCCGGTCTTTGCATCGGTTGCGTTTGCCAGTCGGGCGATACCGTCATCCGTGAGTTGCTGGATAGATGCTTCGTCGAAGTGGTCGAGTTCCCACCAATAACCTTCTCCGTCCCAATCAACAGATTTCCTGTCCCACGTCCATACTACACGTCCTGGACAAGCCCCCACGCCTTTGCCAAGCGGTGAATGATGAGGAAATACAGTGTTGCTATCCAAATTTTCATTCAAATTATCTGTAGGAAGATTATTCGCAACACTATCTGTTGGACTGCAAGAAAATAACTGCATCATTGCTGCTATCATAATTATAAATTGTAATTGTTTCATTTTGCTTATCATTTTATTCAATAATACCTTTGGTGGCGTTCGTGCAAGAGAAGTAAACCACTCAGTAATTTTGTCTGTAGCAAAAGTAGTGGCTCTTATTTATATTATTGGTACCTGCATTTGGGGCAGAAGTACCCTGATTACGGTAAAAGTACCAGAATTACGCTTTTGCAGTCATTGTTCATCCAAATTATTAAGAAAAGGGATATATTTGCAAAAGAAATAACAAAGCAGTATGGAAATAATCAAAGCAGATACGATCGAGCAATATAATCGCTATTTCGGTTTCCGAACCAAACATCCATTGGTGAGCGTTGTGCATTTTAACCGCTCGGACAACCAGCCTACGCATAAGATGACGTTTGGTTTTTACGCGTTGTTTCTGAAAAAGACAACCGGGTGTATTATCAATTATGGCAAGACAGTCTATGATTTCGACGATGAAACCGTGGTCAGCTTTGCTCCGGGTCAGACTGTAGGTATCCACCGTACGGAAGACGGCCCGACGCCGGAAGCTATCGGTTTGCTGTTCCATCCGGATTTCCTGCATCGCACACCGCTGGCGCAGAAGATGAAGCAATACTCGTTCTTCTCGTATGCCTCCAACGAAGCCCTTCATTTGTCTGTCGATGAACGGATTATACTGCAAGATTATATGGACAAGATAACCCGTGAGCTGGAACATCCCATTGATAAGTTTTCCAAACCGTTGATTATCTCGAATATCGAGGTGTTGCTCAACTATTGCATGAGGTTTTATGAACGCCAGTTTGTCACCCGCGAAGAACTGAACACGGATGTTCTTGTCCGTTTCGAGCAGTTGTTGAACGGGTATTGGGATTCGGGTATGGCGAAATTACACGGATTGCCTACCGTGAAATATTTTGCCGACAAGGTTTGTCTTTCGCCAAACTATTTTGGAGACCTGGTAAAGTCTGAAACAGGTAAGACAGCGCAAGAATACGTTCAGCTAAAAATAGCGGAGGTGGCAAAAAGCGCCCTGCTTGATTCCAACCTCAACACCAAACAAGTTGCCGATATGCTGGGCTTCCAATATCCGCAACACTTTTTACGCTTTTTCAAGAAGCAAGTAGGGTGTACACCGAAGGAATTTGTGAATAGTTCAATGGCGTAAAATCATAGCAAGGCGGTTATACTTATGTTATACAACATAAATGGAAAAATAACTTGAAAAATATTTGCATTTATGCGAAACAAGTATTTCCTTTGCAGAAAATAAAAACGAATAGTAAGTACCTTAGCTATGATAGAGCAAAGAAATTGCATAACCATACCTATCTATGAAAATGCAAAATCTTTGGAGGGATTCTCACCGGGGAATCCCTTTTTCTTTTTTGTTTAATCCGGAATTCCAAACAGTTTTATTTACACGGCAGCGAAGCCAAAATTTGAGATCGTGTCCTGAGTCAGGAGGAAGATGCCTTCTCCTTCTAAGCATCAATCCCTATGCTGATATGCCAAGCACCGGCAGAGCGGGCGTACGGGATAACGACACCCGCCTTGCGATAACTTTCTGATTACTTGGCATCGTAGTTTTTTCTTACAGGAATATTATATTTCTTCTCTGCAAGGTCTATCATACAGTCGTATGCGTCACGTGCCATGTTTGAACGTTTCAGTTCTGTTTCCAGGGACTTTATCTTCCTTTCCAGTTCGTATATCCGGTCATGAAGTTCCTGTTCTGTCTGACTCAATTTCTTACTCATAACGGAACTTGGTTTGTTTTCAAGGCCAAAGATACGAATTCAACGCCGAATTGAATTCTTTGTAAGGCCGTTTTCTTTCTCAAACTGCCCTTGATTTAATGAAGAAGATAGATTGAAGAGAACTTTGCCTTGCGCGACAGGCTGGAGCAGGCCTTGGCACAACTCGCTTTCTACACGCAGTTCTTCCTGAAATTCGGCGTAAGGCCGGATGAGTTCCGGAAGAGCGTCCGAAAAGACCTTGGAAATACTATTTTATAAACATCTGAAGGCAAGCCGCTTACGGCCGTGCGTGAATTTTTGGGACAACAAGCGTGAATATTTGGGACAACAAGTGCTTCGAAATCCATCGTTATAATCTTTCCAATCGTTACATTTGCAGCCATAGATCTGACTTA
>CALVFH010000137.1 GCA_944326775.1 uncultured Parabacteroides sp.
TGTCGGGGTACCAAGATTCGAACTTGGGACCCCCTGCTCCCAAAGCAGGTGCGCTAACCGGACTGCGCTACACCCCGATGTTTTGCTTTTGAGTTTCTTTATTTCTCAATTGCGGTGCAAAGGTAGGCATTATTTTTGAATACGCAAGCATTCTGAGGAAAAATGTGCCTCTTTTATCAGTTTTTCTATTGGGATGTATCTTTACAGATGGTAAATATGTGTTTTCGTCTCCCTATTCCTATGGTTTGAGGTAGGTATTTCATCGTTTTACGGAATCGCTACTTGGCTATATAAAACAAGAGAGGCCGCGTCGCGATAACGACGCAGCCTCTTTACATGTTTGTATTATCACAATCTTATTTAGCAAAATAATCTTTTACTGCTTCATTGGGGATCATTTCTTCCTGGAAGATATATGCGCCCGTTTTCGGAGACTTGACCATTTTGATAACTTTCGAGAAAGTACGGCCATCACCTTTCTTAAATGTTGCAACTGCTTTCTTTGCCATTGTTTAATCTCCTCTTATTTAATTTCTTTGTGTAAAGTCATTCTTTTTAAGATTGGATTATATTTCATCAGTTCCAATCTCTGAGTTGTATTCTTTCTGTTCTTTGTAGTGATATAACGGGAAGTACCCGGCATACCGCTATCTTTATGTTCGGTGCATTCCAAAATAACCTGAACTCTGTTGCCTTTTGCTTTTTTTGCCATCGTTTCAGTCCTCCAACATTAAGCGTTTAAATAACCTTTTTCTGCTGCTTTTTTGATAGCTGCATCCAAACCTAATTTGTTAATTGTGCGCAAACCTGCTGCAGATATTCTCAGGCTCACCCAACAGTCCTGCTCTACCCAGTAGAACTTCTTTGTAAAGAGGTTAACATTAAACTTACGTTTCGTTCTTCTCTTAGAATGCGAAACGTTGTTGCCAACCATTGCTTTCTTTCCGGTAATTTGACAAATTTTAGACATCTCTATCTTTCTTTTTATTACATGTAATGAATCAAATAAATGTAGCTTCTTGCATCCTGAACTAGCATCACGAACAGAAATAAAAAAGCTAAGGGTTGTCTTCACAACCGCTTACGGGGTGCAAAGATAGATATTTTATTTATTCCGCCAAAATAAAGCATAAACTTTTTTGTCTATCCGCCGATATTCAGTAAGTTTGCCTATGCAAAATAATAATTCCTTTCGTATATGCAGTTAAGCAATTATCATAGCCATTGTAATTTTTGCGATGGTAGAAGCTATCCTGAAGATTTTGTGAAGTTTGCTCTTGCCCGTGGTTTCCGGGCTTATGGCTTTTCGTCTCATTCTCCGTTGCCTTTTGAGACTTTTTGGAATATGTCGCGTGAGGATATGGATGAATATCTGGCGGAAATAGCTCGTTTGAAAGATAAATACCGTGGTCAGATAGAGATTTACGTCGGTTTGGAGGTGGATTATCTTGACCATACCTATAATGCTTCTATCCCTTATTTCCAGAATCTTCCGTTGGATTATCGTATCGGTTCTATCCATTTCCTTCCGTTGAGTCCGGTATTGAAGGAAGAGAATATGGCTTGTATTGACGGGGCTTACTCCGATTTCGAGCGGACGGTCGATAGTTCTTTCGGCGGTGACATCCGGCGTATGGTGCGTCGTTATTTCGATTCGGCGATGGCGATGGTTGAAGCGGGCGGAATCGATATAGTAGGGCATATCGACAAGATTTATATGAATAGCCAGCGTTATCCGGGCTTCTCCATTGATGCGGATTGGTATCGCAAGCCTTTGCTGGAGCTTTTTGATTTGGTCCGTGAGAAGGGTTTGATGGTCGAACTCAATACGAAGAACCTAGTCAAGAAGCAGGAAACATATCCGCATAAGCAGTATCTCAAAGCTCTGTGTGAACGCCATATCCCTGTCCTGGTTAATTCCGATTGCCATTATCCGGACTTGGTAAATGACGGGCGGGAAGAAGGTTTCCAGCTGTTGGCAGATGCCGGATTCAAGAGCACGATGGAACTGGTTGGTGGAAAATGGGAAGAACGAAGCCTTCAGGACTGACAAACAGATAGGATTTCAATAACATACCAATTTATTATCATGATGAACAGACATTTTTTAGCTATCTCTCTCTTTTTCGTTGCCTCGGCCATGCAGGCTGAGGTGAAATTGCCCGACTTGATCAGCGACAACATGGTTTTGCAGCAAGCTACGGATGTTTGCCTTTGGGGCGAAGCCAAACCGGGTAGCACGGTGACGATTCAGGCGTCTTGGAGTAACGGAAGCTGGACAACGCTTGCCGGAAGCGACGGTCGTTGGCAAACTTCCATTACCACTCCTTCGGCAAGCTTTTCTCCTTATACATTAATAATAGGTGACGGCGACGGAGAGCCTCGCACTCTCCATAACGTCCTGGTGGGCGAAGTTTGGTTCTGCTCCGGCCAATCAAATATGGAAATGCCGCTGAACGGTTTCTGGAATTGCCCGATTGACGATGCCAATAACACCATCGCCGATGCGCCGAACCATCCGGCCATCCGTATGGCCACGATAGCGCGCAAAGGTGCCCTCGTCCCGCAGGAATATGCCGAAGGCTCGTGGAAACTTCCCGTCCCGGAGAACGCCCAGTGGTTCAGCGCCACCGGATATCATTATGCTTTGGCCCTGCAGCGGACCCTGCAAGTCCCGGTGGGGATTATCAACTGCTCGTGGGGAGGCTCGCGCGTGGAGGGATGGCTTCCGAAAGGGATTCTACAAACCTATGAAGATGAAGACCTGAGCAAGGCCGGCGATAAAAACTATACGGAGATGTTGCAACCGATGATCATGTACAACGGTTTGCTCTATCCATGCCATAAATATACCATCCGCGGCTTTGCCTGGTATCAGGGATGCAGCAACGTGGGTCATGCCGACACCTATGCCAGCCGTCTGGCCACGATGGTTGCCCATTGGCGGGAGCTCTGGGGCGAAGGCGAACTGCCTTTCTATTATGTCGAGATTGCCCCGTATGCTTACGATGGAAAAGCCGACGGCATCAACGGTGCCCTGCTCCGCGAAGCTCAGTTCGATGCCCAGGCGCTTATTCCCAACAGCGCGATGGTCTGCACCAACGACCTCGTGAAGCCTTACGAAGCTCCGCAAATCCATCCGGCCAACAAGCGGCAGGTCGGGGAGCGTCTGGCCTATCAAGCCTTGAGTAAAACCTACGGCTACAAAGGTATCGTGGCCGATTCTCCTTATTATAAAGGTATGGAAATAAAAGGCGACACGGTAGAAGTCGAGTTTGCCAATGCTCGTGAAGGTTTCAGTCCTTGGATAGACATCTGTGGGTTTGAACTGGCAGGCTCCGACGGTCAATTTTATCCGGCAGAGGCTTGGCTGGACAGCGGCACGATGCGCATACAGGTCCGTTCGGCGAAAGTAGCCTCTCCCGTGGCCGTGCGTTACGGCTTCCGCAATTTCCTGCCGGGAAATTTGAAGAACCATCGGAATCTGCCAGTGATTCCGTTCCGGAGCGATAAGGAAAAGAACCGTTGATTCGCGGGAGCGGGCCCGCGGATGCCGTCTATTCTTTATCCTCCAGCCTTCCGCCGACAACCTGCCAGTCAATCAGGTCCCACAATTTCTTTACATAGTCGGCGCGACGGTTGCGGTAGTCCACATAATACGCATGTTCCCACACGTCGAAGCAGAGCAGAGGCCGGTTGTTGCGACGGAGCGGATTTCCAGCATTGCCCTCTTGGGAGATTTGCAGTCTGCCGTCTTCGGTCAGCGAAAGCCAGGCCCATCCGGAGCCAAAAAGCGTGATGGCGGCATCATCCATCTGTTGTTTCAGCAAGTCCAGCGACCCGAAGTCGCGGCGGATCAGTTCGTCCAGCCTCCCTTCGGGCCGTTTGCCTTGCCCCGGCGTTGTGAACTGCAAGAAATAGAGCGTATGGTTCAGCACCTGCCCGGCGTTGTTGAAAATCCCGCCGTCGGGAGCTGTCCGCACGATTTCTTCCACCTCTTTCCCTTCATACTCCGTCCCCTTGACCAGCTTTTCGAGGTTCGTCACATACGTTTGCAAGTGTTTGCCATAATGGTACGACAAAGTCTCCGCACTCAGGACCGGTTCCAGCCCTTGTTCGGCATAAGGCAATAAAGGCATTTCGTTTTTCATGATGCAATACATTTAAAATGTTAATAATAAGGTAGGACAAAGGTACGGATAAATCCGATTATCTTCAGCATGTATTATCTTTGTCGCACATTAAACATAAAACAGATGAAGCATCTTTTGATTTTTCCCAATCTGTCAGTTACTAACTTAATTTACCTCATCCTATGATCCAAATCGACCTGCCATTTCCGTGGGAAGCCGGGAAGCGGTGGATGCGCTGACTGAACGGCTCCGCGAGGATGGTTTTACCGTGCTCGGCGAGCCCCGGACGACCGGCGACGGCTGTTATGAGAGCGCCGTCGCTGATCCGGAAGGAAACAGGGTGGAGATTACCGAGTAGCCTCGCCACCCGCCGGCGGAGGTGCGTCGCCTCACCTCCGTTGTTCGAATAACCAGTCCTGTACACTGGGGATTCCATAGGCTACAAACCAGGTAGCGCGGTGGTTTCCGCCCGTCAGATGGGTAAACAGCAGATGATTGCCTTCGGCACGCATGCGGTCGGCCGCCGCGCTCAGTTCTTCCCTCGGAGCCGTCATGTCCCACGTCGCTTCCGACACTTGGCTGCCTTCTTTACGCCATAATTCCACGGCTTCACCCTGCAAGGAGTTGGATGACGCGTCGCCTTCGCAGGAAATAATCCAAATATTCTGTTTCGCCAGCGGACCCATCAGTTGCGGGTTCCACTTTCCCGCCACGAGCAGCGCCCCGGCGAAAAGTTGAGGCTCCTTCAGCATCAGGACGATTGACGACATGCAACCCATCGATTGCCCGGTCGTGTAGATGCGCGACGCATCAATCGAATAGCGTTCCTGGAGGTCTTTCAGCAAGGCGACGGTAGCGTCGAGGTGGTGGCTGTAGTTCCAGTCGTCATCTACCGTGATGACAGGATACTCCGGGGCGACGACGATGCACTGATGCCGGGCTTGCGCCTCCGGTTCGGCCCACGAGGTCGCGCCGTTGCCTTGATAGAGCGTCTGCGTCACCGGGCCGCTCGCCACACCCGCATCGTGGATGAAGAGCACCAGCGGATATTTCTTCGTCGCGTCATAATCCTCAGGCAGATAGAGATTATAAGGCAGCGTCTGCCCGGTGTAGGGACTCACGAACTCCAGCTGCTGGAAATCGTCGGCCACCAGGCATTTTTCCGCCGTGCTTTCGATGGGCTCATCGCTGGCGGGCAGTTTTTCCCCCGCTACAGTCCGGATTTCCTTCACTTGCACCACTTCCGCGTTCCCGGGATAGCTGTCGTTGCCCCCGGTGCTCCATCCGGCGCGCAGGCCGGGTCCGCCCTGCATGCGGTCGCGTTCCTTTTTCTTCGCTTGTTCGGCCGGCGTCGGTTGTTTGGGCTGGAAATTCAGGTTGACATCCGTTTTCAGCTCAATGACGACATACGGTCCGTCCGTGCCTGCCGCCGCGGTCTCGGGCGAGGTATTCGCATAGATTTTAGAGATTTCCCGGCCCTCCATCCGGTAGCTATCGGTCGATAGACTGCTGTTGCGGATGGGGGCGTCATATTCCAGGATGACTGTCGCCACTTTCCGCCCGTCGCCCAAGACTTTGCTGATGGCGGTGGCCGATTGTACACTTGCGTCGTTATTGGAGTTGTTTTTGGCTTGCATAAAGCCGAAGGATCCTGCCAGAACCAACATAAGAATCGTCTTTCTGTCCATAAGGCGTTGTTGTTAAAGAATCGTTATGGGCAAAAGTAGCCATTTCCCGGAAGCTCCCGGCGGGCTGGTGTTTTAAAAATCGATAGGATTATCCTAAAAAAGGCTACGAGTGGGGGAAAGTATATC
>CALVFH010000138.1 GCA_944326775.1 uncultured Parabacteroides sp.
ATGATTTTTAGAGATTTCGTAGGGTGTCGAAAACGCAAAAAATGATTTTTGGAGATTTCGTAGGGTGTCGAAAACGCAAAAAATGATTTTTAGAGATTTCGTAGGGTGTCGAAAACGCAAAAAATGATTTTTGGAGATTTCGTAGGGTGTCGAAAACGCTAAAAAGGTTTTTTGGAGCTTTCGACAAGTGTCGAAAAAGGCGAAAAATGATTTTTGAGGTTTTCGACAAGTGTCGAAAAGGCCGAAAATGATTCCCAGCCTTTTCGTAACGTTACGAAAGGTTCCCGAAGCCGGGCGCCGGATGGTTTACCTTTGTTTCTTTTTCAATTCCAGGTAACGGGCTACGATTTTCCGGCGGCACTGGATAATCTGGTAGCGATAGACCAGGCAAGCCGTCAGAAAATAAGTGCCGGTCTGAATCCAGAGCAGTTGGTACTCCGGAGCCACCTCGTTGAGGGTTGCGCCGGTGGTGTTGAGCCGCACGAACCCCTGGATGCCGGCGGTAGAGGGAAACAGGTAGCCCACGTATCTCCAGAAAGTGGGGATGGCTTCTTTCGGCCAGGAGATGCCGGAAATGAACAGCAGGATGAGGGAGGTGAAGACGAACACCATCATGGGTTCTTCCCGGGTCCGCATGAAGCCGGAGAGCGTCATGGCAAAAAAGATGGCTGCCAGCAGGTAGGGGAGCAGGAACAGGAGAATGTCCAGGGGCTGGCCGACTTGCGGGAGCGAGAAGAGGCGGGGGACGATGACGAAGACCCACAGGCAGACAAAGACGTAGAGCACGATGTAGGTCAGCGATTTGCCGAAGACAATCCGTAGCGTCCCGTTGAAGTGTTTGCTGATGGGGATTAACGTGTGGAACCGGTTGTGTTCGCGTGCCGTGCCGCCCAGCATCCCGATTCCGAGGAGGAGGGTTTGCTGGATGACCAGAACCAGAATGGCCGGAACCAGGAAGCTGGCGAAGCCGTTTTGCGTGTTGAACATCGTGATGGATTCCGAGGGGATGGGTTGTACCTGGATTTGTTGCAGTTTCTCTGTCGAGGCCGGGGCGCGCGAAGCTGCAATTTCGGCACCCATGTCCAACGACACTTCGGTGGCCGTCAGCAGGAAGGCTTTGTAGAAGAGCAGGGCGCTCATGTCGCTGTATAACGAAACGGTAGCTTGCTTCCCGGTGTTCAGGTTCTGGCTGAAATCCGACGGGATCCACAGGATGCCGTAGGCTTCCTTCCGGTCCATCGAAGCTTGGGCGCTGGCCATATCGGGGCAAAACTCCACGACCCGGACGTCGGCAGAGGCATTGACACGCCGGACAAATTCGCGGCTGAGGGCCGTGCGGCTGTCATCGACCACCACCAGTTTGGCCTCGCGGACGACTTCATTATTATATATAAATGAATAGAGGACCGGGTAGAGCAGGGGAACGAGGAAAAAGAAAATCATGACTCCTTCGTCCCGGAACACGTTTTTCCATTCTTCTTTCCAGATGTAAAACGAGTCCTTGAATCCGTTCCGGATAATATCTCGCAGCCGATATGTTTTTTTCATGAGTTGCTCTCCTTGTTTTTAGGGAATATATTTGAAATACAACAGGGCGTTCTTCAGGTTTCTGCCGATAAGCAAAGGCAAGAGCAGGAAACCGGCGAGCCAGACGTATTCGCTCCAGCTGTAGAACAGCTCCCGTCCGTTCAGTGCCTGATCGACATAAATCAGGAAATAATGGCGCAGCGGGAACAGGGTGCTCAGGGCTTGCAGCGTCGGGTCCATTGCCAGGACGGGAAACGAAAAACCGACGATGGAGAAGGCAATCATCCCGAAGAGGCAGGCAAAGCTTAGTCCTAAACGCAGGGTGGGCAGGACGCCAATCATAAACACACCTGTCGCCTGCGAAGCGATGACGAGCAGGAACGACGCGGCAAGCATGGGCCCCCATCCGCTGTTCAGCGGAAACGCATGATAGCCGTAAAGCAATGCCATCAGTGTCCAGGCCACCAGCGTGAAGAGAACGGTATGGGGGAGCAGTTTCCCGATCAGGCTTACCGTTAACGAATTGCCTCCTTTCTGCAACCATTGGCGGGCGGTTCCTTGTTTGATTTCCGTCCCGATGCTGAATACCGTCACCGAGAAAATCAGCAACTGCAGGATGCCGGGAAGAAGCGTGTTGTTCAGATAGACGGAATAGTTCAGCCAGGGATTCCCAATGACGTGGGTGTCAATGACGATGGGTTGCAGCTGAGCCATGATTTGGTCTTCCGTCAGTCCTTTGGCTGTGCCGGTTTGCAAGCCTACCGCTCCGTTGGCCAGCACCGACATGGTTTTCATGTCGCGGAAAAGCAGGGACGCGGCAATCAGATAAGTCGCATTCGTATAATAGGAAAGCTTGGGCTGTTTGCCGGTGGTTGCCTCCACGCTGAAATTCTCCGGAATATAGAAGATGCCATAGACCTGTCCCTTTTGCATTGCGGTCCGCGCTTCGCTGAACGAGCCGGTGCGGAGGGATACCCGGGTTTGTTCGAAGGCTTCGAGCTGGCGCACCAGGTTGCGCGAAGTCTCCGAATTGTCCAAATCCACCACGGCGACGGGCAAATCCTTGGGCAGCCCTTCCTGCATCAGCGAGAGGAAAAAGAGCATGCTGATCAGTGGAGCTATGAAAATGCAAAACAGATAGACTGGCGTAGAGAGCAGGCGATGAATCTCCCGCCGCACGACCGCCTTGATATGTCCTGTTGCTTGTTTAAATGTCATATAACTTCCTTTCTATATACTATCGCTTCAGGATGACAGACATGCCTGGGCGTAAATCTTTGATGGGTTGCATGGGGCGTGCCCGGACTTCGAAAGTCTTGGCATCGAACTGGCCCGTTGTCTTGGTGGCTTTCCACGCCGCGTAGGTTCCCATATCTTTCAAGTAGTAAACCTGCAGGGTGACGGGCTGGTTGTCGAGGGCGGGGATAAAGGCTTGCACCTCATTTCCTATTTTCAGGTCTTTCAGCAAGTCTTCGCGGACACTGAAGGTGACCCACATATCCCGCAGGTCGGTGATGTTCATGATGGGCGCACCCGTTCCTACCAGTTCGCCTATTTCGGGAAAACGTTCGGACACTTCTCCGTCGATGGGAGAGACGAGGGCACTCTCTTCGATATACGATTCCACTTCGGCAATGGCTCCGTCGGCCCGCTCTACCAAGGCAGCTGCGGCGGCCTTATCTTCTTTCCGGGCTCCTTCTTTCGCCATTTCATATTGGGAACGGGCAGCTTTTTCGGTAGCCAGCATGGCGTTGTAATTGGCTTCCGCTTCGTCTTTCTTTTGGGCGGACATGACCCCTTTCTCATAGAGGTTCTTCACTCGGGTATAGGACTTTTCGGCGATTGCCAGAGCGGCTTTTGCTTTTTGCCACATTTCATAGGCACCGGCTATTTCCTGGCTCCGTGCGCCGTTCAGCGCTTTCGTGTGTTGGGCTTCGGCAGCGGCACGGGCGGCTTCAGCCTGGCGCATCTTGGCGGTAATTTCCGGAGTGTCCAGAAATACGAGGGTGTCACCTTTCTTCACCTGGTCGCCCTCCTTGAAACGGTAGTCGGCAATGCGTCCCGGTACTTTCCCAGAAATGCGGACAGTCGTGGCTTCTGCCTGTCCCATGATGATTTCTTCGGGTGGACTAAGCAGGAAAAAGCCCGCCAAAGCAACGATCAGTACCGCAGCTATCAGTGCAATAAAAGCCAGCATCATGTTGCTGGTTTTGAATTTTTTATTTGTATCCATATCCAGTGGTGTATTTTATTGAGTTATTTTTCCAGTTTACCTAATGCTTTCTTCAGATAGACTTCTGTCAGTTTGACTTCAATTTGTGAGTCGATGAGGTTTGAGCGGGCGGCGACCCAGGCTGTTTGCGCCTCCATCAGGTTCAGGGCGGGGATCACTCCCTCCTCGAATCCTAAATTGGCATGGCGCAGGTTCTCTTCCGCACTTTCCATATTGCGGGCCGAAGCAACCAGTTTCTTGTTGGCTTCATTGACTTTATAGACAGATTGGTTTACTTGCAGTTCAATCTTTTCGCGCGCATCTTCCCACTGCAATTGCTGGATGACCGTTTCCGCTCGTGCCGCCCGGCGCTTGTAGGTGCCTTCCCACCAGGCTGAAATCGGGACTTTCACCATCACGCCGATGTTGAACATCCCGGCAAACTCATTCTTATAGCCATTCATCAGGTTCGGATTGGTAACGAAATAATTGGCGGCGAAGGCAACGGAGGGCAACATGTCTGCCAAGACAATGCGCTCTTTCTTTTTATAAATACGGGAGGCCAGGTCGAGGCTCCGGAGTTCCAAGCGGTTGGCAAAGGCTTCGCTCACATCGCCCGGGGTTTCGGAGGACGGTTGTACGGCCACTTCGTCTAAGCTCTCGTCCGCCAGGGCTATGGGTTCGTTTAAGGGCAGGCCGCAAAGTTGCGCCAGCAGCATCCGCGAGAGCGAAAGCCCGTTGTCTACCTGGGTTTGAGCCATTTCCGCCTCGTTGAGTTTGACCTTGACGGTGAGGCCGTCGGCTTCGGTGGCAACGCCTTCGGCTATCATTTGCTGGACATCTTTATCGGTCTGCCGGAGCAAATCCACATAAGCATCGGCCAGTTTCTTTTTATTGACGAGCGAGACCACCTGCCAATAGGTCTCGTCCGTTTTGTAGATGAGGTCTTGCAGTTTCAGGTCGTTCATCGACTCGGCCAGTTCCCGCGCATAACGGGCTATTTGGTTGTACGTGATGATTTTCCCGCCCATAAAGATGGGTTGCACTAAGGAAATATTTCCCACCCAGACGTTCTGGATGTCCAAGTGCTGCAAATCGTTGAGGCCGCCCACGGCTTGCTGGATGGCCGGCAGCTGGGCCAGGCCGCCGAGCGACGAAGCCAGCGAGCTTTGCAGCGCGCCCATGTCGAGCAGGTTCAAGTCCTTCTGGTTCCAAAGGTAAGCCCCCGAGGCCGAGAGCTGCGGGAAATACTTCGTCAGCGCCGCCTTCTCTTCATAGCCGGCGGCCTTCACTTGCTGCGCTGAAATCTGCAATTCCTTGTTGTTCTGTATGGCCAGTTCGCGGCATTCTTCCAAGCTGCGGATTTGCTGTGCCGGAAGAAGCTGGGCGGAGGCCCACAAAAACGCTAATGCGAAAAGTCGTTTCATCTCTAATTAATCTGAATCTATTTAGATAACAAGTGAAGCCTGTGGATGTTTAAGGGATGAGGAGAAAGGGACAACTTTCTTTGAAATGAAAACTTCCGTGTGCTTCGCTGGAGGTATCTAAAAGTTTAGGAAGGTTCCGCGCGTTCCGCTGAAGGTGTCTAAAAGTTTAGGAAGGTTCCGCGTGCTCCGCTGAGGGTATCTAAAAGTTTAGGAAGGTTCCGCGCGCTTCGCTGGAGGTATCTAAAAGTTTAGGAAGGTTCCGCGCGTTCCGCTGGAGGTATCTAAAAGTTTAGAAAGGTTCCGCGCGCTCCGCTGAGGGTATCTAAAAGTTTAGGAAGGTTCCGCGCGCTTCGCTGAATGTATTTAAAAGTTTAGAAAGGTTCCGCGCGCTCCGCTGGATGTTTTGAAAGGTTTCAGGAGCGTCAGCGGTTTCAAAGGTATAACATTTTGGGAAAAACAAAGAAGAAAATGAGCGGTTTTAATAGTGATGTAACATGCGGCGGGTAATTTTGCGGGAAAAGAGAAGATGAATGTCGAATTTTTCAACGTTAGAGATTATGAAAAAGCATTTATGTCTTGTTGCGCTTCTCTTGGCAAGCGCATTTACAGCCTGCACGCAGGACGA
>CALVFH010000139.1 GCA_944326775.1 uncultured Parabacteroides sp.
TCATCTTTCAGCAACCTCAAAGTCTCTTTCTCGATTCTTCTTATTCTTCCGACCGATGAAGTCTTATCTTGATGACTCAACTACTCGTCTTCGTCTGGATCTAAATTTAGCCTTTCGATCCATTTCCAACTATCTGTAGTTTTATCGTAAACCCAGATGCCACCTTTTACAGTTTGCATTTCTTCTTGAGATAATGTCTCTATAAAATTCATCGTATTCATTGTTTTTATTTATTATGTTGTTTATTTCTTTTTGACGTTGCAAAGATATATACATTGGGTCTGGGGTTGTTTCACAAAATCTTCACAGCTTGCTTTAAATAAGATTAATGCGTATCTTTGTCGCGATTAAAAAAACGGTACTTTATGCATAAAGCATTGACTATTAGTATTGTGGGGATTGTTGCGGTATTGGCCGTCTGTGCGTACAGTCTCCATAGTCTTTATCAGCATGAGATAAAAGACGTTGCGGCCATCTGTGATGAAAATTTTCAGCGAGCAATAGATGGAGAATATGAGTATCGCCATTCAGGCACTCCGATTAATCTGGATAATCCGAGTTATGTTATTAAGGACGCCAAAGATATGACACCGGAGGAACGTGCAAGCCTGAAAGGGGATACTATTACCATAGATGAGGCTATGGTAAAGAATTTGGGTGCGAATTTATTTGAGATCCTCCAGCAACAGAATCAAGACGACTTGATGGACACCAACCCCCTCAACCTGCACAACTTAGACAGCCTCTACGGCTGGTATCTCCAGAAAGCAGAGCTGGAAATCCCTTATTGTCTATACCTATATAATAATAAGAAGGAAGTTGCGGAAAGCATTGAGCGGGATTTACCGTTCTTTTCCGCCCATGCAAAGACGGAAATGAAGCCCATCGGGACGCAAGGGCGGATGTTTGTGCAGGCAGAAGTGTCTGTGCCGATGAGCGACCTGGTCCGTCAGTTGTTTTACGTTTTGCTGCTCTTTACGGCGGTGCTGCTTGTCGTGGTTGTTTGTTTCGCCATCGATTTGCGGGTTATCCGCCGGCAGCGGAAAGCTTTGCGCGAGCGCGAAGAGGCGATTTACCACCCGCTTCACGATTTGAAAGCGCCGCTGAACAGCGCCTACGCCGCCTTCGGAAGTATGGTCTATTTTGAGACCGACGAGGAGAAGAAGCAGAAGCTCCGGACGGTGCAGGAGGGGATACGGGAGCTGTCGAACGACCTCGAATCGGTGCTGAGCCTGATGAAGAACGGCGGAAAGAACAGCCTGAATATCGGGGAAGTGGATTTGCCGTCGCTGGTCCGCGAATGCAGCGACGCGCTGGCGATTCTCTACGCCGAAAAGGAGCCGAACGTGCGGATAGAGACGGTCGGACTGAGCGAACCGGTGCGCTCCGACGCGATTTTGCTGAAACGCATCGTGCGGAACCTGGTGGAAAACGCGATGAAATATTCCGACAAGGGCGTATTCATTGAAATCGCCATGCGGAGTTGCCGCAGCCGCTTCGAAATCCGTGTGCAGGACAACGGGTGGGGGATTCCGGAGAAGGATTTGAAGAAAATAGGGCGGCAATTCTATCGCGTGGCGCGTCCGGAAGGTATGGCGGCGCAGGAAGGTTTCGGCATCGGCCTGGCTTGCGTCAAGAAACTCTGTAAAGACCTGGGCGGAGAGCTGGAAATCTGGAGCAGCGACGGATATGGGAGTATGTTTACCGCCAAACTGAAAAATTTCCACGGATGAACGCGAAAATCTTGTTTGCAGAAGACGACGAACGGCTGGCCAACGTGATCTGGAACGATTTGCGGAGGGCCGGCTATGCGGTGTCGTGGGCAAATACGGCGGAGATGCTCGACGAGCAACTGGCGAAAGGCCCGTGGGACGCGCTGGTTCTGGATTTGTACCTCGGCGAGACGAGCACGGCGGGGAAGATTGGCGTTATCCATGCGGCTTTTCCCCGGATGAAGATCGTGGTTGCCTCGTCGGAGCTGAAGGGAGACGTGATCGCGCAATGCCTTTCGTCCGGCGCGAGCGAACATATCAAAAAGCCCTACGACATTGGGGAATTGCTGTTCAAGTTGGAGAATATCCTGCCTTCCGCGCTGGTTATCGGGAAGTACAGGCTCTATCCGGAGACGTTCGAACTGGTTTCGGAGGCGGGAAGGACGAAACTCGCCGCGAGAGAATGCCTCCTGCTCCGGGCGCTGGCGGAAGCGAAGGGGGAAATCGTTACTTACGCCGCGATTTACCGGGAATTCGGCGAAAAGAAACCGAGCGAGGGCACGCTCTACAATTTAGTCTCCCGCGTGAGAGGTTTCCTGAAAGACGACGAGGGGATTTCCATCGAGAATGTCAAAGGCCTCGGCTTCCGGATGGCGTATTGAAACGGGGAAAAAGTTCTCTCCATATTTTTTATTCAGAAAATAGTCTTTATCTTTGCCGCTGTGAATGGTGTAACCGCCTGTCGGCCGACGGACGGTTAGTAAAAGGGAATCCGGTGCGAAACCGGAGCTGTACCCGTAGCTGTGAGTCCATGCAAACCCTGGGACGTACTGATTGCCACTGGTCCGACGAGCGTAGGACCGGGAAGGTGTCTTAAAAGGGCGGACGAGCCAGAAAACCTGCCATGATCCAAGCTTTCGCATTCCTTTCGGGTGTAGAGGAATGGCAAACACAAACGGAATATGCAGATACAAAAGTTGTACGGAGGTTGGGCGTTTGCTGCAATCTTCTTTGTTCATGGGATAAATATGGCCGCCCAGGTTGACACGACGCGTATGCACGAGTTGGAAGGGGTGGAGGTCGTTGCCAAGGCGCGTCCCGCCGTGATGCGCTCGGCTGCTCCGCTCCAGCTGATGGACCGCAAGGGGATTGAACAGCTGGGAATGCAGGATTTGTCGGATGTCATCAAGCGGTTCGCGGGCGTAACCGTCCAGGACTATGGCGGCGTAGGCGGACTGAAGACTGTTTCCGTCAGAAGCCTTGGCGCCAAGCATACGGCGGTAAGTTATGACGGCGTAACCGTTACCGACGCGCAGAGCGGACAGGTTGACATCAGCCGTTTTTCTCTCGACAACGTGGAAACCGTTTCTCTTTCCATCGGACAAGCTGACGACATCTTTCAGACCGCAAGAATGTACGCTTCGGCCGGGGCTTTGAGCATCCGGACAGCCAAACCGACGTTTGAAGGAAAGTCTTTCAACCTGATGGCAAAGGTTAAGGGCGGTTCTTTCGGGTTAATCAACCCGTCGGTACGCTATGAGCAGCGTCTGGGAAGCCGTTGGGCGGCGACGGGATATGCCGAGTGGCTTTCAAGTGACGGCGACTACCCGTTTACCCTCAAAAACGGCGAACTGATTACGGAAGAGAAGCGGCGGAACTCGGATGTGAAGAACCTGCGCCTGGAAGGCAACGTGTATGGCGACTTCGGCAAGGGAGGATCGCTGAAAGCCAAGGTGTATTATTATGATTCGGAGCGCGGATTGCCGGGTTCGGTCATCCTATACAGCAATACGGCGGCGGAAAGAATCTGGGACAACAATTTTTTCGTTCAGGCAAACTATGAAAACCGTCTTTCGCAGCTGTGGAAAGTCCGGGCGGACCTGAAATATAATTATTCCTTCACGCGCTATCTGGATGTGAGCAAGAAATATTCTTCCGGCTATCAGGAAGACTTGAATACGCAGAACGAATATTACGGTTCGGCGGGCGTTTTATACCAACCCTTCGCGTGTTTTTCGGTTTCGCTGAACACGGATTTGTCGCGGGCGCAGTTGGTGAACAATTATACGGACTCGCCACAGCCAAAACGCTGGACATCTCTGACGGCGCTGGCCGTACAATATAAATCCTCGCGGTTGACGGCGACGGCGAGCCTCTTGGGAACCTACATCTCCGACGAGGTGAAGCAGGGCGACCGGCCGGAAGACAGAAAACGGCTCTCGCCGGCGGTCAGCCTCTCGTGGCGGCCGTGGGAGGAGCAGGGGTTTCGGGTTCGCGCGTCGTTCCAGGATGCTTTCCGCGTGCCGACTTTCACGGACTTGTACTACCTGAGGATGGGCAACACGAACTTGAAGCCGGAGAAGGCCACGCAATATAACCTGGGACTGACCTGGAGCGGCGACCCGTGGGTTTTCAGGTTCCTGAGCCTCTCGGCAGACGCTTATTACAATAAGGTAAGCGACAAGATTGTGGCGATTCCGACTTTGTATATCTGGAAAATGATGAACATGGGCGAGGTGGACATGGCGGGGCTCGACGCAAACCTTCATGCCGAGTTTGCTTTGCCTTTCGGGATGGCGCTGGCGGCTTCGGCGGCGTACAGTTACCAATATGCCATCGATGTGACCGACCCGGAGGCGAAGAATTACAAAGATCAGATCCCATACACGCCCCGTCACGCCGGATCGGCGTCTCTCTCGCTGGAGAATCGCTGGCTCAACGTGGGATATAGTTTGGTCGCTGCGGGCGACCGCTATGCGTTGCCTCAAAATATCGAAAGCAACCGGATCGAGGCGTATGTGGAGCATACACTTTCGGCCAACCGGACGTTCACGGTGAAAGGAAAGTGGAAAATCCGGGTTCAGGGCGAGGTGGTGAACTTGACGGACAAAATGTATGACGTTATCCAGTATTACCCGATGCCTGGTCGCTCTTGGAGACTGAGCGTGAGCCTGCAATACTGAGCCTGTAGCGAAAGAAGATGATTTATTCTATAAATTAAAACAGATTAGAGCAATGAAAAAGAATTTCTTTTTGGCGGCAGCCTTGTCGCTGCTGATGTCGGCAGGTTTTGTCGCCTGCGACGACGATGATCCTGTGATTGATCCTCCTACGGACGAACCGACAGACGAGCCGGAAACGCCGGATGAGCCTTCCGACGAACCGGTAACGACAACTTACTATTATGTTTTGAATAGCGGAGACAACGGATCCAACAATGCTTCGCTCTCGCTGTATAATACCGCGACGAAAGAGGTGGTTGCGGATGTCTTTATGGACAGGAACGGCCGTGGACTGGGCGATACGGCGAACGATATGCTTCGCTACGGGGATAAACTCTATGTTGCCGTCTATGGTTCGGAGGCTATCGAGGTGCTGGACATGGATGGAAACTCGCTGAAACAGATTCAGTCGGCGACGGGCGATCCGCTCTTGCCCCGTTACATGACTTCCTACGGGGGAAAGGTGTATGTTTCGCTCTACGACGGTTTCGTGGCGCGTCTGGACACCACGTCGCTGGAGATTGAGGCTACCGTGGCCGTAGGACGCAACCCGGAGCAGCTGGTTGTCTCCAACGGCAAGTTGTATGTCGCTAATTCCGGAGGATTGGATTATAACACGCCGCTCGGATATGATAAGACGGTTTCGGGGAGCGATCTCGCTTCGTTTACGGAGACTGACAAGCTGGAAGTGGTGATCATCCCGTGCAATAT
>CALVFH010000140.1 GCA_944326775.1 uncultured Parabacteroides sp.
ATGGCCGAGGCGAACACCCTCTACGCCGAAATCGTGGACATCGTCAACGCCTACGCCCTCATTCAGACGTCGCCGGAGGTCGAAGCCTTCGTCGAAAACGTCAACGGCCTGGTGGAAGTCTATTCCCGCGAGGCGGGCGGCACGGGCGGCACCGCACTGGCAGACATCGATGTCCCGCAGGCCGATAGCGGCGACGACGACGAGGACGACGGACACGAGGGGCCGGCGATAAGCTGAACGACGCGGAGGCCGAAGGGGGTGAAATCGGGCATTTTTCAAGGAAATCCTTAAAAAAATTTGCCTTCTTGCGCCGAAATCGTACTTTTGCACCGTCAATGCGATGTAAACACACGATATTTCATGAAAAAAATCAATACAATCCTGTTGGCGGCCCTCTTCGGCACGGCGCCGGCTTTTGCCCAGACGGGCACGAAGGCGGTGGAGCTGAAGGAGATAACCGACGGCAACTTCAACCAGGTGACTGCCGTGGGCGAGATGCGCTCGCTTCCTGACGGCGAACACTATACGGCGATGAACGACGAACGTTCGATGATTGTCAAATATGCTTACCGGACCGGCGAGGCGGTCGATACGCTCTTCAATGCGGCTACGGCACGCGAATGCGGCTTCAAGACCTTCGACGGCTACGAGATTAGCTCGACCGGACACCATATTCTGGTCTGGCGCGACGTGGAGCCGATCTACCGACGCTCTTTCCGCGCCGCCGTCTTCGATTACGACGTCCGCCGCAACTACGTGAAGCCCGTCACCGACTCTCAGGAGAAGGTCATGATCCCGACGTTCTCTCCCGACGGGCGTATGTGCGCCTTCGTCAAGGATAATAATATCTGGATCAGGAAATTTGATTACGATACGGAAATACAGGTGACGAAAGACGGCACGGCAAACAGAATCCTCAACGGTATTACAGACTGGGTTTATGAGGAGGAGTTTGCCGTGACTAATCTTTTAGCCTGGTCGCCCGATAGCGAATACCTCACCTTTGTCCGGAGCGACGAAAGCGAGGTTCCGGAGTACTCCATGCAGGTCTATGGCGACGGGCTTTATCCTTCTTACTATAACTTCAAGTATCCGAAGGCCGGCGAACGCAATTCGACGGTCTCGGTCCATGCTTATAATGTCCAGACACGCGATACGCGGAAGCTCGACGTGCCGATGGATGCCGACGGCTATATCCCGCGCATCGAATTCACGAAAAATCCGAGCCAGCTGGCGGTGATGACGCTCAACCGCAACCAGAATATCTTTAATATGTATTATGTGAACCCCAAAAGCGGGGTTTCGCGGCTGATCCTTCGCGAGGAGAACAACTGCTACGTGGATTCCGAATGGCTCAACTCGATTCAGTTTGGCAACAACGGCTTTACCTATGTCAGCGAACAGGATGGCTATGCGCATGTTTACCTCTATTCGCTCACCGGCGTGCTTCAGCGGCAGCTGACGAGCGGAAACTGGGATGTCACCCGCCTGATTGGCTACGACGAGGCGAGCAAGACGCTCTACTATGAGTCTGCCGAGGAAAGCCCCCTGCGCCGTTCGGTCTATAAAGTGGATGCCAAAGGCAACAAAACGAAACTTTCCACGGAAACGGGAACGAACTCGGCGTCGTTCAGTGCCAACTATGCGTATTTCGTCAATCGCTACTCCAATGCGAACACGCCGATGCGCATCACCGTGAATGAGACCCGGACGAAGAAGGTTCTCCGCACGCTGCAGGACAATGGCGCACTGAAGGAGCGACTCGCCGCCTACCGCTTCAGTCCGAAGGAGTTCCTGACGGTCACCACCGCCTCGGGATTCGAGCTGAACGCCTGGATGGTGAAGCCTGCCGACTTCGACGAAAGCAAAAAATACCCGGTGATGATGACGCAGTATAGCGGCCCGAACTCTCAGCAGGTGCTCGACAGCTACAGTTTCGGCTGGGAACAGTATTTGGCGGCCCACGGCATCATCGTGGTGTGCGTCGATGGACGTGGGACAGGCGCCCGTGGCGAAGCTTTCCGCAAATGTACCTATCTGCGGATGGGCGAAAAGGAATCGCAAGACCAGGTGGAGGCTGCCCAGGCCCTCGCCAAGCTGCCCTATATCGACGGCAAGCGTATGGCTATCTGGGGATGGAGTTTCGGAGGCTACAACACGCTGATGGCGCTCAGCGTAGGGCACGGGACGTTCAAGGTAGGGATTGCCGTGGCCCCGCCGACCGACTGGAAATACTACGATACGGTTTATACCGAACGCTATATGCGCACGCCGCAAGAAAACTTCGAAGGCTATGCCGCCACCTCGCCTCTCCGGAAGGCGAAAGACCTGGAGGGAAAGCTGCTGCTGATCCACGGGACGGCCGACGACAATGTGCATTTCATGCAATCGATGGAATATGCCGAGGCACTCGTTCAGGCGGGCAAGCAATTCGACATGCATGTCTATAAAGACCGTAACCACGGCATCTCCGGCGGAAATACGCGCTACCACCTCTATACGAAAATGTCGGACTATCTTTTCCAGAATCTCTAAACGATGGCGGAGCATGTCAGAAAGCCGGAATGGCTGAAAATTCGCCTTCGGGGAAACGAACATTTTGCGGATACGAAGCGCATCGTCGAATCGCATTGCCTCCACACCATCTGTACCAGCGGGAAATGCCCGAATATGGGCGAATGCTGGAGCCGGGGGACGGCGACGTTCATGATTGGAGGCGAAATCTGCACGCGTTCCTGCCGCTTTTGCAATACGCTGACTGGCAAACCGCTTCCCCTCGACCCCGAGGAGCCGCGCCATGTCGCCGATAGCGTCCGCCTGATGAAGCTGAAACATGCCGTGGTGACTTCGGTTGACCGCGACGACCTGCCCGACTTGGGCGCATCGCATTGGGCGGCTACCATCCGCGCCATCAAGGAACTGAACCCGGAAACGACCCTCGAAGTGCTGATCCCCGATTTCCAGGGGAGGCTGGAGCTGGTGGACCAGGTCATCGAGGCTTGCCCGGAAATCATCTCGCACAACATGGAGACGGTGAAACGGATTTCCCCCCTCGTGCGGAGCGCTGCCAAATACGAAACCAGCCTCGCCGTGCTCGAGCATATCGCCCGGAGCGGAAACATCACGGCCAAGACAGGAATCATGGTCGGCCTGGGAGAGACGGAAGCCGAGGTCTGGGAGCTGATGGACGATGTCCGGGCTCGCGGCGTGAGTGTTCTGACAATCGGACAGTATCTCCAGCCTTCCCGAAAGAATATTCCAGTCTCCGCCTATATCCATCCCGACCAATTTGAGGCTTACCGGCTGAAAGCGCTTGAAAAGGGTTTTCGCCACGTGGAGAGCGCCCCTCTCGTCCGGTCTTCTTATCATGCGGAAAAACATGTATAATTCTGTGAACTTTTTCACAAGAATGGCTGTTTTTTTTTAAATGAAAGTTGAAAGGGAGGAATATTTCATGAGCTGGTTGACGAGGACCATAAAGAATCAATCTATCGGACTGCTACCTCTCCTGCTGTTTATGATATTGGACAACTTTTTCGCATATCGGTTGTCGTTCCTGATAGCAGGCGCATTTTGCGTCGTAAGTCTTGCGGTGTATTATTCGTTGAGGCAGGGTCGGATGTATATGTATATGCTGTTGCCGGCAACAGCAACGCTGATTCTTTATTCCTTATTCATGTGTCTTCGTCTTTATCCCGTACTGTATGTTTATTCTCCGTTGGTCATTGAGTTGTTGTTGGTTTGCGTGCTTTCGGTTGTCGGCTTCTGTCGGAAGGGCGTGTTCCATTACATCCGCGATTTGAATATCTCGACAACCCAGCGGGTGAAGATGCGCAACATGTTGAGCGAATTTTATTACATCGTTCCCATTATCCGGAGAGTTTATACGATACATCTGTTTGCCATCATTTTCTACGGAATCATGCCGGAGTCGATGCAGTCCATCGTTTTTGAGCATTTTATGCTTCGCATTCTGCCGGTTATCCTGGGAGTAGGGATTATTATTTATGAACAGATCCGTCTGACATTGCTCCAGAACCAGCTGGACAAGGAGATGTGGCTGCCGGTGCTGAGCGACGATGGGCGGGTAATCGGACGGATAGCCGGGTCAGTCAGCAAATCCGTGGCCAAGAAGTTTTACCATCCGGTCGTGCGGGTGATGATTGTTTACAAGGGCATGCTCTACCTGGGAAAGCGGGCGACTGATTCGTATGTCTCTCCCGGTAAATGGGATACCCCGTTCTATAACCATATCCAATTCAAACAGACTATTGAAGACGCGGCACGGAATGTTGTGGCTGGCTTGGGGGAAATAGCTGTAGCTCCTCATTTCCTGATCCGTTACAAGCATGAGAGCCTGAAAGTGAAACATCTGGTTTCCCTGTTTGCTATTTGCCTGCACGACGAGCAGGTGAAGGAGATGAATCTCCAGAAGGCCAAGTTCTGGACGGCAGCCCAGATAGATGAAAACTTTCATACCGGTATTTTCAGTGAATATTTCACGGAAGAATATCCGTATTTGCGCAATACCGTCATGTTGGCTGATTGCGTAGCCCGGGAGCAAGCCGCCGTTGAAGCTTGATTTGTCCTCCTTACTCTTCCTTCCCCAATTCGATTACTTCCAGATCTTTAATAATTCCGTTGTCAATACAGAAACGTACGAGCGTGCGGACTTGTTGAAATCCGCTTTTCCCGGCAGCTCCCGGATTGATATGTAGGCATTGCAGGTACTTGTCGAACATAACTTTCAGGATGTGTGAATGTCCGGAAATGAATAGCTGCGGGTGATAGCTGTAGAGCTTCGGCCGGATTTCAGGATTGTAACGTCCCGGATATCCTCCGATATGGGTCATCATCACTTTCACACCTTCTATTTCGAAGCAGGCAATTTTAGGAAATTCCATTCGCAGATTTTGGCCGTCGATATTGCCATAGACGGCACGAAGCGGTTTCAGTGCCGCCAGACGGTTAGCCAGCTCTTCAGAGCCAATATCACCGGCATGCCATATCTCGTCGCATTCAGCAAAATATTGCTCATATTTGTCATCCCAATAGGCATGAGTGTCCGATAAGAGTCCGATTTTTCTCATAACTGATATTTTTGTTGGCAAATGTACGGTTATTCTTGTATATATAGTCTGTTTTTTTGATTAGAATCAAATAATATTTGGATATTTGTTAAGCAAATGTTACATTTGCACGGATTCATAATAAGGTTAGCACTAAGTACATCTTTGGTTCTATATCTGAATCTTAGAAAATCAGAACTATTTTGAGAATGTCTAAAGACTTGTGCCTGAAAAAAGCACAAAGAAAGAAAGGCGGCTTGCGAAA
>CALVFH010000141.1 GCA_944326775.1 uncultured Parabacteroides sp.
AAAATCGCACTCTTCGAACGCGAATCGGCAGCCGAAGATTTTCAAAAGGCCCTGGAATTGGGTTACGACGCAGATGTGATCAAGGAATTGATGAATTTCACAAAATAGCATACCCTAATCCCGTTTTTACTTGAAACATACCTTTCACAAAACTTTAATCCAAACGAAATATATTGCATCGCGCCGAACTATACCTTTGCAGGCAAAATAAAATACATTTTATTTATTTTAGATACTGCAAATGATAAAAAAGAAGAAGCAAATCCCGACTCTTTTGGGATTGTGTCTGGCCGGAGCTTTCCAGATAGGAAATATATCCGCATTCGCTTCGACCGAGACCGTAGATGTAATCGCATCAATTAGTCAGCAAAATTCGTACAATCTGACAGGTAGTGTAGTTGATGAACAGGGAGCCCCTGTTATTGGAGCCAATGTCCTAATTAAGGGAACAACAATTGGTGTGGTGACAGACATTGACGGAAATTTTTCCCTTCAAGTCTCTTCCGGCGATGTACTTGTAATTTCTTACATCGGTTATAATTCAGCCGAAATCCAAATCCATGGAGAAAAAACCGTTAACATAACCTTACGAGAAGACAGCGAAGCTCTAGACGAAGTGGTTGTCGTAGGCTATGGTACACAAACAAAGGTAAACTTAACAGGTGCTGTCAGCACCATATCCAACAACGATTTATTGGATCGCCCAGTAACTAACGTATCCTCTGCTCTACAAGGTCTTACACCTGGTGTAACAGTAACATCGGGGACAGGACAACCGGGAGCCGATGCTGCAACAATTCGCGTGCGTGGAGTCGGAACATTAAACAATGCTGACCCCTATATCTTAGTGGACGGTATAGAAACTGGAACTTTTAATACATTGGATCCGAATGACATTGAATCCATATCTGTTCTAAAAGACGCTGCGTCAGCAGCTATTTACGGTTCAAAAGCTGCGAATGGTGTTATCTTAGTAACAACCAAACGAGGCAAAATGGGAAAACCTACCGTATCTTATAGCGGAAACGTCAGTTTCTCCAATATAGCAACTTTAGTAGATCGCCTAAGTTCTTACGACTACGCCCGCCTCTATAATCAATTATTACAACAAGATGGAAGTTCTCCTCGATTCACCGATGAAGACCTTCAACTTTTCCAAAATGGTACAGATCCCTATGGACATCCGAATACGGTTTGGACAGATTACATTTTCAAAACCGGATTCATGCATAAACATAATCTGAACGTCAGCGGAGGAACCGAAGATGTCAAATATATGGCTTCAGCAGGTTTCCTTGGACAAGAAGGAACATTACGCAATTCAGACCGCTCACAGTTCAACTTACGTACCAACCTGGATATCAAATTGTCTGATAAATTCAAGATGCGTACCAATATGGCATTTATCCACAATAATTATTCCGAGCCAAATGCTTCCTATGGGGGAGGATATGGCACTGTCATTTGGGAAGCTATCCGTATGGCACCATGGATTCCTTATAAAAAAGAAGATGGGAATTACGGTTCTATTTCGGACGGTAACCCCGCAGCTTGGATTGACATCAACAGCCGCAAATATTATTTGCAACAAAACTTCTCGGGTGTCTTAGCTTTTGACTATCAGGTTATAGATGGTTTGACCTTGACTTTACAAGGAGCATATGTAACCGATATCAAAGAGACAAAAGACTACCGCAAAGAATGCTGGTATGATGAAGTCAATTATCATGGTCCTGACCAACTAACGGAAACAATTGATCGCTGGAGTCGTTATACTTTAGATGCACTAGCAAACTATGAAAAAACATTTAACGACGACCATAATCTAAAAGTGCTTGCAGGTTATAAACTGGAAAAATTCAACACAAGAACCATGAGCGCTTTCCGAAAAGATTTCCCAAACAGTGATATTACCGACTTGAATGGTGGTGATTCATCTACACAAACCAACAGTGGTAATTCTGCAGAATTAGGATTGCTCTCATATTTTGGCCGTATCAATTACGATTATATGGGTAAATATCTATTAGAAGCAGACTTCCGTGCAGATGCATCTTCCCGTTTCGCTAAAGGATACCGTTGGGGTTACTTTCCGTCCTTCTCTGCAGGATGGCGTATCTCAGAAGAAAGCTTTATGGCAGAATCAAAAGAGTGGCTGCAATCTTTAAAAATAAGAGGATCCTGGGGTCTTTTAGGTAACCAAGATGCCTTAAGCGAATATTATCCGTCATTACAAACATTGTATATCGGTAAAAACTATCCATTTGGCGGAACAGTAAACCAAGGTATCACAATGGTGAGCTACAAAGTACCAACCATTACTTGGGAAAAATCTACAAACTGGGGTATCGGATTCGATGCCTTATTCTTGGATGAATTTTCTCTAAGCGCAGAATATTACAACCGCAAAACAACAGACATCATCATGGATATTCCGGTATCTGACACATTCGGTATTTCCGGAACATACCAAGATAATAAAGGATCGTTACGTAATAGCGGAGTAGAAATAAATTTCAGTTGGCAACACAACTTCAACAAAGACTGGAGAATGGGTATTAATGCCAACTTTGCATACAACAAGAACGAATTACTCGACCTTGCTGGTGTCGATGAAATCATTAGCGGATACACCATCAATCGTGTAGGAGAAGCTTATCAATCGTTCTACGTTTATCAAGTTGACGGCCTATTCCAAAGCGACGAAGAAGCAGCTGCTTATGAAGCCCAATATGGGAACCCCTGGGCCCTACCGTTTAAAGGAGGTGACTTCCGTATCAAAGATACCAACGGTGATGGAAAATTGAGCGAAGATGATAGAATAATCAGTGGAACTCAGCAACCAAAAGGAACTTACGGTTTAACAGTAAGTGCCGGATGGAAAAATTTCGATTTATCACTCTTCTTCCAAGGCGTAACAGGTACAAATCGCTACTTCGAACGTGACGTAGTAGGTTCATTTATCGGTGATACCTCTCACCCCAGCACAAACTGGTTGGATGCCTGGACTCCACAAAATACCAACACCGAATGGCCTCGTATGTTCTTAGAAGAAAATTCAATCAGCGCACCTGGTCGTGTAAATTCAACTTTCTGGTGTATGAATACGAACTATCTACGCCTTAAAAACATCAACTTTAGCTACACATTGCCAAAAACATGGATTAGTAAATTAGGCATCTCTAATGCAAAAATTTACTATACTGGAGAGAACCTATTTACTATTGACAGCTTACCATTTAAAGTGGACCCAGAAGCCCCATCAGGAGATGGAAGAAGCTATCCACTTAGCAGAACTCATTCTTTTGGTATCAATGTTACATTTTAATTGATTTATATTTGAAATATGAAACTCAAAAAAATATTTGCTTGGGCAATTTGCCTAATAAGTACTACAAGTACTTTAACTTCGTGCGATGATTTCTTCGATTTAAGCCCGAAAGACCAATTGACAGACAACAACTTTTGGAAAACTGAAAACGATGTCAATGCAGCAGTAACAGCAGCCTACAACTGGTGGCCAAACAACTATCTTGGTTCTAAATTCATTTTTTACGAAGATAGCTACTCAGATATCGGTTTCAACTATACAAATGCTTCATACATGCGTGATATGGGACGCGGTGGCGTCTCAGCTGCTGGTGCTCCAAACTACTGGAAACAATATGAAACCATTCGCCGTTGCAATTTCGTCATTGAGAACATCGACCGTGTTCCTGCTTCAGAATTATCGGAAGATGCAAAAAACAGTTATTTAGCTCAGGTTCGTGCTATTCGTGGTTATAGTCATGCTTATTTGGCCACTTGGTACGGTGATGCTGTCATCATGGACTTTATCCCAGAAACAGCAGACGACGCCAAATTACCTCGTGACCCAGAAGCAGAAGTAAAAGCTTTTGCCATGGAAGATTTACAATGGAGTGCGGAGCATATTGACGAAAAACCTGCAGAAAAAGGACGAATTGCCAAAGGTGCCGTTCTCTCCATGATTGCTCGCTTCAACCTCCTTTGGGGAAATTACCAAGAAGCATTAGATGCAGCTAATCAGGTGATTGCCTTAGGACAATATGAATTAGATCCAGATTTTTTGAATATGTTCTCTATGAACGGGCAAAACTCAAAAGAAATTATCTGTACTTACGAGCATGTAAAGACGACTTATGCTTATACAGACGTTATTCGTTTTTACAATAATGCTGATGGAGGTTGGGCATCTTACACTCCTACTAAAAATATGGTAGATATGTTTGAAATGGCCAATGGAAAACTGATTGACGAGCCTAATTCTGGCTATGACCCAGTTCATCCATTTGCCAACCGGGATCCTCGTTTAAAAAATACGGTTATCTATTCAGGTCTTGACTGGATTGGACGTAACAATGTACCGCGCATTTTTAATACACTTGATAAAACACTTCCTGACGGTTCGAATAATAACGATTACTATCTTGCAGCCGACAATGCAGCCCATACCGGTATGCTATGGGCAAAGTATTTATATCCGAATCAATCACAATATTCTACGTCTATGAATGACGATGCGTTATGTCCTATTTTGTTTCGTTACGCTGAAATTTTACTTACCAAAGCTGAATGCTTAGTCGAACTGAACCAAAATTTGCAAGAAGCATTAAATATCATCGATCAATTGCGTTTACGTGGTGGACATATTGCCGTTGACAGGTCAAAATATACAACACAAGCTCAAATTCGTGAATTAGTTCGTCGCGAACGCACCATTGAACTGGCAGGTGAAGGTTTCCGTTACGAAGATATCGTTCGTTGGGATGAATACGATGCAAATGGAACTAAGACCGGTCGCAAAGTTGCAGAAACTGTCATGCCAGGTGATTTGCTTCGATTCTGTGGTACAGTTAATTATGAAGAGGCTGATCCTGACAGACGTGCCGTTATTGACCCTAATGCACCAATAGAAGACCAACGAATAGAAGTACGCTACTTCGACAAACGTCAATTCCATTTACCTCTTCAACAAGCTGAATTGGATGCCAATCCGAATTTAGTCCAGAATGAAGGTTATTAATTCTTCAATACAAATTAAATATTTAAATTTGCAGAGTCCTGTTTCTTCAAATCCAAGAGTAAGAAGCAGGACTCTTTTTAACCGAATCATTTATATAACTAAATAAAGACATTACATTACAATGAAAACTAAATTCAAAATGCTGACGCTTCTGTTATGGTTGGCAATTCTACCAGCCTTGGCGGAAATCAAAATCCT
>CALVFH010000142.1 GCA_944326775.1 uncultured Parabacteroides sp.
GAAGATTCCAGTTTGTCGGAAATCCCGACAAACTGAAACGATACAAAAAAGGGTCGGCTCAGGAATGAGAGCCGGCCCTTTGGTATGAAATGGAGACCCGTTGGAACGGGAGTTAAAATTCTGCGTTTTTCGGAGTACGCGGGAACGGGATGACGTCGCGGATGTTCGACATGCCGGTGACGAAGAGCAGCAGGCGTTCGAAACCGAGGCCGAAACCGGCGTGGGGAACCGTGCCGTAGCGGCGGGTATCGAGATACCACCACATGTCTTTCATTGGGATGTGCAGTTCTTCGATGCGTGCCATCAGCTTGTCGTAGTTTTCCTCACGGACGCTGCCGCCGATGATTTCGCCGATTTGCGGGAACAGCACGTCGGTGCCCTGCACGGTCTTGCCGTCTTCGTTCTGCTTCATGTAGAAGGCCTTGATTTCCTTCGGGTAGTCGATCATGATGACCGGCTTGCGGAAATGCTCTTCCACCAGGTAACGCTCGTGCTCGCTGGCCAGGTCGCAACCCCAATAGACGGGGAATTCGAACTTGTGGCCCTTGGCTACGGCCTCTTCCAGAATCTTGATGCCCTCGGTGTAGGGCAGGCGGACGAACGTCTCTTTCAAGACCCCTTGCAGACGCTCGATCAGGCCCTTGTCGAACATGTCGTTGAGGAACTGCAGGTCGTCCTGGCAATGGTCTAATGCCCACTGCACGCAGTACTTGATGAATTCCTCTTCCAGGTCCATCAGTTCGGGCAGGTCGGCGAAAGCCACTTCCGGCTCAATCATCCAGAACTCGGCCAGGTGGCGCGGTGTGTTGGAGTTTTCAGCGCGGAAGGTAGGGCCGAAGGTATAGATGGCGCCCAGCGCGGTGGCCGCCAGCTCGCCTTCCAGCTGTCCGGAGACGGTCAGGCTGGTCTGCTTGCCGAAGAAGTCGCCGTCGTAGATGATCGACCCCTTTTCGTCTTTCTTCAGGTCGTAGAGGTTCATCGTCGTCACCTGGAACATCTGTCCGGCGCCTTCGCAGTCGGAAGCGGTGATGATCGGCGTATGGAAGTAGAAGAACCCCCGGTCGTGGAAGAACTTGTGGATGGCATAGGCCATGTTGTGACGGATGCGGAAGATGGCGCCGAAGGTGTTGGTGCGCGGCCGCAGGTGGGCAATCTCGCGCAGGAACTCCATCGAGTGTCCTTTCTTCTGGAGCGGGTAGGTGTTCGGGTCGGCAGTGCCGTAGATTTCAATCTCGGTAGCCTGGATTTCCACGTTCTGCCCCTTGCCCTGCGACTTTACCAGGGTGCCGTTGACGCTGAGACTGGCGCCGGTAGTGATGGGTTTGAGGAACTCCTCGCCCAGTTTTTCCACATCGACTACGATCTGTATGTTATGAATTGTAGAACCATCGTTGAGGGCGATGAAATTCACCTGTTTGCTACCGCGGCGGGTGCGGACCCAACCTTTGACGTTTACGGTAGAGCCGAAAGCCTCGCTTTTCAGCAAATCTACAATTTTAGTCCGTTTGATCTTTTCCATTATATGTATAGGTATTTAAAAAGAAGGAAGTGCGTGGTGCACCTCCTTCTCCAATCATTATTCAAAAGCACCCATGCGAAGGGCGTTGACTTCTTTTTCGTTCAGATAACGCCATCTGCCGCGCGGGAGGTTCTTTTTCGTCAGGCCGGCGAAATAAACGCGATCGAGCTTGACCACGTGATAGCCGAGCGACTCGAAGATGCGGCGGACGATGCGGTTGCGTCCGGAGTGGATCTCGATGCCTACCTGGCTCTTGTCGTTCTCGTTGGCATAGCTGATGGCGTCGGCATGGATTTCGCCGTCTTCCAGTTCCAGACCGTTGGCAATCTTTTCCATGTCTTCCACCGTAACATTCTTATCCAACCATACGTGGTAGATCTTCTTTTTCTTGAAAGAAGGATGGGTCAGCTTGGAAGCCAGGTCGCCATCGTTGGTCAGCAGCAAGACACCCGTCGTGTTGCGGTCCAGGCGGCCAACCGGATAGATGCGTTCCGTGCAGGCGTTCTTGACCAGGTCCATCACCGTCAGGCGTTCCTGCGGATCTTCGGAAGTCGTTACGCAGTTCTTCGGCTTGTTCAGCACGATATACACCTTGCTTTCGATGTGCACTTCCTTGCCGTTGAATTCCACCTTGTCGTTGCGGGTGATCTTTGTACCCAGTTCCGTTACGACCACGTCGTTGACCTTGACGGCACCCTGCTGGATGAACTCGTCGGCCTCGCGGCGCGAGCAGACACCGGCATTCGACAAGAACTTGTTCAGACGGATCGGTTCATTCGGGTCTGTCAGCACTTCCTTGTATTTCAACTGCTTCTGAACGTTGTACTTCGCATTCGGATTGTAGTTGTTGTTCTGCTGTTGCTGACGGCGGTTGTTGTTCTGGCGGCGGTTGTTGTTCATGTTGCCGTGGAAGTTACCGTTGTTGCGCCCGAAGTTGTTGTTGCCGTATCCGCCGTTGTTGTTGTTGAACGGACGGTTCGGCCGCTGGTTGCGCATGTCATTCTGGTTGTTGAAGGCTACGCGGCTGTCACCAACGCGCGGTCTTCTCTTCTTGCCGGTGTTGCCACCTTCCATGCTCATGCCTTCCCCGTTCGGAGAAGCCGAATAAGCCTTGCCCGGTCTGACATCGTAATTGTTGTACGGTTGCTGGTTGTAGGGACGCTGGTTCCCGCCGTTGTACGGCCGGTTGCCATAAGGCTGCTGACGGTTGTTACCGTATCCGCCCCCCTGGTTCATATTACCGTAATTTCCCCGGGGACGGTTATAGCCGTTGTTTTGGTAACCATAGCCCTGTCGGTTGTTCTGCCCGCCATAGTTGTTGTATGGCCGGCCATAACCGCCGTTTTGTTGCGGGCGGTTGTAATTTCTTCTCTCAAAGCCTCCGTCCTGGCGGTTGTACCCTTGGTTGTAAGGTTCCTGTTCTGCACCATTTCTCTTGACACCGGGTGTCACCTTCTTGGAGCGAGGTTGCTGCGGCTGTTGTTGCTGCGGCTGTTGTTGCGGTTGTTGCGGTTGCGGCTGTTGTTGCGCTTGCGCTTCATCTTTTTCTTCAGTACTCATTGTGTTAGATTAATGTTTTAGTTAGTAAATGTGCTAACCTCACGGTTACCAGTTTTTTATCTCTATATTTAGTTGTTTAAATTCCAGTATAGTTATGAGGAGTAATTGCTTTCAGTTCGGCTTTCACCGCGTCGCTAACCTGCAGCGTGTCGATGAAATCGCGGATAGACTGCTCGGTAATGCCGGCATTGGTACGGGTCAGGGCTTTCAGCGCCTCGTAGGGTTTCGGATAACCTTCGCGGCGGAGAATCGTCTGGATTCCTTCAGCCACTACGGCCCAGCACCGGTCGAGGTCGGCCGAGAGAGCCTTTTCGTTGAGCAGCAGCTTGCCCAAGCCTTTCATCAGGCTTTTGAACGCGATTTCCGTATGAGCCATCGGCACGCCGACGTTGCGCAGGACGGTGGAATCGGTCAGGTCGCGTTGCAGACGCGAAATCGGCAACTTGCCGGACAGGTGGGTCAGGATGGCGTTGGCCAAACCTAAGTTCCCTTCTGCGTTCTCAAAGTCTATCGGGTTCACCTTGTGAGGCATAGCCGACGACCCTACTTCGCCTGCCTTGATTTTCTGTTTGAAATATTCCATGGAGATGTATTGCCAGAAATCGCGGCAGAGGTCAATCAGGATGGTGTTGATCCGTTTCATGCCGTCGAAGATGGCAGCCAGGTTGTCGTAGTTGGAAATCTGGGTAGTCCATTCTTCGCGCTTGAGGCCTAAGACATCATTGACAAAATGGTTTCCGAACGCTTTCCAGTCGTATTCCGGATAAGCTACGTGATGGGCATTGAAGTTACCCGTCGCTCCGCCAAACTTGGCTGAGATGGGGGTAGCTTTCAGCAAAGCCACCTGCTGCTGCAAGCGATACACGAAAACCATGATTTCCTTACCCAGGCGGGTAGGAGAGGCCGGTTGTCCGTGAGTCTTGGCCAGCATCGGGATATTCATCCACTCGTTGGCATAGCGTCCCAGCGTATCAATGACTTCCTGAAGACCCGGATAGTACACGTTCTCCAAGGCCTCTTTCAGAGAGAGAGGAACGGCCGTGTTGTTAATGTCTTGTGATGTCAATCCGAAATGGATAAACTCGTGGAACTTTTCGGCCAGGAAGTGATCGGTTTTCTCTTTAATGAAGTATTCTACGGCTTTGACGTCATGGTTTGTTACCTTTTCAATTTCTTTTACGCGCAAGGCATCTTCTTCTGAGAAATTCTGATATACGGCACGCAATCCGCTTTTTGCTTCATCGTTGTTCATTTCGGCCAACTGCGGCAGATATTCCGACAAAGTAATCAGGTACTCGATCTCCACACGAACTCGATATTTTATCAGAGCGTATTCTGAAAAATAAGTAGCCAGGTTCTCGGCTTTGTTTCTATACCGCCCGTCAACAGGCGATATGGCTGTAAGAGTTGATAAAATCATATACATTCATATATAGGAGTTGCAAAAATACTATTTTCTTTGAATATGAAAAAACTCCATTCTCTTTTTAAGGTAGATTTAATGTTTTTCCATCTATAATAGCGATTTAGTCGTTTTGTAACAGGAACTGACGGTGCGGCATGACGAGGTAAGAATAGCTATGTTGGAAGAAAAAAGTATCGAAAAAATTTGGAGGTTTTGAAAAAAGCAGTACCTTTGCACCGTCTTAAAGAGATAGGATATGGAAAACATATTTTGAGAGACGAAAAGGGCGTTTAGCTCAGCTGGTTCAGAGCATCTGCCTTACAAGCAGAGGGTCGGGGGTTCGAATCCCTCAACGCCCACTTTTCATAACTTGGTTCCGATTTTCTTCGGGCGTTTAGCTCAGCTGGTTCAGAGCATCTGCCTTACAAGCAGAGGGTCGGGGGTTCGAATCCCTCAACGCCCACT
>CALVFH010000143.1 GCA_944326775.1 uncultured Parabacteroides sp.
GAGAACGCCTCCTCTACAATCGGGAGAGTTGTTTCTATCTGGAAATCGCCGCAAAGAATCAACCCCATGTTCGATGCGACATAATACGTTTCGAAAAAGTTGCGCATGGCTTTCAGGCTGGGATTCTTCAAATGCTCAGTGCTGCCGATGATTGGAAAAGCATAAGGATGATCTTTGAAATAACGCTCTTTCAAACGCTCTACAGAGATACCGCCGACATAATCTCCATACATATTCTTCTCCTCATAAACCGTCTCAAGCTCGCTTTGAAAAAGCCGGAAGACAGGATTCAGGAAACGCTCGCTGTTGATTTCCGCCCATTGGCGCATATATTGAGGAGTGAATACATTATAATAGGAAGTAAAATCGGCCGATGTCCCGGCATTGAGTTTTGTTCCGCCATAGCATGAAATCAACCGGTCAAACTCATTGGGAATGACAAACTCTGAAGCCTGAACGCTCAAGGCATTGATTTCTCTCTGGATTTCTGCCCGACGCTTGGGATCATCCGTTTCTCCAAGCTCATCATACTTATCCGCAATCTGATCTAAAAAAGGTTTTTCCGCAGCATAATCAATCGTCCCGATCTTATCGGTTCCCTTAAACATCATATGCTCGAAATAATGTGCAATCCCGGTGTCCGGACAGTCTTTTGCTCCCGCCTTAACCACCACTGCCCCGAATACTTTTGGCTGGTTGTGGTCTTCATTTAGCCAAACGGTCAAACCATTGCTTAATGTGTATGTTTTACAAACTATCTTTTGTTCTAATGATTTCATCCCTTTGCCAACTGGTTGAAAGTGCAAAGATACGCAGAAGTTTTTCGCGAACGACAGAGTTTCTCGGATATTTTCCCTAATTTTGCCTCTATTCTGAAAGAAATCGACATGAAAAAAGCAGCATTGACATATCACTATCCTACAGCACTCACTATTGCCGGATCGGACAGCTGTGGAGGGGCCGGCATACAAGCCGACTTGAAAACCTTCTCTGCTTTGGGAGTTTATGGAGCTTCAGTCATTACTTCTGTCACCGCCCAAAATACACAAGGCGTACGGGGAATTCAAGCTATCAGTCCGGAAATCGTGAAAGGCCAGCTCGATGCCGTTTTCGAGGATCTGAACATCGACGCTGTAAAAACGGGAATGCTCCACAATCGCGAAACCGTCCATTTAGTAGCAGAGGCTATCAAACTATATCATCCCCGTTGGCTGGTTGTCGATCCGGTGATGATTTCCACAAGTGGAAGTCGCCTCCTGCAAAACGACGCAATCGAACTGATCATCTCCGAACTCTTCCCTTTAGCTTCACTCCTCACTCCCAACCTTGATGAAGCTTCTTTTTTGACGGATATGGAAATCCAATCAACAACAGATATGGAAAAGGCCGGAATGCGTATGCTGGACTTCGGGTGCGAAGCTGTCTTGATAAAAGGCGGGCACTTGGATAGCTTGTACATGGTTGACTTGCTATGCTTAAAAGGACAAGATAGTCCTCTCCGACTGCTTTCAGAGCGTATTGATACTCCAAACACACACGGAACAGGCTGCACTCTATCGTCTGCCATCACGGCCGGATTAGCTTCTGGAAAGAACTTGGTACAAGCTGTTACCGATGGAAAAGAATATATCTCTACAGCCTTACGAACAGGTGCCGATGTTTATATTGGAGGCGGGCACGGAGGTGTCAATCATTTTTTTGCCCCTAAAGTCCTCAGAAAAATCAAACGCACGGAAATATGAAACAACTGATTGCTATCACATTTCCAATTCCCTTTATCGGTGAAAGCGGCCTCATAGTCCGTCTTTTTGAAAATGGACTGCAAAGGCTTCATCTTCGAAAACCCGAAGCTGAACCAGATGCTATGCGTCACATTCTTGACAATATCCCTTCCCAGTTTCATCCAGCAATCACCTTACACGGTCATTTTGAATTAATTGATGAATATCCTGACTTGGGAGGGCTTCACTTGAACCGCCAAAATCCCAAAGCACCAAACAGTTTTCACGGACGGTTAAGCTGCTCTTGCCATAATTTGAAAGAAGTACAGGAGGCTCATTTGCTTTCCTATTGTTTTCTAAGTCCTATTTTTAATAGTATCTCCAAAGAAGGCTATACAAGTTTATTCTCTTTGGAGAAGTTGCATCAAGCCGCTCGCGAAGGCATCATCGGTCCAAAAGTTTTTGCTTTAGGAGGCATCAGCCCGGCAACTTTACCCTATTTAAAAGATCTCCCATTTGGAGGTGCAGCTGTACTCGGCTCTCTTTGGGGAAAAGATCCAGAAAACGACTCTCAAATTATCGAACGATTAACAAAATTATTACTATGCATAAAGACTCTATAACAGAATATATTCGTACACGAAGCCTAATGCTGATTACCCATCGTACGGAACGCTTTACAGAATATGACGAGGCCTGTCTGGCCATCAAGGGCGGATGCAGATGGGTACAACTTCGTATGAAAGGAACTTTGAATCTTGAAGATGCTCGTCGCATAGCTGCTCTGTGTACAGAAAATGACACCTTATTATGTATTGACGATAACATTGACATTGCACTTGCGGTTCGAGCGAATGGGGTCCATGTCGGAAAAAACGACATGCCTATTCCGGAAGTCTGGAAACGCGTTGAAGCTGCCGGACGAAAGGATGATTTCATAGTCGGAGCTACAGCGAATACCTTCGATGATATTCAAAAAGCTGCCGATCAAGGCGCTTCCTACATTGGTCTTGGCCCCTTTCGCTTCACACAGACTAAAGAAAAGCTTAGCCCCATTTTAGGTACGGATGGTTATCGGCGAATCTTACAACAATGCCAGGAGACCGGTATTCATCTACCTGTCTATGCGATTGGAGGAATTACACCAACAGATATCCCCGACCTAATGCAAACGGGTATTAGTGGTATTGCTATCTCCGGAGCTATCGTCAATGCCGAAAATCCTATTACGGCTACACAGCACTTAACTCACATCATTCTTAATTCTTAATTTCTAATTCTTCAACTAAATATGGCTTATTCTGACAAAGAAAACATACTCCAACTCGTAGCTTTATTGAAAGCTTACGAAATACGCAATATAGTTTTGTGTCCCGGAAGTCGCAATACTCCTTTGATACATACGTTTGCCAATCATCCATTTTTCAGCTGCCATGCAATAACCGACGAGCGGAGCGCAGGTTTTTATGCTTTAGGGCTTGCTCTCAACGGAGGGAAACCAGCTGCTGTTTGTTGCACTTCTGGAACAGCGCTGCTCAACCTCCATCCAGCAATAGCTGAAGCTTATTATCAGCAAATTCCACTTGTTGTTATTTCTGCCGATCGCCCAATGGCTTGGATTGGACAAATGGATGGACAAACACTGCCACAACCTGGAGTTTTCGGCTCACTTGCCAAACTTTCAGTAAACCTACCCGAAATCCATACGAACGAAGACCGTTGGTACTGCAACCGTCTGATAAACGAAGCACTATTAGAGCTCAACCACCATGGGAAAGGGCCCGTGCACATTAATATCCCTATTTCGGAACCGCTTTTCCAATTCACAACAGAAGAACTACCCGAAGTACGGGTGATTGAACGTTATCAAGGGCTCAACGTCTATGATAAAGCCTACGACGGACTTATTGCCCGCCTAAATCATTATAACCGCCGTATGGTAGTTGTAGGACAAATGAATCTCATTTATCTTTTCGAACGAAAAATCTGTAAGCTGCTCTACAAACATTTTACATGGTTAACTGAACACACAGGTAACCGAACAATACCAGGCATCCCAATCAAGAATTTCGATGCTATTATCTATTCTCTTCCAGAAGGAAGTCCCGAACAAGAACAAATGGTTCCCGAACTGGTAATTACATATGGTGGACATATCGTCTCGAAACGATTAAAACAATTCCTACGCAAACATCCACCAAAAGAACATTGGCATGTAGCTCTCGACGGTAAAGTATGTGACACTTTCGGGGCTTTAACTACTGTTATTGAGATGGATCCCTTTGAGTTTTTAGAAAAAATAGCATACTTGCTTGAAAATAAACCAACAAACTATCCGCGCCGTTGGGAAATGCTCTCCAAACATATCCCCGAACCAGATTTTGCATATTCACAAATGAAGGCTATTGGGTTGTTGCTGAAAAAACTCCCCGCTGAATCAGCCCTTCATTTAGCCAACAGTTCGAGCGTTCGTTATGCCCAGCTGTTTACCATTCCAGAATCTGTTGAAGTTTGCTGTAACCGTGGAACAAGTGGTATCGAAGGTTCTCTTTCGACAGCTCTCGGCTATGCATACTTCTCAGAACGTCTTAATTTCGTAGTCATTGGAGACTTAAGCTTTTTTTATGATATGAATGCTTTATGGAATAATGCGGCTCTACGTCCTAACCTACGCATATTGCTTCTGAACAATAGCGGTGGTGAAATTTTCGAATCGCTTCCCGGTTTAAAAATGAATGAACGAACACATCGTTTTGTGACAGCCCGTCATACAACCCGTGCTCAAGCCTGGGCAACTGATCGAGGATTTTATTATACAGCAGTGAACAACATGGAAGAACTCGATGCAGCTATTACAGAACTAACAAGACCTGAGCCGACAGAAGTTCCCTTATTCGTTGAAGTTTTTACGGATAAAACAAACGATATAAAGTTGCTGAAAGATTATTATCATAGTTTTCGCAACAGGTAAAACACTGTTCAGGAAAAGAAAAACAACCATTAAAAGATAAAAAACTACTTGTTCTCAACTTATTTGACGATAGTTTGATTATCTTTG
>CALVFH010000144.1 GCA_944326775.1 uncultured Parabacteroides sp.
GCCGCCGTATTGTAAGAGGAGACGGGGAGTGTTCCGGAAGGTTCGCTCCCCGTTTTTTTGTGTCAAAAAAATCACGTACTTTTGCAGTGAATTTAATAAACAGATAGGATATGTCAATTTCACGCTTCAATGCAGTAGAAAAGGCTTCGAATAGAAAAGCTGTAGAGGCTGCAACTCCCCATCAGAAAGTATCGGAATATTTCGGAGAGAATGTGTTCAATCGGAAGGCCATGCAAAAATACCTTTCGAAAGAAACATACAAAGCTTTAACGCAGGCAATCGATAGTGGCACCCCCATCGATCGTGGTATTGCAAATTTAGTAGCAGCCGGTATGAAAATGTGGGCTTTGGAAAAAGGTGTAACGCATTATACCCACTGGTTTCAACCGTTGACTGACGGTACAGCGGAAAAGCATGATGCCTTTGTTGAACATGACGGTAATGGAGGCATGATTGAGGAATTTAGCGGCAAGTTGCTGGTCCAGCAGGAACCCGATGCCTCGAGTTTCCCTAATGGAGGATTGCGCAATACTTTTGAAGCGCGTGGTTATTCGGCATGGGATCCTTCTTCTCCGGCCTTTATTATTGACGATACCCTGTGTATTCCGACGATATTTATCGCTTATACGGGCGAAGCATTGGATTATAAGACGCCGCTTATCCGTTCAATTGAAGCCTTGACTGAGGCAGCAAAAGAAGTTTGCCACTATTTTAATGAAGATGTCCATAAGATAATATCTTATCTGGGCTGGGAACAGGAATATTTTCTGGTCGATGAAGATTTGTATTCTGCCCGTCCCGACCTGTCGTTGACGGAACGGACTTTGTTAGGACATGAAAGTGCCAAGAACCAGCAGCTGGACGACCACTATTTCGGTGCTATTCCTTCCCGGGTTCAGGAATTTATGAAAGACCTGGAAGTAGAATGCTATAAATTGGGTATTCCCGTCAAGACCCGTCATAATGAGGTGGCGCCAAATCAGTTTGAGTTAGCTCCGATTTATGAGGAATGTAATCTGGCCAATGACCACAATCAATTGTTGATGTCGGTGATGAAGCGTGTCGCCCGCCATCATAATTTCCGTGTCCTGCTCCACGAAAAGCCGTTTAAGGGAGTCAATGGGTCCGGAAAGCACTGCAACTGGTCTATGGGAACCGATACTGGCATCAATCTTTTCTCTCCGGGTAAGAACCGGGAAGACAATTTGCGCTTTATCACCTTCATAGTAAATGCCATTATGGCGGTTTACAAGTACAATGCGGTATTGAAAGCAAGCATCGCATCGGCCACAAACGCTCATCGTTTGGGAGCAAATGAAGCGCCGCCAGCCATTATCTCCACATTCTTGGGTTCACAAATTTCAGAGATTTTGGATAAGTTCGAGAATAGTTCCATAGAAGATGCGATAGAAGTCGATGATAAGAAACGGTTGCATCTTGGTTTCGGACAGATTCCGGAGTTGTTGCTCGATAACACAGACCGAAACCGGACCTCTCCCTTCGCATTTACCGGAAATCGTTTTGAATTCAGAGCTTTGGGCTCTTCCGCGAATTGCGGTGCCGCTATGCTCGCCTTGAATTCAGCCGTAGCATACCAGTTGCGTCAGTTTAAAACCGATGTGGAAGCCTTCCGCTCGGCAGGGAAGAGCAAGGAACAGGCTATTTTTGAAGTCCTGAAAGCCTATATCAAAGAATCCAAGCCTATCCGTTTTGACGGGAACGGCTACAGCAAGGAATGGGAAGAAGAAGCCAAACGCCGCGGCTTGGATTGTGAGAACAGCGTGCCTCTGCAATATGACGCCTATCTGAAACCGGAAGTTATCCAGATGTTTGAAGCTACCGGAGTTCTTAGCAAGAAAGAATTGGAAGCTCGTAATGAAGTAAAATGGGAAGTTTACATCAAGAAAGTGCAAATTGAAGCCCGCGTATTGGGTGACCTCTCGTTAAATCATATCATTCCGGTTGTTATCCGTTATCAGTCGGTTCTGCTGGACAATATCGCCAAGCTGAAAGACTCCTTCGGTTCGGATGAATACAACGAATTGTCGGAAGAACCCCGTCGCCTGGTCCGCAAGATTTCCCGTCATATTGACGCGGTGACGAAGAAAGTCGATGAGATGGTTGAAGCCCGCAAGAAAGCCAACCGCATTGCCGATTTCCGTTCACGGGCCATTGCCTATCACGATACCGTAGCTCCGTACTTGGAAGAAATCCGCAGCCATATCGATGATCTCGAGCTGATGGTTGACAATCAGATGTGGCCGTTGCCGAAATACCGCGAATTGCTGTTTATCCGTTAAGAAACTGCCCATAATTCCGATTTATTATTAATTTTGCGCGGATTATTTCGATTTAATTAAAAACAAAGAACAATGGAAAAGACTTGGAAACCGGAAACCCTCTGCGTGCAAGCAGGGTGGGAACCGAAGAATGGCGAACCGCGTGTTTTGCCGATTTACCAGAGTACTACATTTAAATATGACACCAGCGAGCAGATGGCACGCCTTTTCGATTTGAAGGATAGCGGCTATTTCTACACACGTTTGCAGAATCCCACGAACGATGCCGTCGCTGCGAAAATCGCTGCCCTGGAAGGCGGTGTGGCTGCCATGCTCACGTCCTCCGGTCAGGCTGCGAATTTCTTTACAGCCTTCAATATCTGCGAAGCCGGAGACCATATCGTCAGTGCAACCAGCATCTACGGCGGCACTTTCAACCTGTTTGCCGTTACGATGAAGAAGATGGGCGTGGAATGTACGTTCGTTGACCAGGATGCTCCGGAAGAAGAAATCGAGAAAGCCTTCCGCCCGAATACCAAGATGATGTTCGGCGAGACACTTTCCAATCCGGGCGTGATGGTACTGGACATTGAGAAGTTCGCACGTATCGCCCATAAGCATGGCGTACCTTTGGTGGTGGATAATACGTTTGCTACCCCTATCAACTGCCGTCCGTTCGAGTGGGGAGCTGATATCGTCGTGCATTCTACGACGAAATACATGGATGGCCATGCCTGCTGCGTGGGTGGCTGTATCGTTGACAGCGGTAATTTCGATTGGGAAGCCCATGCGGACAAGTTTCCCGGGCTCTGCCAGCCGGATGAATCCTATCACGGGCTGACCTATACGAAGGCGTTTGGCAAACTGGCCTTTATTACGAAGGCCACCAGCCAGCTGATGCGCGACCTGGGTTCTATCCAGTCTCCGATGAATGCGTTCCTGCTCAACTTGGGCCTGGAATCGCTCCACCTCCGGATGCCCCAGCATTGCAAAAACGCTCAGACCGTAGCTGAATGGCTCGAGAAGAACGAGCACGTAGCTTGGGTGAACTATCCGGGATTGAAGAGCAACCCCAGTTATGCGTTGGCACAGAAATACATGCCCAACGGCTCCTGCGGCGTGTTGTCCTTCGGTCTGAAAGGCGGGCGCGACGTCGCCATCCACTTCATGGACAGCTTGAAGCTCATCGCCATCGTGACGCACGTGGCCGACGCCCGTACCTGTATCCTCCATCCGGCCAGCCATACCCATCGCCAGCTGAGCGACGAGCAGCTTCGGGAAGCCGGCATCGCTCCCGACCTCATGCGCCTCTCGGTGGGCATCGAAAATGTCGATGACATCATTGCCGACATCGAGCAGGCTTTGGCCAAATAAGATTTTCCGGGTTATTGAAATAGAAAAGGACGCGGCAGACAGGTTTGAACCTGCGGTCGCGTCCTTTTTATCTCGGTAGAAGCCGGTTTACTGCAGCCGGCCGATCATTTCCTCCAGTGTGAGCAGCGTCTGCTCGCCCGTCAGCATGTTCTTCACATTGATTTTCCCTTCCTGCATCTCCGTTTCGCCGACGATAGCCACGAACGGGATCTTTTTCGCGTCGGCATAGCCCATCTGCTTCTTCATCTTCGCAGCCTCCGGATAAAGTTCCGTGCGGATGCCGGCGGCACGCACTTGGGCAATCAGCGGCAGCAGGTAAGCCTCTTCAGCAGGCCCGAAATTGACAAACAGCAGCTGGGTGGTCTGCAGCGCATCCTTCGGATACAAGTCCAGTTGGTTCAGGACATCGTAAATACGGTCGGCGCCGAACGAAATCCCCACGCCGGAGACCCCCTCCATGCCGAAGACACCTGTCAGGTTGTCGTAGCGACCTCCGCCGGTGATGCTTCCAATCTGGACATCCAGCGCTTTGACCTCGAAAATTGCGCCGGTATAGTAGTTCAAGCCGCGCGCCAGCGTCAGATCCAGCTCCAGCTCGGCCGTGAGCGTCAGTTTCTCCACGCGGTCGAGGATAAACTCCAGTTCCTCAATGCCGCGCAAGCCCGTTTCCGAGGTGGCGAGAATCTTTTTGAGCGCCTCCATCTTCGCCCGGTTCGTTCCGCTCAGCAGGATGACCGGTTGCAGTTTGGCAATCGCCTCGTCGGTCAGACCTTTGGCACGCAGCTCCTCGTTCACGTTCTCCAGCCCGATCTTGTCCAGCTTGTCGATCGCCACCGTGATGTCAACCATCTTGTCGGCCTCCCCGATTACCTCGGCGATGCCTGCCAGGATCTTGCGGTTGTTCATCTTGATGCAAACCCGGATGCCGAAGCGGCGGAACACCTCGTCCATGATCTGTATCAACTCCACTTCGTTGATCAGCGAATTGGAGCCGACCACGTCGCCGTCGCATTGGTAGAACTCGCGGTAGCGTCCTTTCTGCGGACGGTCGGCTCGCGATACCGGCTGAATCTGATAGCGTTTGAAGGGGAAGCTGATTTCAT
>CALVFH010000145.1 GCA_944326775.1 uncultured Parabacteroides sp.
ACGGCATCTGACTATGCTTTGTTCTTAATAATCATTACCTCGATGATAGAGACAGCCGTTTGTTCCGGGATTTGCAATGCCTCGGCCAGCTGGTTGATGATATTCTTTTCTTCTTCCTCCAACACGCCATCGGCCAGCGCGATGTCCACGGCACAAGCGAAGGCGGTCAGTTTCAAATCGTCAGACAGACCCTCGACGGAGGCTTTCACCAAAGCCCCTGCCCCATCTTTCTTCAAGATTTTGAAAAGCTTGTCAAAGAGTTTGTCGAATGCCGGAGCGGAGAAGTTGTCGTATATCCTCAAGCGGCGGATATAGTTCACGATGCCATCCCATTCCGACTGCGAGATACTCCCGTCTGCACCAGCCAAAGCGATGGCGATTCCTGCAAAAGCTTCCTGTTGCGTCAATTTCGTATTCTCAGGAGCTTCTTTGAAAATTTTGTCAAATAATCCCATGATATAAAAATTTAAGAGTTCATAAAATATTCGTTTTGGAAGTTCGATGACTTCCACCGCAAAGGTAAAGGATTCTTTAAAACGTTGAACCGATTTTCAGGGGGAATTTATTTGGCAATTTTATCCACCACCACCGCTATCGCCCCGTCGCCGGTTACATTGCAGGCCGTCCCGAAGCTATCCATCGCGATATAGAGGGCTATCATCAGGGCTTGGAGCGTCTCGTCGAAGCCCAACATACTCTGCAACACGCCGAGGGCTGCCATAATGGCTCCACCGGGGACTCCAGGTGCGGCTACCATCGTGATGCCGAGCATCATCATAAAGCCGGCCATGTGTCCGAAGGAGGGCATCCCGTTGGTCATAATCATGATGGCCATCGCGCAAGCGGTTATCTTCATCATGCTACCGGCCAAATGGATCGTCGCACAGAGCGGAACGGTAAAGATGGCAATATTCTCACGCACTCCATTCTTTACGGTTTGTGCCAAAGTCACCGGAATGGTGGCGGCGGATGATTGCGTGCCAAGTGCCGTCGCATAGGCCGGAAGCATATTTCTCAAAAGACGGAACGGATTCTTTCCGGCAATAGCTCCGGCAATGACAAATTGAATCAACAGCAACAAGATATGAAGAACAAATATCACAACGATAACTTTCAGGAACATCGCAATAATATTAGCGACTTGGCCACTCACCGTCATATTGAGGAAAATCCCGAAGATATGGAGCGGGAGCAGCGGAATAATCACCGCTTCGATAAGCAAAGTCACAATATCGCGGAAATCGGCAGCCATTTCCTTCAAGGCCGTTCCTTTGATGTATGACAAGCCCAACCCCACGGTGAACGACAACAGCAAGGCGGTCATTACATCCATCAGCGGAGGCATTGCTACCGTAAAATAAGGCTGCAGCATAAAATCGCTGGGGTTTCCCACTGTGGCCAACGCCGTGTCGGTAGGCAAGATACGGGGAAACACCGCCATCCCGCTGAAGTAGGTCAGGAAACCGGAGAATATCGTCGAGCCGTAAGCAATCAACGCAGTAATTGCCAGCAGTTTTCCCGCACCCTTTCCCAAATCGCCAATAGCGGGTGTCACCAATCCGATGATGATAAGCGGAATGGCAAAAGAGAGGAATTCGCCAAAGAGCGAATTGAACGTAACAAACATGCGTGTTGCCCATGCCGGGAAAAATTGCCCCAGCGCAATGCCGGCAACGATGGCAATGACTACTTTAGTCAGCAGCGAAATCTTCAGTTTTTTCATTTTCTACAGGATGTTTGGTGATTTTATATCCGATGGCAGCCACAAGGATACTCATCAGCGGACTTATCAGGTTGAAAAAGCAATAAGGCAGATAAATCAACGTAGGAACACCTAAAATGGTAGCTTGTGTCATACCGCACGAGTTCCACGGCACTAAAACCGATGTTACCGTCACGGCATCTTCTGTCGTACGGCTCAACAATCTGCTTTCAAATCCTTTTTGCCGGTAAATATCCTTGAACATATTACCATTCAGAATAATGGAAATATACTGGTCCGCCGTACAGATATTCAGGGTTATACCGCTCACCACCGTCGAAGTGACGAGACTGGTCCGCCCTTTCATAAAACGTAAGAAGGACGACGTGATACTCTCCAACATCCGGCTGGCTGTCATTGCTCCACCGAAACACATCGCACACATGATCAGCCATACGGTGTTCATCATTCCGCCCATTCCACGTGTGGCGACAAGCGAATCAAGAGCTGCATTCCCTGTTTCCAGTTGCGTGTCTCCGTAGAATGTAATAAACAGGCCCTTAAAGAGCGAATTAGCATCGGCAATCTCGCTGCCAGCAATCTCTGCCAACAAATGCGGCTGAAAAATCAGGGCGAAAACTCCGGCCAACGCCGCCGAAGCGAAAAGCGTAACCACCGACGGCACTTTCCGAGCGATCAATATGCCTGTCGCAAGAGGTACGATAAGCAACCAGAGCGAAATATCAAACGTATCTTTCAAGGATTCGGCATAGGCTGCGATTTGCGAAGCGTCCGTCGCATCGTGATTCAACCCGGCTATCAGAAAAATGAGTAACGTAAGCAGCATCGAAGGAACCGTGGTAATCAGCATATAGCGGATATGCGTGAAAAGCGGAGTGCCGGTTACCGACGAGGCAAGTACCGTCGTGTCTGACAGCGGTGAAATCTTATCCCCGAAATAGGCTCCCGAAATAATGGCTCCTGCGACCCACCCGGTGTTGAATCCCTGTGCTTCGCCAATCCCCATCAAAGCGATACCGATGGTTGCAATCGTCGTCCACGAACTGCCGGTCATCACCGAAACGACCGCGCAAATCAGACAGGTAGAGGCAAGGAATATGCTTGGGTTTAATATCTGCATTCCATAATAAATCAGTGTCGGCACGATGCCGCTGATCATCCATGCACCGGAGAGCGCGCCAATCATCAGAAGGATCAGCAGAGCCAGGGCGACGCCCAGAATATTATTGCACATCGCTTCCTCAATTTCTTTCCAAGGGACCTTGCCAAGACCTACGGCAAGCGCGGCGCAGATAGCCGCCGTGGTAAGCAAGACGACTTGGCTCGCACCGTTGAGCGCATCACTTCCAAAAGTCCGTATGGTCAGAAATAATAGGGCGATAAGAATTACAACAGGGATTAAGGCAATCCGGAGCGGCGGTAGATTTCGTTTGGGCTTTGTCGTGTCCATGCGTTTTTTTCTGAATTTTAAATCTGATTTATCGTGAATCTTCAATTTTGGGGACAAAGTTAGATAATTCTGAAAAAAAACTGCGTTTTTTTATTGTTTTTACCCCAAAAAGAACTAACTTGCGCCTCAAATCAATACGGAAAGATTCTCTTCCTGAAAAAAGAAAATCTACCGGATTTAAAAGACATTTTAATTATATGCAAGTTGTCTGGCTGCGAAGTCGTGGACTCTTTGATTAAGAGATGGTTTTCATAATATATAGCGTTTTGGTTAATTCATGTGATTTGAATAAGCTATGGTTTAAGTATTTAAGTATCAACTATGTGTAAATTTCATAGTTTATGTTAACAAACAGAGCCTATCCCTCCCGTGAGGGCCGGAAGCTCATTAGAAAAACGTATATAATACATAAAGTCAATTTGGTGAAAGGTTCTTCCTGCGTGAAGCAAGAAGGACCTTTCTGTTTTAGAAAGATCCACAAACCCGCCTTCGCGTTAATTGCGATCCGATGTACAAAAAAAATCAGCATTAAGTTCTTAACAAATCAACGATATCTGCAACTTTTTATCTATCATTGCATACACGTTTCATTCAACCAACAAGTAATTGATTAATCATGGAAAGGAATATATTCGGAGCTATTATTGGGGATATCGTAGGTTCAAGATTTGAATGGCACAACTGCAAATCAATAAATTTTGATTTATTCGCAGAAAACTGTAAACCTACAGATGATACGATTATGACGATTGCTGTAGCAGAATGGTTATCGACAGGTCAGGAATTGGCAAAACTATTGTACAAATGGGGCAATGCCTATCCCAATGCCGGTTATGGCGGACTATTTCGCAAATGGTTATTAAAAGGGAAACCTGAAGACCTGAAGCCATACAACAGCTATGGGAACGGCTCCGGGATGCGTGTGTCTCCTTGCGGATTTTTTGCAACATCGTTGGATGAAGCTTTAGAACTAGCCCAGAAGTCTGCCGAGATCACTCACAATCATCCAGAAGGCATAAAAGGGGCGCAAGCAATAGCCTCCGCCATATTCTTGTCTCGAGCGGGATATGAAAAAGCTGAAATCAAGCTGTTTATAGAAAGAGGTTTCGGTTATGACCTCAGTAGGACATGCGATGAAATTCGGCCGACGTATAATTTCGACGTGTCTTGCCAAGGCTCATGCCCGGAAGCTATTATTGCTTTTTTAGAAAGCACGGATTATGAATCTGCAATCAGACTTGCCATCTCCCTTGGCGGTGATAGCGATACCATCGCTTGTATGACTGGTGGTATGGCAGGTGCTTTTTATGGCGTTCCCGCCAATATTATTGAACAAGCGTTACCCTATTTGGACAACCACCAAACAACAGCGATAGAGAAATTCATAAACATCTGCCAATCAAGGCCTATCCTCAGAACAAATCTTGAACACAGATAAGCATTTTTCTTT
>CALVFH010000146.1 GCA_944326775.1 uncultured Parabacteroides sp.
CACTTTATCCGAAAAAAATGTACTTTTGCGCCCAAAGTAAAAAATCATCTTATGGAAAGAAAAGAGAGATACGCAGCCTTTCGGGAAGAGATTCAGCAATTTATCCCGAAGGAGCGGATTTATACCGATGAGTTGCGCCGGCTGGCCTGGGGTACCGATGCCGGCTTTTACCGCCTTATCCCCCAACTGATTGTGCGCTCGGACAACGAAGAAGAAGTTTCCCGCCTGCTCCGTATAGCCCGGAAATACCATTTGCCGGTTACCTTCCGCGCCGCCGGAACAAGCCTCTCCGGACAGGCCATCAGCGACTCCATTCTGGTTGTGGCCGGAAAGCACTGGGAAAACTATGAAATCCTGGCCGACGGCGAGCAAATCCGTCTGCAGCCGGGAATTATCGGCGAACGGGTCAACCAGTTGCTCCGCCCCTACGGACGGAAGTTTGCTCCCGACCCCGCCTCCGTAAAAAGCGCGATGGTCGGCGGTATCGTCATGAATAACGCCTCAGGCATGAACTGCGGCACCCATGCGAACAGCGACCGGATGCTGCTCTCCGCCCGCATCATCCTGGCCGACGGGACAATCCTCGACACCGGCGACGAAGCAAGCCGCGCCGCCTTTCGAGAAAGTCACGGGGAATTTCTCCGCCGCATCGAGAAGCTGCGCGACGAAATCCGGATAAACGAGAAATTGAGCGAACGTATCCGCTACAAATATTCCATCAAAAACGTGACGGGACTGAACATCCTGCCGTTCGTGCGCTTCGACGACCCGTTCGACATCATCGCCCACCTGATGGTGGGATCGGAAGGAACCCTTGCCTTCCTCTCCGAAGTGACGATGAAAACCGAATACGACTATCCGCACAAGGCGAGCGCCATGCTCTACTTCCAAGATATCCGCGAAGCCTGCCGCGCCGTGGTCGCCATGAAGAAACTGACCAACGCCGACGGGGAATGGATTGTGAAAGGCGCCGAACTGCTCGACAAGAAATCGCTCTCGTCGGTAAACGACACGACCGGCAAAGACCTGACGGCCGTCCTGACCGAAACAAAGGCGCGGACCGCGGAAGAGCTGCAGGCCAATATCGAATGCATCGAAAAGACGTTAGCGGACTTCGACACGTATGTTCCCGTTCATTTTACGGACAAGCCGGAGGAATATTCGCGCTACTGGGCTATCCGCTCGGGTATCTTCCCATCGGTCGGCGGCACGCGCCCTGTCGGAACAACCTGCCTGATTGAAGATGTCGCCTTCCATATCGAGAATCTGCCGGAAGCGACGGCAGACCTGCAGGAGCTCATCGCCCGCCACGGCTACGACGACGCCTGCATCTACGGACATGCGCTTGAAGGAAATTTCCATTTCATCCTGAACCAGTCGTTCCATTCGCCAACCGAGATTGAACGCTACGAAAGCATGATGGAAGATGTCAAGAACCTGGTCGTAGATAAATACGACGGTTCGCTGAAGGCCGAACACGGGACGGGACGCAACATGGCTCCGTTCGTCCGCTACGAATGGGGCGACGAAGCCTTCCAGGTCATGGAGAAAGTGAAGCAGCTTTTCGACCCGGACAATATCCTGAACCCCGGTGTCATCTTCAACGACGACCCGAAATGCCACGTAAAACATTTCAAACCGCTGCCCATCGCCAACGAACTGATAGACCGCTGCATCGAATGCGGATTCTGCGAAGTGAACTGCCTCACCTGCGGCTTCTCGCTTTCCTCCCGCCAGCGCATCGTGACGTTCCGCGAAATCATGCACCTGAAGCAATCGGGAGAAAACCCGGAACGCCTGGCTACGCTCGAACGCGAATACAACTATCCCGGCAACCAGACCTGCGCGGGCGACGGCCTTTGCTCGACTTCCTGCCCGATGCATATCAATACCGGCGAACTGACTCATTATATCCGCGAGCAGCTTCTGCCGAAAGACAGTGCCGGCTACAAGGCAGGCGACTGGGTGGCCAGGCATTTCGCCGGAGTGAAGAGTTCGCTACGCCCGGTCCTGACCGTCGCCGACACGGCTCATGCCGTACTGGGTAGCCGTGTGATGAGCTCGCTCTGCCAGGGATTGCACAGCACTTTGGGCATCCCACTTTGGACACCGTCCATGCCGAAAGCCTACCGCATCCCGAAGAAATTGAGGGAGAACCCACCTGCCGCAGCGGACAAGGTGGTGTATTTCCCCAGCTGCATCAACCAGACGATGGGACCGGCCCGCAACGCCCCCGACGCTACCCCACTGGTCGATAAGATGGCCTCGCTTCTGAAGAAAGCCGGCTATGAAATCATCTTCCCGAAAGACATGGACAAACTCTGTTGCGGCACCATCTGGGAAAGCAAAGGAATGCCCGACATTGCCAATCGCAAGAGCGCCGAACTCGAAGAAGCGCTTTGGGAAGCCAGCGAACATGGGCGTTACCCGGTTCTCTGCGACCAGAGTCCATGCCTCCACCGCATGCGCGAGACCATCCATAAGATGAAACTCTACGAGCCGGCAGAATTCATCACGACCTTCCTGCTCGACCGGCTGACGTTCCATCCGATTCACCGGCCGGTTGCCGTCCACGTCACCTGCTCCATGCGCAAGATGGGCTTGGCAGATACGATTATCAATCTGGCCAAACGTTGCTCCGACTCCGTCCTCGTGCCGGAAGAAATCGGATGCTGCGGTTTCGCGGGCGACCGGGGTTTCACCCATCCGGAAGTCAATGCATACGCACTCCGCAAACTGCGCCCGCAAATCGAGAAAGCCGGAGTTGTGATTGGCTATTCCAACAGCCGTACCTGCGAAATCGGCCTTTCCACGAATTCCGGTGTCCCGTATATCTCCATCGCTTACCTGGTGGATGAATGCACCGAAGGAAAAGACATTTTGTCAGTTTAACTTCGCGAGAAGGCGATTTTTCCAGCCGTTTATCCGACTGACGGGAAAAATCGCCTTCTCACGAAGTTAAAAACCGGATAACCATCTACTATTCCGTCTCTTACCCCTCAAAAAAAGCAATCGCTTTTTTACTCGTTTTTAAGCCCAAATCAGGCAAAAATCACCCCCGAAAACCATTTTTTCTCCCCCAAAAGCTCCTTTTCGAGGAACCATAGACACCTCTTGAAAAAACGTTCTAAATGAGTACGCCGGGTTTTCTAAATGAGTACACTCGGTCATCTAAAAGAGTTGCTCCACTCATTGTGATCTCTCCGCATACTCATTTAGAACGTTTTTTCAACTCCTGCCCTAAAGACCTCCCAAACCCCACATTTTTGCTCTTTTTCGCGCAAATTTCTCCGGAGAGGAATGCCAAAATGACAGGTGTTTTTTCACTTCCAAACCCTCAAAAAACAAGGAAAAACCGAAATAACCTATGGGAGAAAGTCGGTTATTTAAGAGATACAGTAAAAATAATAGATTTATGACATCGAGTAAAGTAAAGTACAGATCTTCAAACTCTTCAGAAGGGAAAAGCACACCGAGCCGCTCCCCGCGTGGAAACAAAAAACAAAGCGTTTTCAATTTTATCCGAACACAAATCCTGCTAAAAAAACAATTGGGTAAGATCCGTTCCAGCGAAACCTATCAAGCTACCTTAAACAGCTTCATGCACTTTCGCAAGGGCATCGACTTGTCTTTTGAAATGATCGACTCGGAACTGATTGAACGCTACGAAGCCGAACTACGCGCCAAGGGGCTATCCCGAAACACCACCTCTTTTTATATGCGCATCTTGCGCACGAACTACAAACTGACGGTGGAAAGAGGACTCACACAGGACCGGCACCCTTTCAAACATGTATATTGCGGTATCGACAAAACCATCAAACGCAGTCTTTCCCTAAGCGAAATCAAACGAATCAAAGAGCTTGACTTATCCCGAAAGCCGGTATGGGACTATGCCCGCGACATGTTCATCTTCAGCTTTTGTACCCGCGGCATGTCTTTTATCGATATGGCTTATCTGAAAAAGAGTGACCTGAAGCAAGGTTACCTCACCTATCGGCGAAAGAAAACCGGCCAGCTGCTTGCCATGGAATGGACCCGGCAAATGCAAGAGATCCTCGACAAGTACCAACCGAACAGCACGCAGTATCTTTTGCCGATAATCGCCCGTGAAGACGGGAACGAGCGGCGCCAATACCAAAACCAAATGATGAAGATCAACCGGCACCTGAAGCACGTCGCCCATCTGGCACAACTGTCCGCTCCCCTGTCTTTGTATTACAGCAGGCATAGCTGGGCAACCATTGCCCGGGGCAAAGACATCCCCATCGCCGTAATCAGCGAAGGACTCGGACACGATTCCGAAACAACCACTCAAATTTATCTGGATTCGATTCAATCATACGAAGTGGATAAGGCTAACCGGGAAATTCTAAAAGATCTTTAATCCTTCATTTAACTGGTTTCACGAAAAAGAGCGTCTCCTAAAAAGAGATGCTCACCGTGTCGTATAAGGAGCTTTTAATCCTTATTTTTCAACTGTTTTACGAAAAAAGGAGCATCTCCTAAAAAGAGAT
>CALVFH010000147.1 GCA_944326775.1 uncultured Parabacteroides sp.
CGTTAAAGTCGTAGCTCTCGACGGTGCCGTTAACGTGAAGAACGCAGCCGGCAAGAACGTAGTAGTTTCTACAATCCTTGGTCAGATTGTAGCTAACGAAGTTCTGACATCTGATAACGCTACCATCAGCGTACCGGCAGGTATTGCTATCGTAAGCGTTGACGGTGAAGAAGCTGTTAAGGTTAGCGTAAAATAAGTAATGCAATAGAAAGGTGAAGGGGTTTCCCCTTCATCTTTCTAAATAAGTAACCCGTGAGGGTGAACCTGTTATTCAAAGTATAGTAGTGTAATTGAATATCAAATCCGCAAACTTTCGGGAGAAAGAAAGCGGATAAAAAATAAGAGACTGCTTCGAAATGATTTTGAGGCAGTCTCTCTTTTTATAAGAAAACAGGTATGATGAAGCGTGAACAAAGAGAAAATACGCTGATTTTCCTGCCATTCTGTCATTCTCTCCCCCTGCATTTTCACTCGTTTTCCGCAAAAAATCTCCCTTTTTCGCCGATTTTCCCCAAGACTTGGAAAAACGATTTAGATGAGTACGCCGGGAGATCTAAATGAGTGTGCAGGGTCTTTTAGATGAGTTGGACCACTCTTTTAGAACTCCCGTTGGACTCATTTAGAAGATTTTTTCAACACTTCGCAGATAAGGAGAAAAAAGGAAGTTGTGCCGGGAAAAATAGTGGTTTTTAGGACTATTTTCGGGAAAAATGGCTTTATTTTGAGTAAAAATCCGGATCGGTTTAAAGGGGTATAATGGATTGTTATTTAAAATATTATCCTGTTTTAAACCTCGCGAGAGTGCCGTTTTTTCAAACTTCCGTCCCGGAGGGCGAAAATATTCGATTCTCCTGAAGTTAACCTGACAGGTTGGCAGTGCTTCGGATTTCTTCTTATTCCCTCTTCAATGGAAAACGCGACTCCAAATCCACAGATTACCGGAAAAGCACTATCTTTGTATGGATAAAGACATTTGGAATTTAAACAAGATACTCAATATGAAGACTTATTTTTGGAATGGATGGAGCACTCGTTTGACGAGTATGCTCTTTTTCTTTTTTACCCTTTCAGGTATTCTTTCTTTTACTTCGTGCAACGACCAGCCGGCATCGGATAGCGAAGAGAACGTGTGGATTTATGTGCCGAAAGCGCCGGATTATAGCGATCCGACATTCTGGTACACGCGCGAAGCCGATTCAACGGGAACGGGTGCCGATGTTTTTTATTTAGTATCGACCTGGGAAACGGAATGGAAGACGGCAGACGGTGCGCTGTGCCGGTATGCCGACGTCTATAACGAACAGCACCGGGCGGATATGACCAAGGAAATCAGCCGCATTGCCGACTATATGGGAATCGGGAACAATTTTTATTCGCCGTTCTATCGTCACATGGCCATCGATACGTGGGCTACGCGCAACGAAGATACCATCAATTACCGTTTTCAGTTGCCGATGTCGGATGTCCTGGATGCCTTCAACCGGTTTTTGCAGCAACGCGATCCGGAACGTCCGTTTATTTTGGCCGGTTTCAGCCAGGGCGGGAAATGCGTGGTGGAATTGTTGAAGGCCATGCCTGAAGAGTTGCATCCCTACTTGGTCGCGGCTTATGTGTTGGGGTACAAGGTGACCCCGGATGATCTGCGTGCCACGACGAATATCCAGGGCGCACAGGATTCTACCGATATTGGCGTGACCATCTGTTACAATTCGGTCTCCGATGTCCGCTATATCCAACCGGTGGTTGCCGAACCGTGTGCCATCTGCATCAACCCCGTAAACTGGCGGACCGACGCGACGCCGGCGACTCTCCACGATACGATTACGGTAACCGTTTCGCCCGAACACCATGTCCTCGTTCTGCAAGGCTATAGCGGCGATGAGTATCATCCGATTCGGGATTTCCTGAATGTCGGCGATTTCCACAGTTGCGAGCCCTGGCTGTATCAGGATTGTCTGAAGCAGAACATCCAGACCCGTATTCGGGAATATTATCGCAAGGCTAAAAACGAAGTTCGAAGATAATTCCGTATCTTTGTCCCCATATTTCAGATAATATCCAATAAAATCAACGATATGATTCTATTTTTCAAATCCCCCACAGAAACCGTGTTGGCGGTGGAAGCCCAGCACGCGTTTGCTCCGGAAGATATCAGCAAGCTGGTATGGCTTTTCAGCAATGCCGCACCGGTAGATAACGAAACATTAGATGGATGGTTCGTGGGTCCGCGCCGTGAGATGATTACGCCGTGGAGTACGAACGCGGTAGAAATTACTCAGAATATGGGGCTGGAAGGCATTTCCCGTATTGAGGAATATTTCCCGGTTGCCTCGGGCGAGGCCGAACACGACCCGATGTTGCAACGTATTTACAACGGGTTGGATCAGAAGATTTTTACTATCGACAAGCAGCCCGACCCGATTGTCTATATCGATGATTTGGATGCTTACAACCAGCAGGAAGGGCTGGCGCTGAGTGCCGAGGAGATTGCCTACCTGAAGGAGGTCAGCGAGAAAATCGGCCGCAAGTTGACTGATAGCGAGGTTTTCGGTTTCTCGCAGGTCAATTCCGAACACTGCCGTCATAAGATTTTCGGCGGTACCTTTATCATCGATGGCGAAGAAAAGGAAAGCTCGCTTTTTGCTCTGATCAAGAAAACATCGGCGGAAAATCCCAATAAACTGGTTTCTGCCTATAAAGATAATGTAGCGTTCAACGAAGGTCCGGTCATCGAGCAGTTTGCTCCGGCCAGTGGCGACAAACCGGATTTCTATGAAGTTAAGGAAATCCCGACGGTGCTTTCGCTGAAGGCTGAAACGCATAACTTCCCGACGACGGTGGAACCGTTCAACGGGGCCGCTACGGGTTCGGGCGGTGAGATCCGCGACCGTCTGGGCGGTGGCAAGGCTTCGCTGCCTTTGGCCGGAACGGCGGTTTACATGACTTCTTATCCGCGTACGGAAGGGGCTCGCGAATGGGAGAAGGTGCTCGATCCGCGTCCGTGGCTTTACCAGACGCCCGAGCAGATTCTGATCAAGGCTTCGAACGGGGCGTCCGACTTCGGGAACAAATTCGGCCAGCCGCTGATCTGCGGTTCGTTGCTGACGTTCGAACATGCGGAAAACGGAAAGAAGTTTGCGTATGATAAGGTGATTATGTTGGCTGGCGGTGTGGGGTATGCCAATCGCCGCGATGCGCTGAAAGGCGATCCGAAGCCGGGCGAGAAGGTCATCGTCATGGGTGGCGACAACTATCGCATCGGAATGGGTGGCGGTGCGGTTTCGTCGGTGAATACCGGCCAGTATGCCAGCGGCATCGAGTTGAATGCCGTGCAGCGTGCCAATCCGGAGATGCAGAAGCGCGTGGCCAATGTGATTCGTTCGATTGCCGAATCAGATGAAAATCCGATCGTGTCGATTCACGACCATGGAGCGGGCGGACACTTGAACTGCCTCTCTGAGCTGGTGGAGGCGACCGGCGGACATATCGATATGAGCAAGCTCCCGATTGGCGACCCGACGTTGTCGGCTAAGGAAATTATCGGGAACGAGAGCCAGGAGCGTATGGGCTTGCTGATGGAGGAAAAGGATGTGGACCGTGTTCGCCGGATGGCTGAGCGGGAACGGGCTCCGATGTATGTCGTGGGGGAAACAACCGACGACATGAAGTTTGTCTTCGAACAGGCTGACGGGGTGAAACCGATCGACATCAAGCTGGAATATATGTTCGGAAAACCCCCGCGTACGATCATGCGCGACCATACGGTGGTGGAAACTTATCAGCCGGTGGTCTATAAAGAATCGGAATTGCACCATTATCTGGAGAATGTGCTCCAACTGGAGGCGGTAGCTTGCAAGGACTGGTTGACCAACAAGGTGGACCGTTCGGTATCGGGTAAGGTGGCACGCCAGCAGTGCCAGGGCGAACTGCAGTTGCCGTTGAGCGACTTGGGTGCCGTGGCTCTCGACTATCGCGGAAAGGCGGGTATCGCTACGTCTATCGGTCATGCCCCGCAGGTGGCTATGGTCGATCCGGCAGCCGGTTCGGTGATGGCTATTGCGGAAGCGTTGACCAACCTTGTGTTTGCTCCGCTGAGCGATAAGTTGGCGGGTGTTTCGCTGAGTGCAAACTGGATGTGGCCGTGCCG
>CALVFH010000148.1 GCA_944326775.1 uncultured Parabacteroides sp.
TGCTTATCCGCCAGGAAATCGGCTGTCCCCCGCGGGGACGATGCTTATCCGTCAGGAAATCCACTGTCCCCGCTTATAGACAAAAAAGAGGATGAGAAAACACCCCACCGGGCGAATCCTCATCCTCATCGATTTAACAAGTCATTTAATTAACCACAAAATAGGCCTACGCCTTTTCTACCCTCACGGGCAGTTTGAAATCTTCAAAATCGAGTTCCGTCGCGTCGCTCACCGCTTCGTCGGCAATCTCGATAGAAGTCGCCAGCACCTGGTTGGCGATATAATCTTTGTACTCACGGATAGCATCGTCCATGATGTCGTTGGACAGTACCGTGATGTGTATTTTGTCTGTGATGTCGAAACCGCTGCTCTTGCGCAGGTTCTGGATGCGGTTGACCAGCTCGCGGGCGAGGCCCTCTTTGCGGAGGTCTTCCGTCACCGTGATGTCGAGGGCCACCGTCAGGCGTCCTTCGTTTGCAACCAGCCAGCCGGGGATGTCTTCCGAAATAATCTCCACGTCCGCACGGTCGAGCACAGCCTCCTGGCCGTTTACCACGAGGGTGAAGGTGCCGGCCTTCTCAAAGGCGTTGATATCGTCTTGCGTCATCTGCTGGATAGCGGCGGCGAGGGGTTTCATGATCTTGCCGTAACGCGGCCCGAGCTTCTTGAAATCGGGTTTGATTTTCTTCACCAGGATGCCGGCGGTATTATCGACAAATTTCATTTCCTTCACGTTGACTTCATTCAAGATGAGCTGTTTGACGGCTTCGATGCTTTCCTGCTGGTGGGCGTCGAGCACCGGAATCATCAGCGTATGCAGGGGCTGGCGCACCTTGATGTTTACCTTGCGGCGCAATGCCAGCACCATCGAAGAGATGCTCTGCGCCATCTGCATCCGCTCTTCCAACGCCTTGTCGATCATTTCTTCATGGCAAACCGGGAAGTCGGAAAGGTGGACGGATTCTACCGTTTCGCGTCCGGTGACGGCAATCAGGTCGCAGAAGAGCTTGTCGGCATAGAACGGAGCAATCGGCGCCATCAGTTTGGCAACGGTTTCCAGGCAGACATAGAGTGTCTGGTAGGCCGACAGTTTGTCTTCAGTCATCTCTCCACCCCAGAAGCGGCGACGGTTCAGACGGACATACCAGTTGCTCAGGTTGTCGTTGACGAACTCGGAAATGGCACGCCCGGCACGGGTCGGCTCGTAAGTATCCAGATAAGAATCCACATCCTTGACCAACGTGTTCAACAACGAGAGAATCCAGCGGTCTATCTCCGGACGTTTCTCCCAGGCGACGTCGGGCTGCGAATAATCGAAGCCATCGACATTGGCATAGAGCGCGAAGAAGGAATAGGTATTATATAAGGTACCGAAGAACTTGCGGCGCACTTCCTCGATGCCATCGACATCGAACTTGATGTTGTCCCACGGCGAGGCATTCGTAATCATATACCAGCGCAAGGGGTCGGAACCGTATTTCTCGATGGTGGCAAACGGATCGACAGCGTTTCCAAGACGTTTGGACATCTTGTTGCCGTTCTTATCGAGCACCAGACCGTTTGATACCACGGCTTTGAAGGCTACGCTGTCGAAAATCATCGTCGCGATGGCGTGCAACGTAAAGAACCAGCCGCGGGTCTGGTCAACTCCCTCTGCGATAAAGTCGGCCGGATAAACGACACGGCTATCGAGCAATTCTTTATTCTCAAACGGATAGTGAATCTGGGCATACGGCATGGAACCGGAGTCAAACCACACGTCGATCAGGTCGGTTTCGCGCTTCATCGGCTTGCCGCTGTCTGAGATCAGCGTAACCTCATCGACATACGGACGGTGCAGGTCGATCTTCTCATAATTCTCGGCGGTATAAACTCCGGGAACGAAGCCCTGCGCCTTATACGGATTCGACTCCATCAGTCCGGCAGCGACGGCCTTCTCGATTTCGTTATACAGCTCTTCTACCGAACCGATGCACTTTTCTTCCTTGCCGTCTTCCGTACGCCAGATAGGCAACGGCGTTCCCCAGTAACGGCTGCGGCTCAGGTTCCAGTCCTGCAGATTCTCCAGCCACTTTCCGAAACGTCCGGTACCGGTGCTCTGGGGTTTCCAGTTGATGGTATTGTTCAGTTCAATCATCCGGTCGCGGCAAGCGGTGGTCTTGATAAACCAGCTATCCAGCGGATAGTAAAGCACAGGCTTGTCCGTACGCCAGCAATGCGGATAGTTGTGGACATGCTTTTCAATCTTGAAGACGCGGTTCTGTACTTTCAGCATCATGCAGATGGAGATATCCAGCGTCTCGTCCTTATCCGTCAGGTTCGGATCGTAGGCATTCTTGACGAAACGTCCCTGATACGGGTCGTAGTCGGCAGCATTCATATATTTATGGACAAACGCGGCATCCAGGTCTTCCAGCTTGAAGAATTTACCGGTCAGGTCAACCATCGGACGCATGTTGCCATCCTTATCCTTCAACATCAGAGGCGGAACACCTGCAATCTTCGCCACTTTATTATCGTCGGCACCAAAGGTCGGCGCGATATGCACAATACCGGTACCGTCTTCTACCGTCACGTAGTCGCCCAAGATAACGCGGAAAGCCCCTTCGCCGGGATTTACCCACGGAATCAGCTGCTCGTAGTGCATGCCTTCCAGTTCCGGGCCTTTCCATTCTCCTACCACCTTATACGGGATCAGCTTATCGCCTTCCTTGTAATCTTCCAGCTTCAGGTCGGCAGCCTTGGGATTGAAATACGCATGCAGCAATTCTTTTGCCAGCACGACGGTCTCCGGAATACCGGTATAAGGATTGTAAGTCTGTACTGCTACATAAGTAATTGACGGACCCACGCAGAGCGCCGTGTTCGAAGGCAAAGTCCAGGGAGTCGTCGTCCACGCCAGGAAGAACGGATCGCCAAAACCTGTCATCTCCGGTTTCGGATCCAGAATACGGAACTGCGCCGTACAAGTGGTATCTTTCACATCGCGGTAACAACCCGGCTGGTTCAATTCGTGCGTACTCAGACCGGTTCCTGCCGCAGGAGAATATGGCTGGATGGTATAACCCTTGTAGAGCAATCCTTTCTTATAAAGTTCCTTCAGCAAATACCAAAGAGTTTCGATATAGCGGTTATCATACGTAATATACGGATGTTCCAAATCGACCCAATACCCCATCTTCTCGGTAAGGTCGGTCCATTCTTTCGTAAACTTCATCACGTCGCGGCGGCAAGCAGCATTATAATCCGCCACGCTGATTTTTTTGCCGATATCCTCTTTTGTAATCCCCAATGCTTTTTCAACGCCCAATTCAACCGGAAGCCCGTGAGTATCCCACCCCGCCTTACGATTTACCTTGAAGCCTTTCATTGTCTTGTAACGGCAGAATATATCTTTAATTGAACGGGCAATCACGTGGTGAATACCCGGCATACCGTTAGCCGAGGGAGGTCCTTCATAAAAAACAAAGGAAGGATGTCCTTCTCGAATTTCAAGACTTTTGTGGAAAACGTTGCCGTCTTGCCACTTTTTCAGCATTTCTTTATTCACGTTCGAAAGGTCGAACTTCGAATATTCGGCAAATTTCTTACTCATATATATGTATTTGTTTGTTTTCTTATAAAAAAGCTGGGCAAAGTTACTGACTTTATTCTGAAAGCACAAGGAATCATCGCGGTGCAAATAAAAAAAGCGTGCAACCCAACGGGCTGCACGCTTCCACTTTTCTTTATTGGGAATTACTTCACTTCCTCAAAGTCAACAGTATCTCTGTATGAGCAACTTGCGTGAACGTGTTGCAAATATAGCGGAAACCCGAAAATAAGCATCCATAA
>CALVFH010000149.1 GCA_944326775.1 uncultured Parabacteroides sp.
AAGTTATGGTTTGATTCAAATAAGCGTGCTCCAACTGGGGTGCGCTATTTTTGTATCCAAAGGAAACAACTTGGCTCACTCCGTAGATAGTGCAAATCCTGACGGAGAAGCACTGTCGTCGGCGACGACAGCCCAAATCCTGACGGAGAAGCACTGTCGTCAGCGACGACAGCCCAAATCCTGGCGGAAAAGCACTGTCGTCAGCGACGACAGTCCAAATCCTGGCGGAGAAACATTATCGTCGAATCAATAAACAGCAAAATACAATGGATAACAGAAAAACAATCTCCCGCCGCGACTTCTTCAAACGGATGGGAGCCGCTGGCATCGCTTCGGCTGGCTTGACGGCGTGCGGAGGGGAAAAACAACAAACGGCAGGCATTTCCGGTGCCGCAAAAGACGGCGAAATGACCTACCGCACGAATCACAATTCGGACGACCGGGTGTCACTGCTCGGTTATGGTATGATGCGTCTGCCTATGCTCCCCAACCCGGAGGGAGGACGGGATATTGTCAATCAGGAAGCCGTCAATGAACTGGTAGATTATGCATTGGCTCACGGCGTAAACTATTTCGACACATCGCCCCATTACGGACGTGGGCAGTCGGAAAACGCTACGGGCATCGCCCTTTCACGCCATCCGCGCAACACGTATTACATCGCAACGAAAATGTCCACTTTTCTGGAAGAACACGGGGAGAACGCTTACCGCAATTCGGTGGATATGTACCATAAGTCGATGGAGCTGTTGCGGACGGATTATTTGGACTATTACCTGATACACGGTGCTGGCATCGGCGGAATGGATGTGCTTCACCGCCGCCTGCTGGACATCGGTCTGCTCGATTTCTTGCGCAAGGAGCGCGAGGCGGGACGCATCCGCAACCTCGGTTGGTCATTCCACGGCGATGTGAAAGTCTTCGATTACCTGCTCTCCATCCACGACGAAGTGCATTGGGATTTTGTGCAGATACAGCTCAACTATGCCGACTGGCGGCACGCTACGGGCTGGAACACCAATGCCGAATACTTGTATGGCGAACTCTCGAAGCGAAACATCCCTGTCGTAGTGATGGAGCCATTGCTGGGCGGACGGCTTTCCCGTTTGCCCGACCATCTGGTGGCAGGACTGAAACAACATGCTCCGGAACGTAGCACGGCATCGTGGGCATTCCGTTTTGCCGGTACGTTCCCCAATGTGTTGACCGTGCTCAGCGGAATGACCTATATGGAGCATCTGCAAGACAATGTGCACACTTATTCGCCGCTTGTCCCCTGTACAGAGGAGGAACTTGCGTTATTGGAGCGGACGGCGACGCTCTTTCTGGAATATCCCAACGTGCCCTGCACGGCGTGCGAATACTGTATGCCTTGTCCTTACGGCATCAACATTCCGGCCATCTTCACCCACTATAATAAATGTGTGAACGAAGGAAATGTGCCGGCAAGCAGCCAGGATGAGAATTATCGTAAGGCGCGTCGGGCATTCCTCGTCGGTTACGACAGGAGCGTTCCCCGTTTACGCCAGGCAAATCACTGTATCGGTTGCAACCAATGCGTGCAACATTGTCCGCAAAGCATCAAGATACCGGAAGAACTGCACCGCATTGACCGGTTTGTAGAACAACTCAAACAAGGAACATTACAATAATAGATTATGTACAACAAAAAGAAATTGATAGAATTGCTGCACACCGGGAAATACTCTTGTGTCATTGCACAGGGAAATGATACCCGTACCTTCCGCAAAAAAGGTGTGAAAGACTTATATGAATTGCTTTGCCATAATCCTGCCTTCTTAAAAGGTGCATACATAGCCGACAAGGTGGTGGGTAAAGCAGCAGCAGCGTTGATGGTCCGGGGAGGCATTAAGGATGTCTATACAGACATCATAAGCCTGTCCGCCCTGACCTTGCTGCGAAAGGCACATATTCCTGTAAACTTTGAATGTCTTGTTCCCTATATTCAAAATCCGGACAAGACCGGCTGGTGTCCATTGGAAGAGAAATGCTATCACGAAGATTCAGTAGATGGTATCTTCGACATTGTCCATCAATTTATCCGCCGGCAAATGCCCTTTATCAAACGTATATTTACAAAGTATTAATTCTTAAAATAGCATCGTCATTATGCAAACAACAGTAAAAACTTTATGATTCAGGTTATGTTGAATCCCAGACTTATCTGGTTATATATATTCTGTAAAATGGTTACAAATTCAGAGAATTTGGCTATCCTTCCGGATCTCTTGCCGCATTACCTTTGTAATGTTAAAATAATCAATAAACTAAGAAAGACCTATGGTCTCTGTTTATGAGCCGTGGGGGATATTTATAAAATCATGATGATGAACAAGAGTAATTTTCCGAAAATCGTATTGGGTACATGGTCGTGGGGACAAGGTATGGTCGGTGGCGACCAGGTGTTTGGCAACCATGTAGGTGTTGAAGAGTTGAGACCTGTCTTTGAAGAAGCGATGAAGGACGGGTTGAACCGATGGGACTCGGCTGTTGTCTATGGCATGGGCGCATCTGAAAGCATCCTGAGTACATTTACAAAGCAGTGCAAGCGTGAGGACGTCTTTATCTCTACCAAATTCACGCCCCAGATAGCCGATGAAACGGCTGCAAATCCGGTAGCAGCCATGTGTGAAAGCAGCCTGTCCCGTTTCGGTACAGACTACATTGATATGTACTGGATACATAACCCGGCAGACGTAGAACGCTGGACACCTTATCTCATCCCCTTGGTAAAAAGCGGAAAAGTTCGCCATGTCGGTGTTTCCAACCATAACCTGGAACAAATCAAACGGGCCGAGGAAATTCTGTCTGCCGAAGGAGTGCATGTATCAGCCATACAGAACCATTACAGTTTGTTATACCGCTCATCGGAAAAAGCCGGCATCCTGGATTATTGCAAAGAGAAAGGCATTGATTTCTGGTCGTATATGGTCCTGGAGCAAGGCGCATTGAGTGGCAAATACGATACACAGCATCCGTTGCCTGCAGGCAGCCAGCGCGGTGACACGTACAATCCGATGTTGCCCCAGATAGAAAAACTGGTAAGCGTAATGCGCCGCATCGGCGAAAAATACACGGTATCGCCTGCTCAAGTCGCATTGGCTTGGGCAATAGCCAAAGGCACGACACCGATTATCGGAGTAACCAAAGTATCGCAAGTGCAGGATGCGGTCAAAGCGGCACAAATCTCCCTGACTTCCGAGGAAATGAGCCTGATGGAAAGAACGGCAGAAGAAACAGGAGTAGATACGCGCGGCTCCTGGGAAATGCCGATGATTTGAGTGTTGTTGCGTTAATCTGCTGCAATTCGGCGGATATTCCAGAGATTTTCCGTAAGTTTGCATCTGTCTAAACGATAACCAATATAATTATCATATTAAAATAGTAACAAATATGGCAACACCTCCA
>CALVFH010000150.1 GCA_944326775.1 uncultured Parabacteroides sp.
TAGGTCCCAGCATCCAGCCCGAAAGTGATAAGATTACCGTATTTCAGGATAGTATCTTTGTAAAAGCTTCGACGGTTAAGCTTGATTCTATCTATGCGCGGACTGTACAAGGTTTGCTTGGAGAATTGTATGATCCTTTGTATGGGAATCTGAAGTCGGACTATGTTTGTCAATTCTATTGCCCTGAAGGGTTTGATTTCAAACATGAACCGATAGGGGGAAAGATTGATTCGATGGTTTATCAGATCACTTATAGTTCATGGGTTGGGGATTCGTTGGCCCCTATGCAAGCTCAGATCTTCAAGGTGAGCAAACCTTTGCAAAAAAATTATTATACGAATGTCGATGTATCGGAATTTTGCGATATGCGGACATCCTTGGGCTCAAAGTCTTATACTTCCTATGATACTACGGTCTCGGATTCTATTCGGAATATTAAGGATACCTCGGATCCTAATTATTATATGGCAAATGTCCGTATCCGGATGCCTCAGGAATTAGGGCAGAGTATTTATGATGAGACGCTTAACAACCCGGCATCGTTTGCTAGTCAGGAAGCATTCAACCAGTTTTTCCCGGGTCTTTATGTGACGACAACTTACGGTACCGGGAATATTCTTGAAGTATCAACTTCATCAATGCTGATTTATTATCGTTATGAAGGCGAAAGCACGCTGACGGGGAATGATACGATTTACTCCGCCTCCGAGCGTTTTAATACAACACAAGAGGTTATCCAGCTCAATTCTTTAAAGAACGGGAATTTAGAGCAATTGCTGCAGCCAAACAATGAATATGCTTATATGAAGACGCCGGCAGGTGTTTGTATCAAGCTGGAGATTCCGGTTGAAAGGCTGAAAGAAGTCATCGGCAATCATATCGTGAATAATATGCCGTTTACACTGGTTCCCATGCAGCAGGAAGAATGGGAATATGCTTTCGAGCGTCCGTCGGACCTTTTGCTTTTGCCTGAAGATTCCGTGAAGAGCTTCTTTGAAAACGGGAAGGTGACCGATAGCCGTACTTCCTTCTTAGGTTCCTATAGCAGTAGCGATAATGTGTATGACTTTGGCAACATCTGCCGTTTGCTGGAAACTCATGTCCAGGAAAACCCCGACGAGGACTTGCGGATTCTGGTCTTCCCCGTTGAAAATGTTACCCAGAGCAATTCGAATTCGATAGGCATTACGACTTCAGACGCGGTGACAACGGGTATCAACAATTATATGCTGCCTTCGGGTGTGAAGATCAAGAAAGATGATGCATCCATGACATTTGTATTGACTACCAGTATTTATAATGAATAGATTTTTTAAATAAGCATAGGAAAAGCGGATAGACGAAAGGATATCCGCTTTCTTTTTTTTATTCCATGAAACAGATTATTATCGCGATAGATTCCTTTAAGGGGTGCCTGTCTTCCTGGGAATTGGGGAAGGCGGCGGAAAAGGGTGTCAGGCAGGTTTGTCCGGATGGCTCCGTCGTAGTCTTGCCTGTCGCTGATGGCGGAGAGGGCACGGTAGAGGCGTTGGTGCAAGCCTCGGGCGGCAGCTATGCGACGGCAACCGTCCACGGCCCTCAGGGAAAGCCGGTAGAGGCGCGTTATGGCCTCACTGCCGACGGTCGGACGGCTATTCTCGAGATGGCAGCCGCCAGCGGCCTTTCGCTGATTCCTTATCAGGTGGGAAATGTGATGGATACCTCTACCTACGGCACGGGAGAACTGATTGCCGATGCTTTGCGCCGTGGTTGCGACCGGATTCTGATGGGAATAGGCGGCAGCGCCACAAACGATGCCGGAGTAGGGATGCTGCAAGCTTTGGGCTTCCGTTTTCTCGACCGGCAAGGGCGGGAAGTCCCTGCCGGCGGCCGTCATCTGTCCGAGATTGCCTCGATTGACGGCCGGAATGCCTTGCCCGCCCTGAAATCCTGCTCGTTTCAGGTGGCGGTAGATGTCGGGAATCCTTTTTATGGGGAAAACGGGGCGGCCTGTGTCTTTGCTCCGCAGAAGGGGGCCACGCCCGCGATGGTGGAGCAGCTCGACGAAGGTTTGCGTCATCTCGCCGCCTTGTTCCAGGCCTTGACGGGGAAAAATATACAGGATATTCCGGGTTCGGGAGCCGCCGGAGGCCTGGGAGGGGCTTGCCACCTCTTCCTCCATGCCACGCTCCTGCCGGGAATAGAGATGGTCTTGCAACAACTGGACTTCGACCGCCTCTTGCAGGATGCCGCCCTCGTGATTACCGGTGAAGGCAAGATAGACCGCCAGACACGTTGCGGAAAAGTCGTTTCCGGCATCGTGAGACATGCGGGAACACGTGTCCCCGTGGTTGCCATCACGGGAAATATGGCGGAAGCCGACGATGCCTTGTTTGCCGACGGCCTGACTGCCTGTTTTTCCATCCATCCGGCGCCCGTAACGCTCGAAGAAGCCATGAAACCGGCCTACACCAAGCGCAATGTGCAAAAATTAACAGAACAGCTCCTGCGTTTAATCCAAAAATGATAAAAACAATTTAAAACATTTGGTCGTTCCGATTATGTGGACTACTTTAGGACGTCACAAATAACAAATTAAATAGTTGAACCATGAAAAAAATTGTATTATTGGTAGCATTCTGCCTGTGTATGGGGAATATTTTTGCCCAAGATGCGAACAAGTTGAGAGATGAAGGTGATGCAGCATTGAATGCTAAAAACTATCCGGAAGCATTGGCTAAGTACAGCGAGTATCTGAAGTTGAACGAGTATCAGGATACGGTGCGTATCTACAATTGTGCTTTCAGTGCCAATCAAGCGAAGAATTATGCTGAAGCTGCGAAGTATTTTGACATGTCCATCAAATTAAACTACAACATCGACGATTCTTACACGGGTGCTGCCATGGCTTATCGCAATCTGAATAAGCCGGACGAGTTTTTTAAGACGGTAGAAGCCGGATTGAAGGCATTGCCGGGCAATAAAAACCTGGAGAAAGTGTTGTATTCCTATGGAATCAAGCAAGGACAGGCTGCCCAAAAGAAAGGTGACATTGAAACGGCCACTAAAATGTATAAATCAGTGCTGATGGCTTCGAACAAGAAGTATCAGGAAGGCGCGTTGTACAGCCTGGGGGCTATGCTCTACAATCAGGGCGCGACGAAGCTGAACGAAATCCATCCGCTGGCTACTTCCGACCCGGATAAATACCAGACCGAGAAGGCGAAGGCTGATGCCCAGCTGACCGAGGCCAAAGGTTATCTGGATAAAGCGATGGAATTGAATCCGAATAACGCAAATGCGAAGAAGTTGGTAGATGCAATTGCCGCTACCTTGAAATAAGGCAATTCATACAGGACTCAGAGACGGGATGTGCGTAAGCATATCCCGTTTTTTTGTGCCCTGCCGC
>CALVFH010000151.1 GCA_944326775.1 uncultured Parabacteroides sp.
GCCGCCGTATTGTAAGAGGAGACGGGGAGTGTTCCGGAAGGTTCGCTCCCCGTTTTTTTGTGTCAAAAAAATCACGTGACTTATCATATTTTATTTTGGAAAGCGTAATTTTGCAAGCTAATAGATATAAAGATATACTGACATGAGAAGACTTATTTATAATGTTGTTTTATTTTTAAGTATGATAGGTATGACAGAAGCTGCTAACAATCCGTTTTATGGAAAATATAAAACTCCATTTGATACTCCGCCTTTTGATAAAATAAGGACGGAACATTATGAACCGGCATTCGAGGAAGGCATAGAACAATTGAAAAAGGAGATTGATGCTATTGCAAATAATCCTCAGCCTGCTACGTTTGAAAATACAATTGTTGCACTTGAACGGAGTGGACAATTGCTTAATCGGGTTTCGGGCGTATTTTTTAATGTTTTGAGTGCGGATGCCAATGATGAGATGATGGCAATTTCTCAACGGATTTCGCCTAAGCTTTCCGAAAGTAGTAACTACATTTATTTGAATGATAAATTGTTCGAACGGGTTAAGACAGTTTATGACCAAAGAGACGAGTTGAAACTTTCTTTGGAAGATGCCAAACTGTTGGAGGAAACCTATAAGAATTTTCAGTCGAGTGGTGCAACATTAAATGCTGCTGATAAGGAAAAGTATCGTCGGTTATTTACTGAATTGAGCATATTGAGTTTACAGTTTGATCAAAATGCTTTGAAAGACCAAAATCGTTATGAGTTATTGCTCACGGATAAGGCTGATCTTGCTGGTCTGCCGGAAAGTGTCTGTGAAGCGGCAGCTTATTTAGCCAAAGAAAAAGGTAAAGAGGGTTGGTTGTTTAATCTTTCTGCTCCAAGCTATGTGCCTTTCTTGCGTTACTCCGCCCGTCGGGATTTGCGTGAGAAAATGTATCGGGAGTATATGACAGTCGGTAATAAGAACGACGAATATGATAATAAAGAAAACATTCGGAAAATTGTAAATATCCGCCTGCAAATTGCCCAGTTGTTAGGGTATAAGAATTATGCGGAGTATGAACTTTCGCATAAGATGGCAAAAACGCCGGAAAGGGTTTATCAATTATTGAACCAGTTGTTAGAGGCTTATAAACCCGTTGCCATCAATGAATTTAATGCTGTCCAAGGTTTTGCCCGTGGAATGGAGCAGGAGAACATTCAAATCATGCCTTGGGACTGGAATTATTATTCCGAGAAGTTGAAAGATATTGAATTCAATGTAAACGATGAGATGACACGTCCGTATTTCCAGCTTGACAGTGTGAAAAAGGGTGTGTTCGGGCTTGCTACTCAACTTTATGGTATTACATTCAAAGAGAATAAAGAAATACCGGTTTATAATCCGGAAGTGCAGGCCTATGAAGTTTATGACGAGAATGGAAAGTTCCTGGCTATTCTTTATACCGATTTCTTCCCTCGCGATGGCAAACAGTCCGGTGCGTGGATGAATAGCATCCGTTCTCAATATAAGGATGCGAAGGGGGTAGATCATCGGCCGCAAATTATCATTGTGATGAATTTTACTCGTCCTACGGATACGAAACCGGCTTTGTTGACATTTAGCGAGGTGGAAACTTTGCTCCACGAGTTCGGACATGCGTTGCACGGAATGTTTGCCAGCGGCACCTATGCCAGTCTTTCGGGTACCGGTGTTTACCAGGATTTCGTGGAACTGCCTTCGCAAATTATGGAAAACTGGTTGACTGAAAAGGAATATCTCGATCAGATAGCCCGTCATTACGAAACGGGAGAGAAAATCCCTGCCGATTTGGTGAAGAATTTGATAGATGCTTCCAACTTCAACTGTGGTTACCTCTGCTGTCGTCAGTTAAGTTTCGGTTTTTTGGATATGGCATGGCATACGCTTGAAAAACCGTTCGACGGCGATGTGGTCGCTTTTGAAAAACAAGCCTGGGCTTCGACCGTGATTGTTCCGGACGTTCCGGGTACCTCGATGAGTTGTCAGTTCGGTCATATCTTCTCCGGAGGTTATGCCGCAGGTTATTACGGATATAAGTGGGCGGAAGTGTTGGATGCCGACGCCTTTTCCGTATTCAAGGAGAAGGGAATTTTCAACAAAGAAGTCGCCAAGTCTTTCCATGATAATATCTTGACAAAAGGAGGCACTGAAGATCCTTCCGTCCTTTACAAACGCTTCCGTGGACAAGACCCGACTATCGATGCATTGTTAAAACGAAATGGAATCAAGAAATAAAATGGATAAGCAACATGAAATAGACAAGCGTTATCTCCGCATGGCGGCGATATGGGCGGAAAACTCTTATTGCAAGCGCCGTCAGGTGGGAGCGCTTATCGTGAAAGATCAGATGATTATTTCGGATGGCTATAACGGCACGCCGGCGGGCTTTGAAAATATCTGCGAAGACGAGAATAACCTGACGAAACCTTACGTCCTTCATGCCGAGGCAAATGCCATCACCAAGGTTGCCGCCTCGTCAAACAGCAGTAAGGGCGCTACGATTTATGTGACGTCTGCCCCCTGTATCGAGTGTGCGAAACTGATCATCCAATCCGGTATCAAGCGGGTGGTTTACTCGGAAAAATACCGGACGGAAGAGGGCTGCGCTCTTTTGCAGCGGGCCAATGTGGAGATTGAATATATACCCTTAGATAATTGACTTTTGTCTTTTTGAACGATTATGGATAAGAACAGCAAGCAATCAATTTGGCTTCCGGTGATTATCACGCTGAGTATTGCTTTAGGCATCTTTATCGGAAACCATTACCGGATGTTGAGTGGAAATCATTTAAGCAACGTCTCCTACGGCGGAAGCAAGATTGATGCAATCCTCAATATCATTAGTGAACAGTATGTCGATACCGTCAATATGTCCGAACTGGTTGAAGGGACGATTCCCAAGATTTTCAGCGAGCTCGATCCGCACTCGGTTTATATTTCGGCCAAGGACGTAGAGCGCGCCAACGAAGACTTGGAAGGCTCGTTTAGTGGAATCGGTGTCTCGTTCAATATGCAGACCGATACGATTCTCGTGATCAGCGTCATCCCCGGAGGTCCTTCGGAGAAAGCCGGCCTGTTGCCCTTCGACCGAATCATCACTATCAACGATTCCGTCTATGCCGGAAGGCAGGTCAGCCAGGAGGAAATCATGAAAAACCTGCGCGGGGCTAAAAACAGCGTGGTCAAGCTGGGTGTGAAGCGCGGCAACGACCCGGAACTGCTCACCTTCGAGGTAACGCGCGGCGACGTGCCCGTCAATTCCGTGGATGTTGCTTACCAGGTGGCGCCAGGTATCGGATATATTAAGGTTAGCAAATTCGGCCGGACCACCTACAACGAATTCATTACCGCCATTGCCAAACTGAAACAG
>CALVFH010000152.1 GCA_944326775.1 uncultured Parabacteroides sp.
CCTACCGCAGCTTCAACCGGAGCAAACGAAGCGCCTTGGCGTCCGGCAAATAAACCTGGTATTTCTAATTCATAGTTTTATGATAAAAATATATCCCCAACAAATTCTGGATGCGCTCAAGACCGTGCGCTATCCGGGTACCGGGAAAGACCTGGTGGAAATGAATATGGTGGAAGACAACATCCGCATCGACGGTCTGAATGTTACGTTTTCTTTGATTTTCGACAAACCGAACGACCCGTTTATCCGCTCGGTAGTCAAAGCGGCTGAAACAGCCATCCTCACGTATGTCAGCCCGGATGTCAACATACGCAACAACATCACGGTGAAGGCAAAACAACTCGCCCGCCCCGAAGAAGACAAGCTGTTGCCCGAAGTGAAGAATATCATTGCGGTATCTTCCGGCAAGGGGGGTGTCGGAAAAAGTACCGTTGCCGCCAACCTGGCCGTAGCGTTGGCGCAATTAGGCTACAAGGTCGGTTTGCTCGACGCCGATATCTTCGGACCGTCGCAACCCAAGATGTTCAACCTTGAGGATGCCCGTCCGTATATGGTCGAGGTAGATGGCAGGGAGCTGATTGAACCGGCTGAGAACTATGGTATAAAGATGTTGTCCATCGGTTTCTTTGTCAATAAGGAAGATGCCGTCCTCTGGCGTGGCGCAATGGCCAGCAACGCTTTGAAGCAGCTGATCGGCGATGCCAACTGGGGCGCTTTGGATTATTTCCTGATTGACCTTCCGCCGGGAACCAGCGACATCCACCTGACTATGGTACAGACCTTGGCCATCACGGGCGCCATCGTAGTCAGCACGCCGCAAGAGGTAGCCCTGGCCGATGCCCGCAAGGGAATCAGCATGTTCACGGGCGAGAAAGTGAATGTCCCCGTCCTGGGCCTGATTGAAAACATGGCGTGGTTCACCCCGGCCGAATTGCCTCACAACAAATATTACCTCTTCGGAAAAGAAGGGTGCAAACGGCTGGCCGACGAACTGCATATTCCTCTGCTCGGACAGATTCCTATCGTTCAGAGCATCTGCGAAGGAGGCGACAACGGAAAACCGGTAGCCCTCAACCCGGACAGCATCACGGGAGCTGCCTTCCGCGAACTGGCCGAAAACGTGGTAGCGCAAGTGGCCTATCGCAACGAACACTTGAAGCCGACGGAAAGGGTGCATGTGACGAAGAAATAAATCCTCACTAAAATAATACCGACTGCACGAACCATAAAATCCGTGCAATCGGTATTATTTATATTTCTCTATCAAATTCATAGATAAACCAAACACATAATTCCAAGAATTATCTAACTTTGTCCAAAACTCAAGAATTATGGAAAATGTCGTGAAAATAGCCTCCTACATTTGTCAACGTTACCTACAACAATTTGGCAAACGCATTGATGGAATAAAGTTGCAAAAGCTGCTTTATTTTACACAACGCGAGTCTATTATCCAAACCGGAGAGCCCATGTTCAAAGAGCAGTTCGAAGCACGGAAGTACGGTCCGGTCCTTTCCCCTATTCTTCATTTATATAAGGACAATGCATTGCATGAAAGCTTATCTGATGCTACGATAGAACATTACAAGAAGGTATTTGATACCGTCTTTACTACTTATGCCCCCAAAGACGAACTAAGTCTGAACAGCATCACACATGGTGAATATGCCTGGCAACAAGCTCGGCAAAAACAATCCGTCACAGGGCGACAAACGGAACTTATCGCTACCGACGACATAAAAAAAGATGCAAACCGGGTAAAGATTCGTCGATTCCTTTATGAAAATGTCATTCCACAGATGAGCAAAAGCAATCAATATGCAAATCAATAAGAAACAGCAAAATATTTTAGACTCTCTAATTTGTGAGCGTCTATCTTCAAGTCAAACCAACCTACAATTAGTAGATAGTTTCTACAATAGACGAAACGGGAGCTTGGAGATTACCCTGAAAAATGAAGCGTATGAGGAAGATGAAAAAAATCATTTAGCTTATTATCTGGTTAAACATCCTAATGGAGAAATCCTTTTTTATTTTTCCTTGAAATGTGGTTTGTTATATGACCGACTGGGAGAAGAAGAAAATCTACACAAACTGTATGAACTGTATTGTTTTCTTATTGAGATGAAAAAGGATCCCTCTTTCTCTGATGAAGACGGGCAGACCATTGACTCTATCCTTGAAAGCATCCGGACAAGAAAAGGATTAATCAAAAAAGATTTGGAACGAATCTCTCACATAAAAAAGGCACAAATACTTGAAGACCTTGAAAAGGAATCCGCCGACAATCTTAAACGCGTGGGAAAAACATTTGCAGGTATCGAAATCGTACACTTTTGCGCAAACGACGCGTGCCGCGACCTTTGGAAAGATTTAAACATCAATCAAAAATTAGGAACTGTCGTTTTCTGGCACTTCGTTGTGCCCATACTTTGTAAAGTGCGGAATCTGATTGGATGCCAATATCTATTCCTATTTGCTGCCGATACAACCCCAGACGAACTTTTAGTCAACTATTATAAAACCTATATGGGATTTAAAGATTCGGACGAACACGGTACAGCTATTCCCCTTTACGATTATGCTTGCAAATTTCTGCATCAGGAACTAAACGATATCGAAAAGCGGAGAAATCTTTTTTATCAGGAATTTAATCCAGATGAAGAAGATTTCTAATCCTTATCACACCGTTTTCGTCCTTAAAAACCTATGCTTTCGTTGATAAAAACCATAGGAATGGAAAAAATTCCATATTTTTCCTTGCAGTTTCGCAAATCGTCGTTACCTTTGCAACGATTCCCCGTGGGAAAGTGTTCCCGCTAAGGGCAGAATCAATATTTGATATTAAGCATTTACGTAGATTATTCCTAATCAAAAAATCTGGAAAATTTTTTACTCAACGGAATAATAGACAATAAATGCTTGCGCTCTGGGCGCGTATTTTTCTTTTTCCTATCTGCATGGGAAGAACTATACCGTATAGGGCGCGGGCTGTTGTTTTTATCGTTGAGTAGGCTATTCCAGATGCCTTTGATTAGATAAGACGACAGATCCCGCGCTTTTTTTTATGCTCGTTCATAACAATCGTGTGGGGCTGTGACGAAACATTTGTTTTTGAGATTACAACCTATTATTATTAACATTTAATTAATTAATTAGTTATGAACAAGAA
>CALVFH010000153.1 GCA_944326775.1 uncultured Parabacteroides sp.
AGGGCTTGCGAATCGCCGGCATGGTGGATGTCGAAGCCCGCGTGCCGGAACGGTTCGATGAGGTTGTTCTTTTCTCCGGGGATGCTTTCCAGGAGCCGCAGGGCACGTGCCGTGTATTCCGGCAGCTTCCGGTAAAGCCCGTAGGCGAAGAAGATGGGCACGACGGTGTTGATCAGGATAATCCGGACGGCATTTTCCCCGATGGTCTTGTCTTTTTCCACCGAGGGCTTACCGAAATGGTAGTGCGTGCGCCAGTAGTCGGAGGGTGCGATGCGGAAATAGTTCTTGACTTCGCGGGGCGTCCGGGCTTCGAGCAGGGCGGAGAAGAGGGTGTCGTGCTGGGTCCACAGGGCGGCGAGCTGGGCCAGTTTGACGTGTGGCGTCGCTCCCGGACGGAGGCGCAACTGCTTGAAGACACTCTTGTCGAGTGGTTGCAGACTGAATTTCTGGCGCAGGAAGCGGTATTCCTGTTGCAGGAAGCGGTAGTAATGGTCGTTTTCGACGGGTTCTTCCAGCAGGCCGGCCTGTCCGAAAAACATCGCCTCTATTTGTGACGGGAAGTTGCGGTGTTTCAGGATGCAGCGCAGCGGCAGACTTTTCGCCAGCCATTCGAAGGCGTCGTTGTTGATGCCGAAGCCGAAGTTCCGGCAGAGGGTGATGTAGAAGGCTTCGTTCCAGTCGCCCTGGCAGTTGTCCAGCCAGCGTTTGATGTCTTGCGTCTTGCGCTCCAGGCGTTCGACCAGAAGCGCGTCGAGCCACATCGTCCGGTGGATGTGCTCGATTTCTCCCAGGCGGTAGAGGCAGGGGACCGGCGCGTCGCGTTCCAGCAGGTAGGCGATGTTGTCGCGGACAGCCTGCGGGATGGTGAGGATGAGTTGCGGGATCTTCTCGCCGTTGGTCCGGAAGGTTTCGCAATCGGCGCTTTCCACCACGTGCAGGATGACCACATCGTAGGCGCGGTCCTGGTCGTGATGGTGCAGTTTCCAGTCGGAGGCTAAGGTGTGGATTTCCACATCCCCCGCCCAGAGGGTTTTGTTGATGATTACCTTGGCATTGAAGAAATCGGGACCGGCATGGGAGTTCTGGATACCCGGGTCGAGGACTTCCACCGGCTGCCCGTCGGTGGTTTTCAGCGAGAGCGGAGAATACAAACGGTATTTCCAAACGTAATGTAGCAAATTTTCCATAGTTTGTTGGTTATATTTTCGCGTAAAGGTAGGAATATTTTGTAGGAAAGTACTAATTTTGCAGCCGAAAATCTTCTGATAGAGACAGAATAATAACGAATAATAGAAATAAGTATGATCAACTCACAAGACATTAAAAAAGGAACTTGCATCCGTTTGGATGGCAAACTGTATTTCTGTGTGGACTTTTTGCATGTAAAGCCGGGTAAAGGCAACACCATCATGCGTACAACTTTGAAAGATGTTGTGAAAGGTGGGGTTATCGAACGCCGCTTCAATATCGGTGAAAAATTGGAAGATGTACGTGTAGAACGCCGTCCGTACCAGTTCACTTACCGCGAAGGCGAACACTATCACTTCATGAACCAGGAAACTTTCGACGATGTGATTATCGACAAGGATTTGATTAACGGTGTTGATTTCATGAAGGAAGGCGAAGTGGTCGATGTTGTTTCCGATGCTTCTACAGAAACCGTGCTGTTTGCCGACATGCCGGTTAAGGTTCAGCTGAAAGTGACTTATACAGAACCGGGTATCAAAGGCGATACAGCTACGAACACCTTGAAGCCGGCAACCGTAGAAACGGGTGCTGAAGTTCGCGTTCCGTTGTTCATCAACGAAGGCGAAACGATCGAAATTAATACGCAGGATGGTTCATACGTGGGTCGTGTGCGTTGATTGGATTCAGAACTGATTTTTCAAATCATTCATAATAAAAACAGGAAGGCTGCTCTCGGGAGAGAGTGGCCTTTTTCTTTTTAGATACCTGCGAGCGACTCGACGTGTATAATTATTCATTTTAGGTCTTTGCGAATGTTCGCAAACATCAATTCTTGCGAGTAGTCGATGACAAAGTCCTGCCCGGTATGTCGTTCTTACGGGAAGCGGGCAGGCGTTGTCTCAGATAAGGTTTACATCGAGCCGGAGCATGATGCCCAAGGCTGCGGCGATACGGATGAAGGAGGAGAGTTGCAAGTCGGTTTCGCCTTTTTCTAGCCGGCTGATATAGCTTCGGTCGCGCCCTACGCGCTCGGCAAGTTCTTTCTGGGTGATGCCGAGTGCCTTGCGACGGTCGCGCAACACTTCGCCGTAGTACCATGCCAATGCCTTGGCGTTGAACTCCGCGCGTTCCGGACTTCCCGCTTCGCCCATTTCGCGTACCAGCATGGTTTCCGCCGTCTCGAAGCCGGGCTTCTTGCAGAAATCTGTTTGGCGCAACTTTTTCACCTCTTCCGCTGTCAGTCTGTTGTTCGTTGTTGTCATAGCAAACTCCTTAAAATGTTAATTGCTTCTCGCGGGTGCGGGGATTGGCGTTTTGCTCGAACTCCTTGAAGGCAGGCGACAATATCAGATTCCGTTTCATGTTTATCCTGAATGATGCCGCAAAGGTAACTAATTAGTCACACACAACCAAGTCTTTTACCAACAAACAATCTGTTTTCTTTCGTTTCTTCTTCCGACCAACCATGATTACCACGGGCAGAAACATGCTCAGCACAAAAATCCCTGCCCTCCGGAAACCGGCTGACAGGGATTGCTTTTTTAGTGATCCGCTTCCTTCCTCGCGGAAGTACTTGCTTGCGGAAT
>CALVFH010000154.1 GCA_944326775.1 uncultured Parabacteroides sp.
TCCCACAAATCATTGAATTTGTGGGACTTGTCTGTTCGTTGTCCGGTTTTGTCCGTAACGTTCAGCGGAGAGAGAGGGATTCGAACCCCCGGTACCTCTCGGTACGGCGGTTTTCAAGACCGCTGTAATCGACCACTCTACCATCTCTCCAATATGTTATTTTGTTCGCTTTGCAACCGTTATCTCTCAATTGCGGTGCAAAGGTATGGATTATTTTTGAATCCGCAAACATTTCGGATATTTTTTTCATCATCTGCATACATTTTTTTCTTTCCTCCTAAGTTTTAGAGAGCCTGTTGCATTTATTTATTACTTTTGCAATCTAGAGAAATCAACTAACAAATTATTTAGCATGAGAAAATTAAAGAACTTATTCCTGACTGGGGCAATGATATTGCTTGCGAGTTGTTCAATGTCTGCGAAAGAAAGCAACAACGATAATAATGCCAATCCGGAAACCACAGATGTCAAGGCATCAACCGGAGAAGTTATTGTTTTGACAAAAGCTGACTTTCTGGCCAAAGTATTCAATTACGAGAAAAATCCGACAGAATGGGTTTATGAAGGCAACAAACCCTGTATCATCGATTTTTATGCAGACTGGTGCGGTCCCTGCCGGATGGTTGCACCTATTTTAAAAGATTTGGCTCAACAATATAAGAACGACCTTATCATTTACAAGATCAACGTGGACCAAGAACAAGAACTGGCGGCTGTCTTTGGCGTACAAAGCATTCCTACAATTCTGTTTGTCCCGAAAGAAGGGAAACCGATGCTTTCACAAGGGGCATTACCCAAGAGCGAATTTATCAAACAGATCAACGAATTTCTGCTGAAGAAATAGATTTAGAAAATCATAAATCATGAAGGTGCATCCCGACAATAACATCGGAGATGCACCTTCCATTTTTATCTTGATATCAAAACAGCAAAGAATATCACTCGTGGAACTTGATTTGGCAATCATCCAAGCTATCAATCATAGCTAAGCTTTCGACATGATAACCCATCTTACGAAGTTTATCTCCCCCACCTTGAAACACTTTTTCAATCAGAAAACCCATTCCCGCAATAGTAGCACCTGCCTGCTTAACCAAATCCACAATTCCCATTGCAGCATTCCCATGAGCCAAGAAATCGTCGATAAACAAAAGATGATCGTCTGAAGAAAGAAAATCCAGACTGACACATACCGGATAATCCCGTTCTTTCGTAAAAGAATAAACCTTTGTAGTCAATACATTCTCCATTGTACTCGGAATCTTCTTTTTCACAAAAACAACGGGCAACTGCATGATATAACCGACCAGAATGGCTGGCGCAATTCCACTTGCTTCTATAGTTATAATTTTATTAATATTCTTACCTTGAAAACGACGACTAAACTCCTCAGCCATCTGATACATCAACATTGGATCCATTTGATGGTTGATGAAACTATCTACTTTCAAAATTCCTCCTGGAAAACAATGTCCATCCTGCAATATGCGCTGCTTTAACAATTCCATAACTTCTCCTTATTTTAATTGGTCTCTTTTACTCGAATAAACAGATTAGCCAAAATGGCAGTCAATCCTCCTGTCGTAATACCAGAAGCAAATACCGCCCGAACCGCTTCCGGAGCCTTGCTCAAAATGTCTGGCATCATTTCTACCCCCAATCCCAATGAGATGCTAATTGCCAACACCAAAGTTTCTTTACGACCGATATGCTGAGCTGCTATTATACGAATACCGGCAGCGGCTACCGTCCCAAACATCAACAATGTAGCTCCACCCAATACCGGTTCAGGCATCAAAGAAAAGACAACGCCGACAATCGGGAACAGCCCCAAAAGGAATAACATACCCGCGATATAATAACCTACATAACGACTTGCCACTCCCGTCAACTGAATAATTCCATTGTTCTGGGCAAAAATTGAATTGGGAAAAGAATTTAACATACCTGCCAAGCAAGAATTAAATCCATCAGCCAATACTCCTCCTGAGACTCGCTTCAAATATGAAGTTCCTTCTATCGGCTTACCGGAAATCATGGAATTAGCCGTGATATCTCCTGTAGCTTCAATAGCTGTTATTAAATAAACCAAGCCGATGGCAAAGAATGAGGAAAAATGGAAGTCTAATCCATATTTAAACGGATGTGGGATATTGACCCCAAAAAGGCTCTTGGTCGAAGCCGAACTCAAATCGACCATTCCTAAAACAAACGCAAGCACATATCCTAAACACAGACCTAAGACAATGGAACTCATCCGCAAATACTTATTCTGACTTCGATTGAACAGCATAATAGATACCAGGACTATAGCCGCCACACTCAAGTTCTCTACACTTCCAAATGTGCCATTATCCATCGCTCCATATCCTCCTCCACACGATACAATACCTACCTTTATCAGACACAAACCAATCATCAACACAACAATTCCCGATACTAAAGGAGTTATTACCGAACGAAGATATTTAAAAACGCGACTCACAATCATCTCGACTGGAGCTGCAGCCATACAGGTACCGAATATCAAAGGCAGACCACCAATAAGTCCTGTCGTTATAATCGGCCCTATAAATGAAAAGCTAGTACCCTGAATACACAACAATCCAGACCCGATTGGACCAATAGTGCGACACTGAATAAAAGTAGAAATACCTGAGGCAAACAATGCCATCGACACCAAATAGCTCGTTGTTTCCAAATCCAACTTCAACGAACCTGCAATAATCAGTGGAGG
>CALVFH010000155.1 GCA_944326775.1 uncultured Parabacteroides sp.
CTCTTCTTTATTCATACCCCTCACCCCTTACGGGGAGCTCCCCTACCTTAGGGGAGCTTTTCAGAATGATGGCAACGTCGCTATCAACCTTGACACACATTCAGAATAACTCCCAACACACCTGACCTTGTATCTAACATTTAAAAGGACTAATCGCCAGTATATAAAATATCTAACTTCACCGAACATAGCGTCTTTGAAAGCTCCCCTAAGGTAGGGGAGCTGGCTCGCATAGCGAGACTGAGGGGTATGAAAAAAATGAAACCTAACAACTATTTCCCTCTTCACTGTTCAGACCCCTCACCCCTTACGGGGAGCTCCCCTACCTTAGGGGAGCTTTTCAGAATGAGGGCAACGTCGCTATTATCCTTGATACACTTTTCAAAAAACCCACTGCCAAAATGACACTCCCCACCTCTTCCAAACAAGACTTTTTTGAGGATTTTGAGCCTTTTTCCGGGGATTTTCGGGGATTTTCGGGATGGGTTGAAAAAACGTTTTAGATGAGTACGCGGAGAGATTGTGATGAGTGGAGTGAGTCATTTAGAAGACCCGGGGAACTCATTTAGATCTCTCGGTGTACTCATCTAAAACGTTTTTTGGAGAGCTTGGAAATGGAACGCTCCCGGGAGGTTTTCAGGGGAAAAATCGGGGAGAAAAGGGGATTTTGGAGGGAAAATCGGGGGATTTTTGAAGAAATTTCCGAACTAAATCGGGAGAGCAATTTGCGAGGAGAATGAGCTGATTTCTGGAAAATCGAGAGGAATAAAGAGAGGATAATGGAGTTTTGCGAGATTGGCAGGGAGATAGCGAACAAAGTGACTTCAGCGAATTTCGGCTGGAGGCGATTTTTTCAATCACGCTCCTCCCTGGCTCCAAATAATCGATTCTCAGTGGGGTTAAACTGACAAAATGGCTGAAGAACATCAGGGGAGCTGATCCCCGCTCCAGCAAACCTGTTCGTAAACGCTTTTGAGCAGCCCGACGGTCACTTTTTCAAAATCTTCCCGACGGGGAACGACCAGGCAACCGCCGATATCCGCTGCCCCGGGACTGACGAAGAAACAGTCGTCGCCGGAGGCGCTATATTGCCAGGGACGGTGGGCACGACGGGGGATAAGGATAACCAGCCACTCGCCACGGTTGTAGAGGGCGAGCAGGTTCATCCGGGGTTCTTCCTCGGCACCGGCATAGCGCAGGAGATAGGTATAGAGGTAGTCGAAGAGGCGGAGGGCATCGCGGGCCACCGAGGTGCGCAGGACAAATCCGTTCCGCAGGTATCCGGTCATTGAATAGAGTACGGCACTGCCTTCATGCTTGACAATGGGGAGCCCCTGACTCAAACGCGCGGCTACCTCCTGCTCGAGAGGCATCACACCCGACGTAACGGCTTGAAAATGCAGATGGTCGGGAGCCGATGCCCCGCAATGGGGTCCATTGTAGAAGAGGGTATAGCCGGTGAGGTATTTGGCCAAACGGAGGAAATCCGGAAAATGGCGGCGGATCAGCTGCGGCTTGTGATGGCGGCTGGGCAAGGTGAAATGCTCCCGGAAGATAGGATACGGATTGCACAACAGCCAGTACAGCGGATGGATGGCCAGCTTCTCCTGCTCCGGAAAGAGATGGGAGGCACACAGGAAACAGGGACGGCGCTGGATGGATTCCGGATCGACCTTGGCGGCCGAAGAGAAGATGCGGGCAGGGTTGTACTGCACCCGGATGGTCTCGCTGCCTACCGTTATATTCTTGACTTCCACCGACTCCAACGCCTTGTAGTTGGCAGCCAGCAAAGGCCAGTCATGCTGTTGCCGCGCCAGCAGGGCGGCAGCCAGCTCATTGTATTTCTTGAGTTCCATCGTTATCTCCTTTCGTTTGCCGACGGCTGTTCCGCCCGATTTTTCTGCTTCCGGGCTTTCAGCTCCCAGCTTCTCAACTTGTCCTTATAGGCGTTATAGCGGTTCATCTGTTCGACACTCAGGGCGGCATCGGAATTGTCTTCCCAGCGGCGGCAGAGGTAGAGGACGTCATAGATGCGGCCGATGCGGTAGTCCCGGCTGAGGCGCAGGCCCACGGCATAGTCCTCGCCATAACTGGTATTGGGGAAGTTGATGCGACGCAACAAGGAGACGCGGAAGGCACGCGGGGCTCCCAGACCGTTGACACGCAGGGCGTTGTTGCGACCGTTCTCGTCGGTCCACTCGCGATGGTCGATGATGCCGGGCGGGATCTCCTCCATCCGGAAATTCGTCATGCGGTAGGTGCCGACGACCATGGCACAAGACTCGCGCTGAAAGGTTTCCGCGATTTTCCGAAGGGTATCGGGACTGCTGTAAACATCATCGCTGTCGAGTTGGACGGCATATCGCCCGCACTGGGGATGGTGGATGGCCAGATTCCAGCAACCGCCGATACCCAGGTCGCTCCGTTCGGGACGGACAACGACCAGCCGGGCATCCCGGGCGGCACAGGCGGCAAGCTTCTCGCTTGTTCCGTCGGTCGAATGGTTATCGACGACTATGACATTGAAGGGGAACGGGGTCTGTTGCGACAAGGCGGAGGCTAAGGCGTCGTCGATGGTCCGCACCCGGTTGCGTACGGGGATCACGACGCTCATCTCCACCGGGAAAGAGGCGGATGCTTCGTCGGGAAGCTCGCGGAAGACGGGAGGCAGATAGGCTCCGATAGCTTTCAGATGGGCGGTACAAGCCTGCTCCATCTCGAGCTGGACGGCCCGGTTGCGCGGATCGACATAGTCGAAGAGCTTCTCTCCGGTTGTCCGACGGTCGATTTCCCGAACGGTATAGAGATACTCGCTGAGATGCTCCACCCCCCAAAGGCGGGAGATGGCCAGGCGCAGGCTGTAGAAGGCGGCATAGGTATATGACGCATCCGGAGTCCCGGACAGAGCATCCCGCCAGGCGGCTGTCCGGACGAGGATGAGCGGTCCGAACTGGAAATCATCGCGCAAGCTTCCCTCCTGACAGTCTATCAACGGATGAGCCTGATCTTCTTCATAATAATCCGCATAAAACCAGCCTGCTCGGGAATCATCCGCCACCTGAAGGAAGCGCTCTTCCGCATGCAAGCCCAGCATAACCGGTGCTTCCGTCAGATAAAACAAAGCAAACTCCGCCTCACAGGAGGCCAGCAGCCGCCTCAACGTCTCGCTACTCATCAAGTACCCGTTCGCAGGAAAATCCTGCCCCGCACGAAATATCCGAATCCGTTCCATATCTTTTCTTTTCTCAACAAACAAAGTTAAAACTTTCTCCCATACATTCGCTTCAAGTTTTTAAGTTTTTAAGGTTAAAAAAGCATTGCATTTTGAGGTTCAGACCCCTCACCCCCTGCGGGGGAGCTCCCCTACCTTAGGGGAGCTTTTCAGAATGATGGCAACGTCGCTATTATCCCTTGATGTGCCTCAACTATATTATCTTACATATTCTGCAAAATAAGATCTGCATTGATATGCAAATCCGTATAAAGCTTTTTTGCCAGTTTTGTAGAGATTTTTCTTTTCCCATTCATTATCTGACTAAATACAGATTCATTCAATCCCAAAGCTGCGGCGGCTTCCTTTCTCTTCATGTTCTTAGCATAGAAATAATCTTCAATCGCCTTAATTAGAGGATTCTTTGCTTTCAGAGGCAGAATATTCAAATAATTGTCTTCATACTCTGCACAAAGTTTTGCCAAACGACTGATTTCACGAATGTATTCATTATCTGCGTTCGGTTCCAACATTCCTTTTTGAGTCGCTATCCTTATTAATTCATTAATACGATTGCTTATCTCGTCATACTGTTCTCGTGTTGTAATGCAAACGATGCGTTCCTCCATTTGAATTCTTTTTTACTTGGTTACTATCTAACAAACTAATATCTCAAATCACTGAACAATCCTTGATTTTACTATATTCGGCATGGGTGCCTACAAATCTTATGATTAAGACACCATCCACAAACAAGACTACGGCAACGATTCGAAAATTATTACCACTTATATTAAAAACATATCGACCATTCCCAACATAATCTGCTGAAGGAAATGTATCTTTTAACTCTTGATGAGTTGTCCATTCAGCCGCCTGAACCTCTTCCACCCATCTGTTCATCGGCTTTACTGCTCTCGAATGTTTCTGAACGAAATCATTCAACACTATTTTATTAGATATTATCATATCTCTTTCTTTACAAAGAAGAAAACTATTTTTCTTATATGCAAATTTTATTTGCAAAAAACGCAAAGTTTGATGCTTGGTTTGTAGTTGCATCTTTAAAAAACCTCTCAAAGATAATCGTAGTGTCTTTGAAAGCTCCCCTAAGGTAGGGGAGCTGGCTCGCGCAGCGAGACTGAGGGGTATGAGAAAAATCACACCACACAACTATTTCCTTCTTCGCTGTTCAGACCCCTCACCCCCTACGGGGGAGCTCCCCTACCTTAGGGGAGCTTTTCAGAATGAGGGCAACGTCGCTATCAACCCTTGATACACATTCAAAATGACTACCCTCGACACTATCTATATCTATCTTTATATCTAACTTCACAGAACATAGCGTCTCTGAAAGCTCTCTAAGATAATAGTATCTTTGAAAGCTCCCCTAAGGTAGGGGAGCTGGCTCGCGTAGCGAGACTGAGGGGTATGAGAAAAATCACACCTAACAACTATTTCCTCTTCGCTGTTCAGACCCCTCACCCCTTACGGGGAGCTCCCCTACCTTAGGGGAGCTTTTCAGAATGATGACAACGTCGCTATCAACCTTGACACACATTCAGAAAGACTACCATCGACACTATCTATCTTTATATCTAACTTCACAGAACATAGCGTCTCTGAAAGCTCCCCTAAGGTAGGGGAGCTGGCTCGCGCA
>CALVFH010000156.1 GCA_944326775.1 uncultured Parabacteroides sp.
TGTTTCAGATTTGTTTGCCCAAAAGTAAAGATTTCCGCAGAAAAAACGGGGCTGCCGCCGGCTGTTTTTTTCAAGAAACGCGCCCGAAGCATGCTTTCCCGCCTTTTTTCCGTACTTTTGCCGCCAAAAACAACCGGAATTATGGCTAAACTGACAGAAGACGAATTGCGGTTCCGCAAGATGGAGGAAAGAGTGATAAAGGCTATCCGGCATTATGGGCTTATTGCCGACGGCGACCGCATCCTCATCGGCCTTTCCGGGGGCAAGGATTCGCTGGCGTTGCTCGAATTTTTGGGGCGGCGTTCGCGGATATTCAGTCCCCGCTTCGAATTGGTGGTGGCTCATGTAGGGATGCGGAATATCTCCTATAGCTCCGACATAGATTATCTCCGCAGCTGCGCGGAAGCCTATCATCTGCCTTTTATTTATCGGGAAACGGAGTTCGACCCCACGACCGACCGCCGCAAGTCTCCCTGTTTCCTCTGCTCGTGGACGCGCCGCAAAGCCCTCTTTGCCATCGCCCGCGAGGAGCATTGCAACAAGATAGCCCTTGGCCACCATCAGGATGACATCCTCGAAACCCTGCTGATGAACCTCACCTTCCAAGGCTCGTTCGGGACGATGCCGCCCCGCCTGCGCATGACGAAGTTCGACATGGAAATCATCCGCCCCCTCTGCCTTCTGCGCGAAGACGAGATAACCCGCGTCGCGGCTTGGCGGGGCTATCGCAGGCAACGGAAGAATTGCCCGTACGAGAGCAGTTCCCACCGCACGGACATGAAAGAAATCCTCGCCCGCCTCGAAGCGCTCAACCCCGAAGCCCGCTACAGCCTCTGGGCCGCCATGACGAATGTGCAAACCGATTATTTGCCCTGAACAAGAAGTCTAATCTAAAATATTTTACGCATGAAAACAGCATTTTCCTCCCGCAGGATGCGCCTTTGGCTGATGGGCCTTCTCTGCTTGCTTGGCGCGGCCGGAAACCTCTTTGCCGCCGAGCCTTACCAGCCCGCGAAACGCATGAAAGTGATTATCGACAACGATTTTTGCGGCGACCCCGACGGGCTCTTCCAGCTGGTCCACCATTTGCTCTCGCCTTCGCTGGATATTCGCGGAATCGTAGGCTCCCACCTCTCGCCGGCGGGCGGTTTCACGGAGCGGAAGAATACCGCCGACGAATCGTGCGAGAAAATCCGCGAAGTCCTCGACCTCATGGGCGTTGCGGACCGGTACGGCGTTTATGCCGGCTCCAACCAGCCGATGACCGATGCGGAAACCCCGCAGGATTCTCCCGCCGCCCGCTTCATCGTGGAAGAGGCCCTGAAGGCTTCGCCCGAGGCTCCGCTCTACGTCCTTTGCGGCGGGCCGCTGACCAACATCGCCAGCGCCTGGCTGATGAACCGCGAAATCGGCTCCCGCATCATCCTCGTCTGGATAGGCGGGCAGGAATACAGCTTCGGCGCCGTCCCGCCCCCGGGTTACACGCCGGTGGAATACAATCTCAACCTCTCCATCGCGGCCGCCCGCACCGTGTTCAACCTTTCCGACCTGCGCATCTGGCAGGTGCCCCGCGACGTGTACCGCCAGTGCATCTACAGCCTCGCGGAGCTGGAAGCAAACGTCGCTCCCTGCGGGAAAGTGGGCAAATACCTGGCCGATACGCTGACCCGCCTCATGTCCGGCCTCGGCAAGGCTGGTTTGCCGATGGGCGAGGTGTACGTCCTTGGCGACAGCCCGCTGGTGCTCCTCACGGCCTTGCAGACCGGCTTCGAGCCCGACCCTGCGTCTTCTTCCTACCGCGTGCTCCCCGCACCGCTCATTTCCGAAGAGGGGCTGTACCTGTATAACCATCGGGGCCGCAACATCCGTGTTTATACGCGCGTCGATACCCGCCTCATGTTTGCCGATTTCGAAGCGAAGCTGAAGTTGCTGGCGGAAAAGGAAGGGGAATAAAAGTACCTCATCCATCTATGGTGAGAGGGTGCGTCAAAACACAAAAATAGTATCTGAGAGTAACTGAAAACTTCCCCTGCCCGTAGGGGAAGTCCCCGAAAGGGGGATGGGGTTATTTGTTTCTTATAAAAGATTTAACCCCTCAGTCAGGATTTCATCCTGCCAGCTCCCCTAAAACAGGGGCGCTTTTCAGATAGTGTTTTGATACACTCTCTTTTTTCAGTTACTTTCAGATACTACTTTTTGTATTTTGACACACCTTCATTTGTTAATCACAGATAAACGCTAAGATTAAAAAAAATGTAGCGAATGCGAAAGAGCCCCAAAAATTCATCCTTACTAAAAATATTCGTAAAGGCTCATTTTCTCCATAACGAAGAATTTTGTTTGGGAATAGGAAAAAAGGTAATTTGTCTGCATATTTATATATAAACAGAGACGCTATATAAAAGCTTGCAGAAATACCGATAAAAAGTTCTTTTTCCATAATTTTTTTATATTAGATTTTTTATGTATTCACGTAGCCATATTCTTGTCTTTTCAATATTTTCTTGTTCCTTAAATTCTTCTGGATAGAATGCTTTTAATATATTAATTATTTCATTTATTTGATTTTCTATATATTCATCATATAATATATATGAATTCTGATTCTTATTAGCTAAAGAATCAAGAAGTAAAACAGAAGGATAAATTGATATAGAAGCGGGTGTGGGTGGTGGCGAAACCTCGGGAGGTCCTGATGTATTAAGCTGTGTTTGAGTGTATGTTACGAAATAGTAATATGAAACAGCTACACAATATACACCCGCGCCAATATTGATTAAAAATAGAATGGTACCTGGGATTCCATCAATCATTGCAGGTTTTATCTGGGTTGATAAATCTTTTTTTATTCGATTAAATATTTTAGATGAACTATTTTCTTGATCTATATATCCTCTTTCTTTGCAAAGGATAAAAAAAATCTTTATATCATTTGCTTTTAGCGCATTATATATCTCATCATCTCCATAGGCTTGGAATAGCTTTAATATACAGTCATCCATTGCTATATCATAATTATAGCCTCTTTCGTGAAGATAAGTTTCTGGAGAATCGCTAAAACTCTTGGCTTTTATTCGGTCTGAAAGCAATTCTTCATTTAGGTGTGACAAGAATTTTAGATACTCTAATTCTTCAGCGGTTAAATCATATGTGATTGATATAGCCGCGTTTTTAGCAGTAATTTCTCTTTCTTGAGGTTCTTGTATGCTTTGCATTTTCTGAACCTCGTCTAATTCATTAGTATCACAAGCGAAAAGACTTGAGACAATAATTGTTCCTTGAATAAATCTATTTACCTTTTTCATATGCTAAATATTTTGAGTTGTTTTCTATTCTTCTACATATATCATATTTTAATATTAAGCGAGGAAGTTCTTTGGATATATTACTTTTTATCATATCTATAAACTGTTCATTACTTAATATTAGATTGCAAACTTCACACATATGTTTGTTCTCTATTTTAATTAATTCCTTTTTTGCATATCTATTTATGCTTTGTGCTATTTTTAGAGGACCTTCAAGGTATAACCATAGTTTTAAAATATCATCAAATTGCTTTTTGTGAATAGTTTCTAAGTTGTTTGCAGTAACAAATCCATAATTTAGATACTTATTTTTTATATTAAAAAATCCACAGCATGACAAATATTGCATATCTGGTGAAATGCATATATTGGTAAGTATTGAAGTACAAGTTGAATCTATTGATGTTGTATAAGAAAAATTTCCTTTTTCGTTTACCGTAGATTGTTTTTCGATCCATTTACCATTATTTATACGAAAGATAGGATACTTTTCTTTGTCCTTTAAGTATTTTGATAACTTGGTGTCTTTATATAATATGTCCGATTTAAAATCTTTATTAAGTGCACTCTCAACGTTTACGGCAACAGCCATGTTGTTATCGAGTGCGGCTTGGATAGCATTAATGATATTATCATATTGGACAAATTTCTGATGCTCATCTCCGGTGCTATAGTTGATTTCCGTTAATCCGCAATCTTGTAGCTTTTGGATAATATCAACAGCTTTCGAGTATGAACTGGCCCAATATGCATTAGACACAATGCGACTCATTTTTCCAAAAGAGGAGATCTTTTTTATGATGGCATATAAATCACTTCCTAAAGTGAAAGGTTCTCCTCCAGTAATAACTACTAACTCTATGGATGGAAATTTTTTTGCGCAATACTCAACAATAGATTCCATTTCTTCTATTGTTAGTCGTTCTGTTCTCTGGGGATTGCATTGAAAGCAACAGTTAGGACATGCTGCTGTACACTGATAGGTTGAAATCAGCGTGAGCATTTTAGGTGGAAAATAAGGTTCAAAGTTCATTGTTGATACAATTTTAATGTTTATGCTTGTAGTGATAACACGTGAGAGGTCTAAAAAGGTTTACGTAAATGTGGAAAATAGTGAAAAGAAATTGTTTTATTGTTTTCTTGAAAAATAATAGGATAAAACGCAGAATAAAGCGAATTTGAGCATTCTCACTGACGGTCAGAGGGTTTGGCTTCGGGTGG
>CALVFH010000157.1 GCA_944326775.1 uncultured Parabacteroides sp.
GGCGCATGGAATGGTTGAAGAAGAACCAGGCTGAATAAACGGCCTTGCGAACACTTCGCAGAGAGCGCTTTTGTATTTGGAGGGCTTGCGAAGTGTTCGCAGATAGCAAAAATGAATAATTATACACGCCACACACTTCGCAAAGACCAAAAATGAATAATTATACACGCCGAGTGATTCGCAGACACCAAAAATGTATTTTTGCTCTCGCCACACACTTCGCAAGCCTTAAAAATGGAATTTTGCTCCCGTCGAGTGACTCGCAAGCGTAAAAAATGAATAATTATACACGCCGAGCCACTCAGCGGGACTAAAAATGAAAAAGCGCTTCCGCCGAGTCACTCAGCAGTACCGAGCGGCCGCACTTCATAGTCCGCTCCCGCCACCGTCTTCAAGTCATATTCATAGATGCGGGGAAGCGCAAGCTCTTCCAGATGCGCTTCTTCGGAAACAATCGGTTCTTTGATGGCTGCCCGCCGGTAGAACGGATTGGGATTCTCGCCGGAAGCGGGTGTCAGTCCCTCGCCTTTCAGCGGAATGTAAGAGCGGAGGCGCAGAAGGCCGCCTAAGCGGGAGTGGATGCGGGCGGCGGTGAGTTGCGTGCCGTCCCATTCCATATCGACCACAAATCCCCCTCGTGCCACAAGCCCTTTTACCTGTCCTTTTGCCCATGCGTCCGGGAGTGCAGGCAGAAGATGGACGGCTCCGTCGTGACTTTGCAGTAACATCTCTGCCACGCCAGCCGTATAGCCAAAGTTCCCGTCGATTTGGAAAGGCGGGTGGGCGTCAAACAGGTTGGGGTAGGTGCGCCCCTCCGGGAATTGCGTGGCGAGGCTGTCCGCCGGAAGGAGTTTCAGCAGGTTGCCAATCATGCGGTAGGCGTGGTTGCCGTCGAGAAGGCGGGCCCAAAGGTTGATTTTCCAGCCGATGGACCAGCCGGTCGCTTCGTCGCCACGCTGGAGCATGGTGTTGCGGATGGCCTGGAACAGCTGCGGATGGTCGTAGGGAGAGATTTGGTTGCTGGGGAAGAGGCCGTAGGCATGCGAGATATGGCGATGCTGGTCGAGCGGGTTATCCATGTCCTCCAGCCACTCCTGCAACTGGTTGTGCCGGCCTATCTGCATCGGGGGAAGCTGGGCGATCAGCTGTTCCAGCGAATCCTGGTAGGCCGTCGAACCTCCCAGCACTCGGGTGGCGGCGAGGGCATTGCTCAGCACGTCGAACACAATCTGGTTGTCCATGGTGCAGCCGGCGACGATGGTTGAGGCTTGTTCGGCGTTCTCGCCCTGAGGCCCGTGTTCCGGCGACATCGACGGTGCTTCAACCATCCAACCGTAGCGCGGATGTGGAATCAGGAAGCTCAGGTAGAAATCGGCTGCGCCTTTCAGGGCAGGATACATTTCCCGGAGGAAAGCCGTGTCGCCCGTGTAGAGGTAGTGCTGCCAGAGATGGGTGGAAAGCCAGGCGCCCCCGTTGGGCCAGGTGCCGTAGAAGGCTTGGTCAACGGGACCGGTGCAGCGCCAGAGGTCGGTATTGTGGTGGGCCACCCAGCCTTTGGCACCATACATCACTCGCGCCGTTTCCTGTCCGGTTTCCGAGAGTTCCTTTACCAGTTGGAAGAGCGGCTGGTGGGTTTCCGTGAGGTTGGTGACTTCGGCGGGCCAGTAGTTCATCTCCGTATTGATGTTGATGGTATATTTCCCGTCCCAGGGAGCCAGCAGCCGGTCGTTCCAGATTCCTTGCAGGTTGGCAGCCTGTCCGCCCGGTTGCGAAGAGGAAATCAGCAGGTAGCGGCCGTATTGGAACATCAGGGCGGCGAGGGCGGCGTCTTTCCCTTCGTGGAATCGGCGGATGCGCTCCGGGGTTTCCCATTCGCGGCTCTCCGGACTTTCTCCCAGGGAGAGCTGGACGCGGTTGAATTGCTGGCGGTAAAGGGCTTCGTGTTCGGCCAGGGCCTGGGCGTATGTGTTCGTGGCGGTAGCTTTCTCCAGCAGATGCCGGACTTCCCGGTGAGGGTCTCCGCTCACATCGTTGTAGCTGCGGAAGTTGGTAGCCGACACGACATAGAGCGTTACTTCGTCGGCATTCTCCACGCGGAGGCGGTCGCCTTCGGCTTTCACGGTTCCACCCTGGTTGACAACTTGTGTACAGGTTTCCATGCGGATAACGCCTTTCACGCCCTCATGGTCTTCCCCGTTTCCGGTCAGGATGAGCGATTTTTCCTGGCAGAACACCTCATGCCGGGTGAGCGGGGTCTCATAGCGGAGGGTAAATGACAGGGCACCGGGGCGGTCGGCCGTCAGATGGACCCGCACCACCTTGTCGGCGAGCGAGGCAAAGACTTCGCGCTGGTAGGTAACGCCGTCCACGGTATAGCGGGTGGTCGCCACGGCACGGTTCAGGTCGAGTTCGCGGGAATAGCGGGTAGCCTCTGCATGCCCGGGTTGTTCAATCAGCAGGCTGCCGATGGTTTGATAAGGCATCCCGTTCCGCGCGGTAAAGAATGTCCGGTTGATTAGCTGTTGGGCCTCGGCGTTCCGGTTTTCAAAGATGAGCTTCCGGACTTCCGGCAAGGCTTGGAGTGCCTCCGGATTGTCGTTGCGGTACGGGCTGCCGCCCCACATGGTCTCTTCGTTCAGTTGCAGCCTCTCCACCTCCGTTCCTCCATAGACCATCACGCCCATCTTGGAGTTTCCGAGCGGCAGTGCCTCCACCCATATCCGGGCCGGCTGTTTATACCAAAGTTTCAACTCCTCAGCCTTGGCAGGAAGGAGCAGGAGTACAGCAAATAAAGCAGTAATAAAGAGTTTCATGTTTGTCAGTTGTTTGATGAAATAATATAAGGTATGATGTTGGCAAAAGTAGAAGATTCTGTTGGAAGAAACAAGCAGAAAAGCCAAAAGCAAAAATGTGTTATTTGAATTGTGGAAGATAATTAGTTACAATAATAAAAATTAATGTTACAGATTTGAAATAGAATATTGAAATATTTGATAATTTAATTTTTTACTATATTTGCTGCAGCAAATGAAAAGCACTGATTGAAATAGAGAATATTCTGTTTTTAGTTTGACTAGATTGGATTTTTTGAGATATTCGTGTGTGTGCAAAAGGGTGAAGAAAAGTCTAGTCAAAGTGTGCATATGATTAAGAAAATGTATGATTTTCTGAATGGAGAAGTAACTCTATAAATAAAGTGATAAAATAATTGTAAGTTAAATCTATTACCAAATGTTCTATTTATGAATAGGAAACATGCAGGAGAAACTTTAATGCTGGCCTTATTGTTAGGCTCTGTGCAAGCATATGCTGCCAGCAGGCATTACGAAGTCTTTCAATGATATATCGTTGAAAGAAGTGTTGAATGAAGTGGGAAATGATGTTAGTAGGAATGCTTTGAGAAATGCTATCGTTTCCCAGCAGAATAAGAAAACGATAACAGGGGTAATTAGAGATGAACAAGGTATCCCTGTTATTGGAGCTAATATTCTGGAAAAAGGAACAGGTAACGGAACAATTTCGGATATGGACGGAAAATATACGTTACAAGTTTCAGATGGAGCAACCTTGTCTATATCCTATATAGGATATGGAACTAAGGAAATAAAGGTAGGAGGGCAAAGTCATATAGATGTCCTTTTGACTGAAGATTCTGAGGCTTTAAATGAAGTTGTTGTTGTTGGATATGGTGTGCAGAGAAAAGTAACCACATCTGGGGCTGTAACTAAATTGGAAGGAGATGATATAAACAAGATGACGGTAGTCAATGCGACGAAGGCTTTACAAGGCTTAAGTTCTGGTATTACTATCGTTGACCGTGGAGGTGCTCCGGGTAGTGATGACCCTGAAATCTATTTACGTGGCGTAGGTACAACTGGTGATGCTAAGCCATTGATTTTAGTAGATGGGATAGAAATGTCATTAAGCCAGATCCCTGCTTCGGAAATTGAAAATATTTCTGTGTTGAAGGATGCTGCTTCAGCTTCCATTTATGGTTCTCGGGCTGCTCATGGGGTTATTTTGGTTACAACAAAGAGAGGAAAAGAAGGTAAATTGACTGTATCTTATAATGGAACAATAGGTTTTCAAGATCGTGCAGTAAAACCTAAAGCTGTGACTGCACGTGAATATATGGAAATGGTTAATGAATCTTTGATTAATGCTGGTTCGGCTATTAAATATACAGAAGATGATATAATTGCTACTGAAAATGGTTCAGATCCATATCATCATGTTTATAATGATTGGTTGGGTGAGGTTTATAAGCCTAATTATATTACTCAGCACACTTTGAGTATGAATGGTGGAACAGAAAAAAGTCGATATCTCTTATCTTTTGATTATTTGGATCAGCCGGGTTTGACAGAAAATACAGATTACAAACGCTATAACTTTAGAATTAATACTGATTTCAATATAGGTAAAATGATAAAGTTAAGTAGCGATATGACTTATCGTCATATAGATCGTCTTTGGCCTGAAGGGTTAGGTACAGCTCAATCTGATGTATGGAGTATGCAGCCAACAAGTCCAATTCGTTATGCATAATGGGGATTATGCACTTGACAAACAAAATCGAAACGCTGTTTCTGTACTTGATTTTGATGTCGTTGGTGAAGATCAATATAATTTGGATGCATTATATGGACAATTGAAATTGGATTTTGAGCCGATTAAAGATTTGGTATTTACCGGAATGGCTTCTTTAAATGGAAATTGGGACCGCCGTAAAATCCATTATAAGAATCATAAATATTATAATGAAGACGGTGTGTTGATGACACAACGTAATAATCCGAATAGTGTAAAAGATGAACGTAATAATAATTATCAATTGACTCTTCGCTTTTTAGCTAATTATAAAAAGAAGTTTAATGAAAAGCATGATTTTGCAGTATTGTATGGTATGGAGCGAATTTCTTATCGCAATTATTATTCAATGGCGCAACGTAAAGATTTAGTATCAGATGAACTTCCAGATATTTCACTAGGGTCAGCAAGTAGTCAGTTTGCCGAAGGTTATCCAACAATGTGGGGGATTAATTCATTCTTTGGGCGTATCAATTATGGCTATATGGATAAATATTTGATAGAAGCTAATATTCGTGCGGACGGTTCTTCTCGTTTTGCTGAAGGTCATAAGTGGGGTGTTTTTCCATCATTTTCGGCAGCTTGGCGTTTGTCTGAAGAAGGTTTTATTAAGGATTGGAACTTTTTTGATAATTTAAAACTTCGTGCATCTTGGGGACAGACTGGAAATGAGCGTATAGATGAGTTTATGTATTTACCTCAATTTGGTACGGAGAATGTAATTATGAATGGACAGTTGGTAACAGCTATTCGTCAGACTCAAATGGCTAATCCTGATGTGACTTGGGAAACTGTAGAACAAACCAATGTCGGATTGGATTTTAGTTTTCTTAATAATAGTATCTATGGTGAATTGGATTGGTATTCAAAAGATACCAAGGATATTTTGTTGGCATTAGGTATTCCTCATTTTATAGGTTTAGACGCGCCGGAACAAAATGCAGGTGTTGTACGTAATTCTGGTTTTGAGGCAATGCTTGGTTTTCGTAAAAAATTGGGAGAAGTGAATTTCTCTGCGTCAGTGAACCTTTCTTATAATAAGAACCGTTGGATAGATCGAGGTGGAGATGATGCTAATATCGATGGATGGACAATTCAGGCTTTGGACTCTCCGTTGAATGCATTCTATATTTATGAGGCAGATGGGTTGATTGCTAACGATCAAGAATTGGCAGATTATAAAGCAAAATATAAAGAAGACCCACGTGGTATGTCAGTATTGAAAGCTGGTGATGTAAAGTTGGTAGATGTAAACGGCGATGGTACGATTGATCCTGATGATCGTCAGATATATAATTCTAATATACCTAAGTTTATTTATGGTATTAATTTGAGTGCAGAATGGAATGGTTTTGATTTAAGTTTGCTTTTCCAAGGATCAAGTGGATCCAATCGTTTCTTGTATGGAGAGTTTATCGAAGGGCCAAGTTATGAAGCCTTTACAGGTATTCATTTCCGTGATCGTTGGACAGAGTCTAATCAAAGTGCAGATGCTTCGATGCCACGGTTAGAAGCTGCAAATAACCGGAATATGTCAACATATAATACATTTTTTATGTGTAACTCGTCCTATCTTCGTTTAAAAAATGCTCAGTTAGGTTATACGTTTAAGACAGATATTACAGATAAATTGCGGATACAACGTTTACGTTTATATCTTTCAGGTTCCAATTTATTTACTATAAGTAGTCTTTTCCAAGGACTGGATCCGGAAGGTAATGATGGACGTATTTCTGATTTTCCTGTTTTGCGTATCATCAATTTTGGAGTAAATATTGTTTTCTAAGATTAAACCATAAATTTGAGTATCATGAAATTATATAGAAAATTACTGCTATTTAGCGTTTTAGGTTTAGCTTTGGCTTTTAACAGTTGTAATGATAATATAGACTTGGAACCGGAAGGGATTATTACTGCAGAATCATTTTTTAAGTCTGCTTCTGATTTTGATAAAGTCTTGAATGCTACTTATGATCGTTTGAATGTCAATAATTATGACCTTTGGATGGATGGTGTGACAGATAATGGTATTGTTACCCATAGTTGGAATAAAGGGTATGATTTGGCACGAGGTATTGGAAATACATCTTCTTCTTTCCCATTAGAAAAGTGGGATAATAATTATGTTTCTGTTCAGAGAGCTAATAGTATTATTAATAATATTGATAATTTTGAATGGCCTGGAGGAGAGACAGATGTTGATCGCTTGCGTATCCTCGGAGAAGCTCGTACTTTGAGAGCTTATTTTTATCTTGATCTGGTGTCTATTTTTGGAAGGATTATGTTTTATACAGAAAATCCTGCGACAGTAGATGATAGTCGAAGTATTGAACAAGTTGAAGATCCTAAAGTCGTTTTTGATTTTATATTGAAAGAACTTGAAGAATCTATTCCAGGATTGCCTGATCAGGCAGAAAGTACGTCGAAGATAGGTAAGCCTGCAGCTCGTTTGTTACGTGCACGTGCAGCAGCATATGCGGCTGGTTATTTAAATGATAAATCTTATTTTGATATTACGTTGCATGAAACTGAAGAATTGTTAAAAACGGCACCGGCATTGAGTAATTTTGGTGATCTTTTTGTGTCGGGCTGTGAGAATGAACCAGAAGTGATTTTAGCTAAGACTTATTCATTGGATAAAACGAATGCATGGGGAGATTTTTATAATCAGTCTATTGGAGGATATTGTGTAACAACTCCAGTAAAATCAATTGCTGATGCTTTTGAATATATTGGAGAACGAGATGAGAAGATGCCATATCTTCATAAAGATCCTCGTTTTTATGAAACGATTTATGCTCCAGGAATGGAATTGAGAGGAAAATATTTTAATACAGTTCCTGGAAATACTATAGAACGAGATGGTAAGACTTATTTTGATCCCTCTAAAGATTATGGTTCATTGCAGGATAAAGATGTTTGGGTTGAAGATGTTTTAGGTGA
>CALVFH010000158.1 GCA_944326775.1 uncultured Parabacteroides sp.
TTATGGATGTAATTTACTAAGGCTTAAGGTTTATATGAATTATATTTATGATTGTTTCCTCAATTACGCATTAAATAAGTGTTTGAGTGGCATCTCGGAGAGACACTCCCGGTCATTGAAGAGAGAGAATACGCAGCTTGTCGCCAAGCTCTTTTTTTAACTGTTCCAGCACAGGGTGCATCATCTTGCAGGGTTGGCACCACGTAGCGAAAAAGTCCACCAGCACCAGGCGGTCTTCTGAAATTGCGTCATTAAAAGTTTCCATCATAATTGAACATTTGGATGAATCGCAAAAATACAGGTTTTTCTCAAGAAACAATCATCCTAAAATAAATCTCTCTCAAAATACATGAAGGATTTTCTCTATCTATAAATATTATGAATATTCAACGCAAAACCTAAACTATATTCCAAAAACTTTATAGTTTTGCCTTAAAATAACGACAAGTAAGATAAATATACGGCTTTAGGGTAACCTATGCCGATTAACATCGGTGTATGACCATCATAGAAAAATTAGACAAACATGACAATAGAAGACTTGAGCATACTGATCAAATCCGATGAACATCGGCAATTGGAATTAAAAAAATCAACAGGCGAATTAAAAGATGGTATGCACACGGCCTGTGCTTTTCTAAATACAGACGGCGGCTGGCTCATTTTTGGTGTAACGCCGCAGTCATTAAAAATCATCGGCCAACAAGTAACAGATAATACTCAGCGTGAACTTTCTCAAGCTCTCTGCGACCTAGAACCGCAAGTAGATGTCCGTGTAGAATACATTGATATTCCCGAATGTGATGGATATAAAGTAATTGCCATACATTTCAATGGTTGGATTTGGGGGAAGATGCCATACACTTATCGTGGTTGTCCTTACTATAAAGTGGAAAGCACTACGAAAATTATGCCCCGTGATATGTATGACGAACGATTACGCAAGTGCAAACCCGACTTCTTTGCATGGGAGCGACAATTTTCAGATTTCACTAGTATTAACTCTCTCGATGAAAAACTGATTCGCGGTGTAGTACGTCTCGGCGTAGAACGAGGACGTATTCCGGAAATTGCTTTAACCGAGCCCATTATAGACATTCTGAATAAATGGAAATTGATAAACGGCACAAAACTTCTGAATGCGGCTACAGCTTTATTTACAAAAGAAACAGGTATGTACACACAGTTCACCATAAACATGGCACGCTTTCAGGGAACAGACAAGAATGAATTTATTGATAACCAACGAAGTGAGGGTAATATTTTTGTACTGCTCAACGATGCGATGAACTTCTTCCGAAAACACCTGAATATGAATGGCAAAATAGTTGGGTTACTCCGTGATGAGCATTTGGAAATCCCGGCAGAAGCTCTACGTGAAGCCGTACTAAATAGTTTGTGCCACCGCCAATATGAAAAATACAACCTACCTGTATCCATTGCCATCTATGACGACCGCATAGAAATTGCAAACCCGGGTATATTTCCTCCGCAAATAACACCCGAAAACATCAATATGCCACACCATTCATATCCGTATAACCCTCTTATTGCCAATGTACTTTATAATACATCATACATTGAAAATTGGGGATCGGGTATAAAACGCATCATTGATACCTGCCACAACAGAGATATTGAAGAACCAACTTGGAGTACAAATGATGGATTTGTGGTAGTAGCGTTTCGCAGGCCCATCGCACAAACTGCTTGGAATTTCGTAAAAATTGCCGAAAGGTTGCCGAAAGGTTGCCGAAAGGAAATTATTGACACTCTTGCACTTATTATGGAAAATCCATCTATACGGCAACATGAAATTGCCGAAAGGCTTTCCGTTTCGGTTCGTACGGCAGGAACATACGTAGCCGTATTAAAGAAATACTGCATTAAACGTGTAGGAGGCAACACTAACGGACATTGGGAAATCAAATAAATGTAGATACTAACGTAGTTAATATATCAAGCACATTTATTTTTCTGCCCTTCCCCTCATATTTTTTCACTTTCCTCTTGCATTTTTCATTTTGTCACCTAACTTTGCCGCAAATCCAATCGGAATTAGCAGATTCGATATTGATTGGAAGAACATATAGAGTTAAGCATTTACGATATTATTCCTAAAAGAGAAAAATTGCCATTTTTTCATAGCAGAGGAATGATAAAGGAATGCTTGCACTCGTGCTATACGCTTTTTTATCAGGAGAGAATCCACCCATCAATATAGAGTGCAGGCTGTTGTTTTGTTATCTCTGCGATAGGCGTTTGGCGATGCCTCTTCTTTGGATGACGAACAACTCGCCCGCACTTTTTTATATCCCTTCCCCTCATATTTTTTACTTTCCTTTTGCATTTTTCGTTTTGACACCTAACTTTGCCGCAATTCCAATCGGAATCAGCAAATTCTGTATTGATTGGAAAGACATATAGAGTTAAGCATTTACGATATTATTTCCAAAGGAGAAAATCGCCAATTTTTTCATCGCAGAGGAATGATAAAGGAATGCTTGCACTCGTGCTGTACGCTTTTTCAAAGAAAAGTACATCCATCAGCATAGAGTGCGGGCTGTTGTTTTATTGTCGGTTTAGTAGGCGTTTGGCGATGCCTCTTTTTAGGCAATACGCAACTCGCCCGCACTTTCTTTATATCCCTTCCGCTCATATTTTTCTCTTTCCTTTTGCATTTTTCGTTTTGACACCTAACTTTGCCGCAATTCCAATCGGAATCAGCAGATTCTGTATTGATTGGAAGAACATATAGAGTTAAGCATTTACGATATTATTCCTAAAGGAGAAAATTGCCATTTTTTTCATTGCAGAGGAATAATAAAGGAATGCTTGCACTCGTGCTGTACGCTTTTTTCATCAGGAGAGAGTCCATCCATCAGCATAGAGTGCGGGCTGTTGTTTTATTGTCGGTTTAGTAGGCGTTTGCCGATGCCTTAGTTATAGATGATAAGCAACTCACCCGCACTTTTTATATCCCTTCTGCTCATATTTTTTCACTTTTCTTTTGCATTTTCAGTTTTGATACCTAACTTTGCCGCAATTCCAATCGGAATCAGCGGATTCTGTATAGATTGGAAGAACATATAGAGTAAAGCATTTACGATATTATTCCTAACAGAGAAAAATCGCCAATTTTTACACAATCGGAATAATAGACAATAAATGCTTGCACTCGTGCTGTACGCTTTTTTCATCAGGAGAAAGTATATCTATCAGCATAGAGTGCGGGCTGTTGTTTTGTTATCGATTGTGTGGGCGTTTGGCGATGCCTCTCTGTTAGATGGCAAGCAACTCGCCCCGCACTTTTTTTATATCCATATTCATCATAATGCAGGTTTAGTTGGTCGTGAATGCCAACGACAGAAACATTTACTAACAACTAAATTATAAGCATTATGAGATTAAGGTTATTTACTTTTTTAATGATGTTCTTGGCTACGATGTCAGGAGCGGTTTGGGGACAAGAATATGATATAAGTGAGGGAGATTTGTCCATTGTTGTTTCACCCTCTGTAGTAGCAACCCATACGATAACAGGTACAACAGAGGAAAACTCTATTTCCGTTTCTGGAGGAGGTAGAGCGGACATAACATTGAAAGATGTATCCATAGACCTTTCCGCTAAAGAAAAGGGTGCCTTTAAAATTACAGGAAATACAACCGTGTATTTAACGCTTGCTGGTACTGATAATTTATTGCGTAGTGATCGCCATTATGCAGGTATTTATGTAGAAACAGGCTCTACTCTTGTCATTACAAAGGAAAGTGGAAACACACATTTAAAGGTAGAAAGCGTTGCTTATGGAAAAAGCGGGGATGGGACTAATAATGTTTACGCTGCAGGAATCGGAGGTGGTGGAGGTGATACTCCTATAGAAACTTGGGCAGATCCGAAACAATCTCCTGATTTTGGAACAATCCGTATAGAAGGCGGAAACATTGAAGCATATAGTTACACGGATGGAGGTCTGGCTCATGCCCATGGAGCTGGCATCGGTGGAGGTAACGAATCTCATTCAGGAGACATTATTATTATTGGTGGAACTATTAAAGCAAGTTGCATAGATGAAGAAGGTATAAATCTTAATCAACGGCCTGTTGGAGCTGCTATTGGTGGAGGTTATCAAGGTACTGTTTCTAGCATTACCATTTTAGGAGGTACTATCAATGCCCAAAATGCAGGAAATATAGATTATAGCGGCCAAAATATAGGTAACGGTTACGAATATACAGGCGACAGCCATCCTTCCATTATCTTCGGTAAATGGGATGACTCAACAACTCCCACCATGACTTATGAAACAATAGATAACACCAATTTCTTGGATATTCATTCTAATAAAACAGTTGCTAATGGTACAGTAACCATGCCAGCCAATACGCAAATGGTATTAGCAGCAGATCCGACCGGCTGTACGTTAAATGCTTACAAAGTCGTTTACAATAACAACTTGCCACAAGGCGCTACAGGAGGAGAAATGCCGACCACTATGGCTTACGGCCCTTCAACATCCTATACACTTGCAACATTGTCAGAAACAACAACTACAGTTAATTCTTATACTTATCAGCTAGTGATTACACATTGGTTAAATAGCAGCAATGCTTGGGTAGAAGCTGGTTCAAATCAAGTTATACAAAGCACCACACCTTCCGGCCTCGTTGAAATCCCCTATGGCGCAGCATGGGTGTTGAAAGAAGCATCATTGGAATTTAATGATAAGGAAGGACTTATTGCACCTCTGAATGTCTATGGTCCAGAAAACGCATCGTTTACCATCACAGATACCAATAATGAAACCTATTCATCCCTATCTGAAGTAGGTTTACAATTAGATAATCGTCAATTGAAAAAAGCAGATTCGTATTCTGAAGTTACAGCAGAAAAATATACAGTTCTATTAAATTTTACTCCGAAAGATCAGACTGGAGGACCATTACAAGGTATTATAAATATAACTGTAAAAGATACTCCAGATCAAACAGCTGATTTAACAATCAGTCCTGCCATTACTACAGGAAACATATTGACATACAATGGAACCGCCTTGAATAAGAATAGCCAAGGTGAATATGATAATAACGTGGCTATTTCCATAAAAAACCAAGCCGAGCAGCCCGTTAGTTTGATTCACTTTGATGTAGAATATTCTTTAACCAAGGAAGAGAATAGCTGGTCTAAAGATTTAATAAATGCTGGAAAGTATTTTGTAAGAATTTCTGCAAAGACTAATGTTTTTGAAGGTACACAAACAACAGAAGAACCTATAGTAGAAGTAAAACAGGCTACTGTTTCCGTTAAATCTGTAGCGGATGCCACTTATGCAATTGGTGGTGCGAAGCCTGATTATTCGAAAACTAAAATTACGTTTGATGGTATTGTTTCTATGGACGAAGAAACGATTCTCGGTTTATTATCATGGACTGGAACGGTTAATGAGGAATCTTTGTCAGTAGCGGGAACATATAAAGATGCGGTTGAATATACAATTATAGTAGCAGATAATGATGCTGCAAATAATTATATATTCCCTGAAAAGGCAAAAGGAAATCTGATTGTCCAGAATATTGGTGGAGAAGACAATCCTATCACCCCGGGCAACCCAGATGAAGATGATACCGAAATCATCCCGGGAACAGAAGATGATATGGACGGCTGGACGTGGGATTCTGAAAATAATCGCTACTATCGTATGTACGATGGAGGACCTCATCCTTTAAACACAATCAGTTTAAAATATAAAAATAGTAACGGTGAAACAGCATGGGAAACTCTGTCTTTAGATGATAATGATGTCACATATTCTCCAAGTGAGCCTTGGCATGTAGTAGAAAATGGATATACCGCTACTGTTACAATCTCAGAAAGTCAATATTATTCCGGAACGACAAGCATTACTTTGTATATTGAACCTCGTCCATTAGGAGTTCATTTCAATTTGGATGACTACCTTTTGAAAGCCGGACAAACATACTATGCATTTAATTATGCCGATTATGAATCAGTAGGTGGTATGGGTGGAGAATTAGGTACCGAACCCCCCGTAGTAGAAGGAACTATTACAGTCGCATCTGCACCGAATGCTGAAGGTAAATACGCCGTTACTTTCAATGGCGTTAAATTAGGAACGAGTGATGACTTTAGAGCTACAGATTATCTTCCAACTTATTATCTTAATGGAGAATGGATAACATTGGATGAAAATGGTGATGGCACATTCGGTGATGACGAAGGTGAAGAGGGTATCGAAATCGTCGAAGAGTCCACCGGCGGCTCTGGCAGCATCATCACTCAACGTCATCAGCTCTACCTTGCCGACAAGGACTTCGACAAAGGTACGATCTATGATAAGGAAGGCCTCGAACTCTTCTCGCGCCACAACAAGAAATATGCGAAGACGGGTAGCAGTTTCACCATTTGGTATGAACACAATGGTGTTGCGAACGATGGCGAATACCGCATCTTCATCCGCCGAGGTAGAAGTGGAAGCTGGACTGAACTCAAGATTGATACAGTCAGCGACTACTATCAGATCCGCAACGTCCAGACCGACATCTATGTCAAGATCTACGGTTTGAACGGCTATCCGGTAGCCAACGAGGAAATCTCGGCAACCGACGCCCGCGCTTATAGCCAGGCCAACAAGATTGTCGTGATTACTCCGGAACCGACAGACGTGCAGATTATCTCAATGGCAGGCGCTGTCGTAGCAACCGACAAGGTAACCGGCCAACGCGAATTTGGCAACTTGACAGCGGGTATCTATATTGTCCGCATGGGAGAAACCGTTGTGAAACTGCAAGTAAGAAACTGACGCCCCCCTGGGCTCAGATTTAAATAACAATTAGTTCTATGGAA
>CALVFH010000159.1 GCA_944326775.1 uncultured Parabacteroides sp.
TCTTCAACGAGGAGGAATATTGATTCGAAGCATTCACGAAAGGTAGGCACGGATTTCGCGGATATTTAGTCTGTGTAGTCCGTGCCTAATGTTATGTTTATAAAAAGACTAAAGCAATACTTTTCAAGTTTTTTCGTTGGAATAAGATAGAAAGGAATGATACAGTTCAAGTAAATGAAAAAAGTAATCTGTTTGATTGTTGCTGGTTTGTTATGTTGTCTAGGTAAAATTCATGCCCAGTATGATGTGGCATTGAGTCATTACTTTTTGGCAACGAGTTATTATAATCCAGCGTCGGCAGGTTCAACTGAAGATTTACGGATGTTGGCGTTGTTTAACCAGCAATGGCTGGGCATTCCGAGAGCTGGACGTTCCTTCTTTGTTAATGCAGACATGCCTTTGAAGTTGGGGAAAACTCAGCATGGTATAGGTTTGGCTGCTATGTATAAAAGCGAAGGGTTGTATCGCAATATGCATATAGGAGTACAATATGCATATAAGCATAAACTGTTTGGAGGAGTCATGAGTGGAGGTGTCCAAATTGGATTAGTGAATATGGCTTTTGATGCAGATAGCCTCTATTTCCCGCAGAGTGATTTTCATAGCCAAACAGATGAGGCTTTCCCTACTACTAATTCGCAAGCGATGGCATTAGATATTAATGTGGGTGTCTTTTTTGTGCATAAAAATTTTTATGCAGGTATTGGGTATACACATGTTACGAATCCAACATTGCAATATGAGGAGAATGTGTATACGTGGATTGGAAGCTTATTAAATTTTATGGGAGGATATAATATTCCATTTCGGAATCCGTTATATGAATTGCAACCTTCTGTATTTTTATTGACAGATTTAACAAACTTTCATGCGGATATTACGGCAAGGTTGGAATATAATAAGATGTTTAGCGGAGGGTTGGCTTGGCGTATTAATGAATCTGTTGCTTTGTTGCTGGGTGCTAAGATTGGTCGCTTCCAAGTGGGGTATGCTTATAGTTATCCCACGACGGCTATTCGAAGGGCAACAAGTGGAAGTCATGAAATTGTGATACAATATCGTTTGAAATTAAATAAAACGAAATCAGGAAAAAATAAGCATAAAAGCGTACGTATTTTATAAGGTATGAAAAAAGTATTGACAGCACTTATAGCGGTGACTTTATTACTTACTTCGTGCGGGAAGTCTTTTTCTGGAAGTGGTGGCGAAGTTGTAGGAGTTAGAGGAATGGCTTTTAATGAGCCGGCCCCATATGGAATGGTGTTGATTAAGCGTGGTGCTTTTGATATGGGGCCATCTGATAAAGATTCTATTTGGGGAATCGCTCCGGAAACTAAAGGTATTTCAGTAGATGCATTTTGGATGGATGAAACGGAAATCACGAATGCTAAATATCGGCAGTTTGTATATTGGGTACGCGATTCTATTATTCGTGAGCGTCTGGCTGATCCCGCGTATGGAGGAAATGATTTGTTTAAAATTACAGAAGATAAATATGGGGAACCTGTTACCCCTCATTTGGATTGGAGTCGTCCGATTCCTTGGAAACGAGCCAACGAGGATGAAATACGCGCAATAGAAAGTGTTTATTATACAAATCCAGTGACGGGAGAAAAACAGCTGGATGCTAAGCAGATGGTATATAAGTATGAGTGGTATGACTATACAACTGCTGCTTTACGTAAATATCAACTTGATCCTAGAGATCGTGTTCGAAATACAGACATTCAAATAGACCCGAATGAGGTGGTGATGATTTCGAAGGATACCGCATATATAGATGAAAATGGAGAGATTGTAAATGAAACAATTACTCGACCATTAAGTGGACCGTGGGATTTTCTCCATACTCGGATTGTGAATATTTACCCAGATGAGTCTTGTTGGGTAAATGATTTCAATAATGCTTATAATGAGCCATATATGCGAATGTATTTCAGTCACCCTGGTTATGATGATTATCCTGTGGTGGGTATATCGTGGGAGATGGCAACTGCGTTTTGTGTATGGCGTACGAATTTATATAAACAATCATTGACTTTGCCTGCAGGTCAGGTAATTGAGCCATTCCGTTTGCCGACGGAGGGTGAATGGGAATATGCTGCACGTACAGGAAAAAATGAAAATAAATATCCTTGGGGTGGCGATAATCTGAAGAATGAAAAAGATTGTTTCTTAGGTAATTTTAAACCTGGAAAAGGAAACTATACAGAAGATGGTCATTTGATAACTTCACGGGTAGCATCTTTTGCCGCAAATGATTTTGGCTTGTATGATATGGCTGGTAATGTGGCGGAATGGACATCAACAGCTTATTCTGAGTCTGGTCCCAGTCAGATGAGCGACATGAATCCTGAATTACGCTATAATGCAGCAAAAGAGGATCCTTATGCAATGAAGAAGAAAGTAGTGCGTGGAGGTTCTTGGAAAGATGTCGCACAGTTTATTCGTTCAGATATGCGCTCTTTTGAATATCAAAATGAAACACGTTCTTATATTGGGTTCCGTTGTGTGAGGACTCAAATTGGATTTTCCAAGGGGAAGAATAAATGAAAAGTCTTTTAAATATCATCAAAGTTCAATTTGAAAAAGTATAAATATTATGGGAAAATATAGGAGATACAAGAATATTGTGGAAATGTTCCTTTCTAGTGAAAAAGGAAAACGTGTTTTGAATTTCTGTTATAGTTGGGGTGCTTCTATTGTGATTTTAGGCGCTTTGTTTAAGCTGTTGCATTTGCCGTATGCCAATCAGATTTTATTTGTGGCGATGGTTACTGAGGCAATTGTCTTTTTTATTTCTGCTTTTGAGCGTCCGAATGATGAATATCATTGGGAAGATGTTTTTCCTGTTTTGAAATCCAAGAATCCGTTAGATCGTCCAAAGTTTGAAAATGGAGAAGTCGTGGGAAATTCTCAGGTTGTTGGTGGAATACAAGGCGCTATTGTTACAGGGACTACGGCGGTAGATGTTTCTGCAGGGGCGAATGCCGCAGCTTCACTTGGTCTTAATGTTACAGAGGAGGATACTAAGAATCTTTCGGAAAGTATTAAGAAACTTAGTGGAGCAGCAGAACAAATTTCTAAAATGGCTGAATTGACAGAGGCAACTCAGAAATATCTAGAGCAGTTATCTTCGATGTCAGAACAGATGGAGCGTTTCACTCAAGTAACTAGCTCTTTAACGCATGCTTCTGATACGTTGTTAACGGCATATCAAAATATTAATGATAATTCTGATGGAATTACTCGTAATGCCGCAGGTTATGTTCAGCAGATGGAATTCTTGAATCAGAATGTTACTAATTTAAATGCAGTTTATGAGGCTCAGCTAAGGACTATAAGCTCGCAGGTTGAACATATTGAGCAGATTAATGCAGGATTGAATCGTATTAAAGAAATGTACAACAGTTCTGTTGTGGATAGTTCTGTATTCCATAGTGAAACAGAAAAGATGACACAGCAATTGATGCAATTGAATCAAGTGTATAGTCGTTTGTTGCAGGCTATGACAATTAATATGAATTCACCGCAACAGCCGACATATCAGCAGCCGTATCAGCAACCACCTATGTATGGTCAACAAATGTATCAGCAACCATATAAATAATTATTGAGCTTATGTTCTTCATTCAATTAATTTTTGCATATGGCAGGACTAGCAAATAATCCGAATTCTCCTCGTCAGAAAATGATCAATCTGATGTATTTGGTGTTCATCGCAATGATGGCGTTGAATGTCTCTACAGAAGTGCTTGACGGTTTTGAATTGGTAGAAAACAGTTTACATACTTCTATTGATAATTCATCGAAACGAAATAATTTGGTTGCTAATGAAATAGATGATTATTATCAATTGAATCCTACAAAAGTTCAAGAGTGGTATTTGAAGAAAAATGAGGTGAAGCAGAAGTCTGATTCATTATATAGTTATATTCAGGAACTTAAAGCGCGTATTGCAGTTGTTGCAGATGGAAAAGATGCAGATGTGAATAATATTGAGCGTAAGGATGATTTAGAAGCTGCAGCTCGGGTTATGTTGGCACCGATGACGGGAGAGGGCGCAAAGTTGCGTGAGGCTGTAGATCATTATCGTGTTTTTATGGCTAATTTAGTTCAAGACACTGCTAAAACACGTATTATTGAAACTGCTCTTTCTACGGAGCCTCCCAAGCAGTCCATGCGTATTAGCAAACGGAAGTGGGAAGATGCTTTGTTTGAAAATATGCCTGTAGCTGCAGCTATCACTTTATTGACTAAATTGCAGAGTGATATTCGTTATGCAGAAGGCGAAGTTTTGTCGAATTTGTTGAGTAGTGTTGATGTAGGAGATTATCGAGTAAATCAGATAACAGCTCAAGTAATTCCGGAAAGTCAAAATGTTATGAAAGGGGGGCAATATCGTGCGAACATAGTTCTTTCGGCTGTCGATTCTACAAAACGTCCTTCTATTTTTGTTAATGGTAAGGAGCTTTCTCCAGAAAATGAAGGTGTTTTTACTGCATCAGCAAATATGACGGGTTCTTTCCCGGTAGAAGGATACATTCAAATGCCTAATAGTGAGGGGCTAATGATACGTTATCCTTTTAAAAGCGAATATTTTGTAACTGATCCGATAGCGACAGTGGCTCCGACCTTGATGAATGTGTTATATGCCGGTATTGCGAATCCTATTAGTATAGCAGTTCCAGGCGTAGCAGGGAGTAATGTTCAGGCGACTATGACAAATGGTACACTGACGCGAAAAGGGAATCAATGGGAGGCTCGTCCGACAAATGTTGGTACAGATGCTGTAATCTCGGTTCGTGCGAAGATGGCTAATGGACGTATTATTGAGATGGCAAAAACATCTTTTCGTGTTCGTGCATTGCCTGATCCAATGCCCTATATTGAATATAAGGATGTTAATGGGAATATGAAGAAATTCCGTGGTGGGAAAATATCGAAACGCGATTTGATAGGTGCGGACGGAATTATGGCAGCTATAGATGATGATTTGTTGAATGTGCCATTTACAGTACTTAGTTTTGAATTGACCTTTTTTGATTCTATGGGAAATGTGATTCCTGAAGTGGCTCAAGGTCGAGAGTTTTCTCAGAGACAGAAAGATTATATTCGTCGGTTAACAAGGGGAAAACGTTTCTTTATAACTCGTGTCTTAGTAAAAGGACCAGACGGGAAAGAACGTAACATTTCTCCAATAGAAGTAATAGTAAATTAAGTTAAGATGTAGATAGATTAAATATGAAAAGCTTTCATTACATAGTATCTCTTGCTCTTGCCTTTTGGGCTATTATGCCTATGACTGCGCAAAATAATAGTGAGAATCAGGAAAATCGGCGTCGGTCTCCAGTTGCGAGTCGTGGAGAGCGTCCGAATGTGGAAGCCGAAAGTAATTTGCCAAAATTGACGGTGCGTGCTCAGGATTTAAATGAACGGATGGATCAAGATATTAGTAAAGCTCGTTGGATGCGAGTGATTTACCGCCAGATTAATTTGATGGAAGAGGCGAATGCTCCGTTATATTATCCGACACAACCAATAAATGGGCAGATGAATCTTTTCTCAATGATATTTCAATTAATTTGTGAAGACAAGTTGACTGTATATGAATATCTTGATGGTTATGAGGATTTTAGTGATACTCATAAGGTGAATTTGAAAGATATGTTAGATAGGTTTCATATCTTTTATGAAGAAATTCCAGGGAAAGGAAATCTACCTGCTTCTTTTGTGGTGAATGAAAGTGATATCCCTTCAGCAGAAGTTCGCTCTTATTATATTAAAGAGGCATGGTATTTTGATCAACAAAATTCTGTTTTTGATGTAAAGACTTTAGCTATTTGTCCAATCTTGACTGAAAATGGGGATATTGGGGAAACAACAATGGCTATGTTTTGGGTCCCATATGAAGCATTGCGCCCGTATATTTCTAATACATTCATTATGACGTCGAATACTAATAATGTAATGACATTTACTTATGATGATTATTTCCGTCGTCGTATGTTTAATGGAGAAATTATTAAAACTCAGAATCTTTTGAATCAACCTCTACAGGCCTATTGTCCGACTCCAGATTCCTTAAAGAAGGAACAAGAGAGAATTGAAAATCAATTAGTATCTTTTGAAAACTCTCTTTGGCTACAACCTGATACGACAATGCAGGTGGTTAGTAATAGTAAAGAGGTAAAAAATACGGATAAATCTTCTGCACGAGCTTCAAAGGCAAAGCAGAAAGAAGTGAAAGTGAAAGCTCCTAAAGCGGCTAAAACAGTTCCTACTCGTTCTGTGCGTCGCAGAAGATGATTGTGTGATTAAAATTGAATATTTAACTTTCTGATTGTCAGTTTGAATGTTATTTCTGCTAACATTTTCCCGAAAAAAACCTTGAAAAAAGTTTGGATAGTAGCGGGGGAGTATGTACCTTTGCACCCGCAATCGAGA
>CALVFH010000160.1 GCA_944326775.1 uncultured Parabacteroides sp.
GTGTCTTCGAAGCTGATGGGCATCCCGCCGTTGAGGGCGGCGAGTTCCTGGAGCTTGGCCTGGCGTGCCACCTCGTTTTGGCGGTAGCGGTTGCGGGCGTTGAGCAGTTCCAGCTCGATTTTGTTGGTTTCGATGATGTTCGCGTCGCCCTGCTCAAGGCGTCGGGCGTAGAAGTCGCGGAGTTCCTCGGCGTTGCTGAGGCGCTGGGCGAGGAGGCTGCGCAACTGGTTGAGGTAAACCAGGTCGATGCAGGCTTGCTCGGCCTGTAGGAGGACCTGCTGACGGAGGGTTTGCTGGCTCGCGTCGATGGAGGCGAAGCGCGACGAGTTCTGGCGGTTGCGCTGGTAGTAGAGGGTGGGGAAATCAAACGCCTGGCTGAGGATAAACTCGCCGGTGTAGCCCATTCCCTCCTTGTTGCCCCAGAGGTGCGAGTAGGTGGCCTCCGGATTATTGAGGTTGTTCTCGCTCCGCGCCTGGAGTTTGAGCGATTCCGCCCCCGCCTCGCCGGCACGGAGGTCTTTGTTGTTTACGCCCACGAGCTGGAGCACCTCCGGGATGCCACCTTCGATGCGGGCCGCCCCGTCCTGAGCCGCCGCCGTCAGTACGGAGGCCAGCGAAGCACAGGCGAGAAGGAATGATTTTATGTTTTTCGTATGCATAAGTCTCTATTTATTATAATGTATGGTTACTGTTGTTTGCCGAAGCCTTTGTTCATCCATAAATACATGATCGGGATGATGAAGCCATTGAGGAGCGTGGAGGTGAGAAGGCCTCCGAGGATGACGGTCGCCATCGGGCTCTGGATTTCATTGCCTGGCAGGTCGCCGTTGATGGCCAGCGGGATCAAAGCGAGCGCCGAACTGAGGGCGGTCATGACAATCGGATTGAGGCGGTCGAGCGACCCCTGGATGACTGCCTGGTGGAGCGGAAGCCCCTCTGAGCGCAGCTGGGTGTAATGGCTGATCAGCAGCATTCCGTTGCGCGTGGCGATGCCGAAGAGGGAGATGAACCCGATGATGGCCGGGATGCTGATCTCCCCGGAGGTCAGGCAGAGGATCAACACCCCTCCGATGAGTGCCAACGGGAGATTCAGGAGTACCACGCCACTTTCCCGCGCATCCTTGAACTCATGGTAGAGCAAAAGGAAGATCACGAGGATCGACATGAGCGAAGTCAGGAGCAACGTACGGCTGGCGGCTTGCTCGCTCTCGAATTGCCCACCGTATTCGATGTGATAGCCTTCGGGAAGGGCGATGTTCTGGGCGACGGCCTTCTGGATATCGTTCACCACGCCGTGGAGGTCGCGTCCGGCGACGTTGGCGCTTACCACAATCTTGCGCTGGACGTTCTCGCGGTTGATGGTGTTCGGCCCGGAAGCTGAGCGGATGTCGGCCACGTAGGAGAGGGGCACCTTCTGGCCGTTGGCGTCGATCATCAGGTTGCGGATGTCTTCCATCGTGCGGCGGCTGTCGTTCGAAGCCTTGACGGTGAGGTCGAAATACTTGCCGTCGTCATAAACTTGGCTGACGGCCTCTCCCCCCAGCATGACGTTGACATACTCTCCGAATTCAGGCAATGGAATACCGTATTTGGCAAGCAGTTCGCGGCGTGGCGTGATGGTGAGCTGGGGGCGTTCGATCTGTTGTTCGACCTTCAGATCCACTAATCCGTCGATGTTCTGGACGGCGTCTTTCACCTGGTTGCCTATCGAAAAGAGTCGGTTGAGGTCCGTACCGAAAATTTTGATGGCGATATTGGCTTCCGTACCCGACAGCATGGCGTCGATGCGGTGCGAAATGGGTTGGCCGATTTCGATGTTCGCTCCGCTGATGGTAGAAAGGCGTTGGCGGACGTCTTCGGTGACTTCGTCGCGTGTCCGGCCGTCCAGTTCGAAGGGCGCTTCGATTTCGCTGACGTTCACACCGAGGGCGTGCTCGTCCAGTTCGGCACGGCCTGTCTTGCGGGCGACGGTCTGGATCTCGGGAACCTGGAGCAGCAGCTCCTCGGCGCGGCGTCCGATCTTGTCGGACTCTTCCAGCGAGATGCCCGGGAGTGTGCTCACGTTGATGGTGAACGATCCTTCATTGAACGGAGGGAGGAAGCTGCGTCCCAACGTGAAGAACAGCCCGAGCGAGACGGCAAACAGGGCGAAGGTGGTGCCGAGGACCCATTTGCGGTGGGTGATGGCCCCTTCCAGCGCGATGCGGTAAACCGCACGCAGCCTTTGGGCGATGGGGGAGTCCTGTTCGGGCTTGTCGCCATGCTTTTTGTTCAGCAGGTAGCTGCAGAGGACCGGCGTCAGCGTGAGGGCGACGACGGTAGAGGCAAACAAGGCTACGATAAAGGCGATTCCCAAAGGAATGAGCATGCGCCCTTCCATCCCCGTCAGGAAAAACAAGGGAATGAAGCTGACGATGATAATCAGCGTAGAGTTGAGAATAGGCATGCGGACCTCGCGGGAGGCGTCGAAGACGACATCCAGAATCGGACGTTGCTCCGCCACGGGCAGAAGCCGGTTTTCCCGGATGCGTTTATAGACATTTTCCACGTCAACGATGGCGTCATCCACCAGCGAGCCGATGGCGATGGCCAGACCACCCAAGCTCATCGTATTGATGGTCAGTCCCAAGTAGTGGAGCACCACAATGGAGACCAGCAGCGAGAGCGGCATGGCAACCAAGGAGATCGCCATGGTCCGGACGTTCATCAGGAAGAGGAAGAGCACGACGATTACGAAGAAACTGCCCTCGATCAGACAGTCCTTGATGTTGTTGATGGAGCTGTCGATGAATCGGCTCTGGCGGAAGATGTCGGTAGAGATATGTACGTCTGCCGGGAGGTTCTTCTGCAAATCGGCTACGGTAGCGTCTAACTTGGCGGTCAGGTCGAGCGTGCTGGTGTTTGGCTGTTTCGTGACGGTGATGAGCACAGCCGGCTTGGCTTTCTCGGAAGCCAGTCCTAACTTCGGACTTTTGCTGCCGATCTGTACCGAAGCGATATCCTGGAGAAGAACAGGCACATTGCCCGGCAAGGTTTTCACGACGCCTTTGGCCAGCTCGTCTGCTTTGGCCGTCGAGAGGACGCCGCGGATGATGTATTCGTTGCTGAACTCGTAGAGGACGCCTCCGTTGGCATTCTGGTTCATGGCGCGGCAGACGGTCAGCACTTCGTCTAATCCGACCCCGTAGTGTTTCATCCGGGCCGGGTCGAGCAGAATCTGGTATTCCTTGATGTCTCCGCCGATGACGGCTACCTGGGCTACTCCTCCGGTAGAGAGAAGCCGCGGACGGATGGTCCAGTCGGCAATCGTACGGAGGTCGAGCAGACTGGTGGTATCGGAAGTCATGCCGATAATCATCATTTCTCCCAGGATGGACGATTGGGGACCTAAAGTAGGTTTTCCCACGTAATCGGGAAGGCTCTCGCTTACGATGGCCAGTTTTTCTGAAACAATCTGGCGTGCCAGATAGATGTCCGTACCCCAGTCGAACTCTACCCAGACTACCGAGAAGCCGGTAGTAGAGGAGGAGCGGACTCGGCGGACGTCGGTTGCTCCGTTGACGGCGGTCTCAACCGGAAAGGTGACGATGCGCTCTACCTCTTCCGGCGCCATGCCGTTGGCTTCGGTCATGATAACGACCGTAGGCGCGTTCAAATCAGGAAATACATCCACATCGGTATGGTAGGTCGTATAGATACCCCCGACCATCAGTAAGACGGCACAGATGAGTATGAGTAACCGGTTGTGGAGAGAATAATGTATGATTTTGTTTAACATATATCTACGTGTTTAGGAGTAACTATTAATGATGATGGGTATGGGCAGGAATCGCATTTGAGGCGGAAGCTAACTTAATCTGGTAGGCACCGGTAGTTACCACTTCATCTCCTTCGTGTAGGCCGGAAAGGATCTGCACGCGTTCTCCATCGTTGAATCCCAGCTTGACTTCCTGTTTCTTGTAGGCTTCTTCATGGACATGAAGATAGACGAAATAAAGTCCCTGTTCTTCAATCAAGGCCGAAATCGGTAAGGTAAGCGCTTGTTCAACAGGGCGGGTCAGCAGGTAGATGTCAACGAATGAACCCGGGATGATATTGCCTCGGTTGTCGAATTCGAAGGTAACCGGGATATAGAAAGAAACGTCGTCGGCCGCTTTTCCATAACCTACCATCCGTCCGTGCAGGTCGTCGAGCTTATAAACCTGGTCGTCGTAAGGCGTCTTGAAATGGGCCGAACGAATCAGGGGCAGGATGGAATAATATTTCTCAGAAACATCGGCGCGGAGCTGCAGGCGGTTGTTTTGAGAGAGGGTGGCCAAAGGCTGGCCTACGGTAACATAGTCTCCTTCTTTCACGAGAATGTTCTTTAAATAGCCGCTGATGGGTGCTGTAATGGCAACCCCCTTTGCCGTTTGCTTGCCGGCTATGGCATCGTAGGCGACTTTGGCATTTTCGTAATTGAGGCGTGCCTGTTCAAAATCCTTGCGTGAAACGATGCGGTCATCTACCAGCTGGCTCATGCGCTCGTATTCTTTCTTGGCATTTTCGTAATTGTGTTTGGCGCGGGCCGCAACGTCTCCTTCAGAAAGCGCATTTGAGGCTAAAGAGAGAATGGTCTGTCCTTTGCTAACGGCGGTACCATCAATGAAGGGAAGCTTCCCGAGAGTTACTACTCCGGGAACAGTTGCCACAATGGTCGATTCACTTCCTTGGGCAGCGATGATGCGCCCGCTGGTTTTGATTACTTCGGTAAATGGCGCAGGTTTCATCACCTGGGTTTGCAAACCGATGGCTTCGGCATTGGTTTTCTTGAAACTGATTTCATCGCCATGCTGGTGAGCTTCTTCATGTTCTTCATGTTCGCTATGCTCATGTTCGGACAGTTCATGGGATTCGTGTTCATGATCGTGTTCATGTGTGGTAGTGTTGC
>CALVFH010000161.1 GCA_944326775.1 uncultured Parabacteroides sp.
AAGCGGGGTAGCTTTTTCTACCGTGAAGGTGATAGTTTCTCCGTATTCGGCAGATTGTTTGTCTACGGTAATTGTTCCGGCTGTTTCGCCTGTGCTGTTGTCGCTGTTTTTCGTCTCAGCCTTGATGGTAAACTGCTGCTTTTTAAAGCTGGGTGTGATGGTTACATCTCCTGTTACTGTGTACAAACCCTCTACTTGGGGAGTGATGGTGTTAAGCACATATCCAGCATTTGGTAATGTAATGATGCGAATCTGTGTGCCAGCAGTAACACTCGAACCGGAAGGAACCAGAGAACCGTCTGCCTTGTACACCAATGTACGTCCGTTTTCAGCATCGGCTACAGTTACGGTATAGTTGGCTGCCGGCTTCCGGGCAAACACGGCCTTGATGGTTGTTGCTGCAGTTACCTTCAGCTGGTTGCCTTGCAGGGCTGCACTATTGACCGTCAATGAAGACAACTCCCAGCCGTTGATTGGCTCTGCTATAACTTGGAGGGTTGTGCCTTGGTGCACACTGGAGCCGTTGCTAACTGTCGAGCCGTTGTTGGTTACCCTCAGCGAGCCTTCGCCCTCGGTAGTCAGGGTGATGGCATGGGTGATGGGGGCAAACGTAGCAAAGTAGGTTGCATCCTCTTTGGCAGTTACTGTTCTTTCCAGTTCTTTTCCGTCGGGTGTGCCGTTCATAGTCCATCCGGCTAATTCATAATTCTCATCGGGGATAGCCGTTAAGGTCAGCTTTTGATCTTTCGTATAGAGGTTGTTCTCTGTCTGTCCGGTGATTGCTACGGTACCGCCGTCGCCAGAAAGAGCCGTAATCAGGTAAGTCGGGGTTATTGCTACCTTCACATTGAGATAGGCTGCATTGTAATAAGCCTGGTTTTGCGGGATAAAGGTAACGGAGTATTCAACCGAGTCGGCTGTTGCCTCCACTGCGGTGTTTCCGTTTGTCCAGACGAATTCGCCGGGGATAGGCAGGCCGCCCGATACTTCTGTTTCCTTTGCGCTACCTCCTGTCAGCAAGGAAGTGGAGAGCAGCTGCCCCTCGATAAGCGGCGATGCCGTCGGAGGAGTAATCTGGTCCATTGCGATATCCACCTTTGCCGTCAAGACCATCGTATAGATTTGCTCGAAAGCGTTGTAGTCTTCATCCCCTGCATAAGAGACTTTCACGTAGAACGTTCCTTCTTGCTTCAGGCTGTCAGCTGTAGCTTCTTGAGTGCATTCCGCATTCATGTAATACCCTACTGTCAGTTTCAAGCCTTCCGGGACAGTTGTATAGGTGATTTCGGCTGGGATAGTATCATTGAACTTCTGTTCCAACCCCGACACATTCACCACAATATCTTTCTTGATAATCGTAGCGTTTACCGTCGTGTTGAGGTCGCCAACCGGCTGCGTCTCCGACTTCTTATTCGCCAGCAACCCATTCGTCACCGTCACGTTGCCGGATTTAAAGCTCGTTGTCAACTGCACCGGGATGCAAAGCAGCGTCCCTTCCGTTGCCTTCATATCGTTGTTGTTTCCACTGTAAGCCACGCAGCGGTAGGTATTTCCCGTCTGTGCTTCCCAGCTTATGGTGTGCCCGTTTGCCATCCCTGTGCCGAGGAAGGGGCTGTCGGTAATCATCAAGCCCTCAGGTAGCGTGACGTCCGTTTGGAAGGAGGTGAAAGTAAAGTCGTTTTCCGTCAGTTGGATGCGGAGGGTATCCCGTCCTCCGGCGGTTGTCAGTTGGGTTTCTTCGAGGCCCCAACTCTGGGCGTTTGCCGTCCCAGCCAGGCAGAACGAGAGGGCCAGGGAGGCAATTCCTTTTATGATATTGTATGTCTTCATCTTCTTGTTGTTTTAAGGGGCACGGACAGCAGGCGAGCCGTCCGTGCCTATACATTATATATATGGTTACTTAATCATCATCGTGTTGGCTTCACCGGCAGCCTTGCCGTCCAGCAACAGACGATAGTAGTAGATGCCACCAGGCAGTTGGATGCCCGTCGTGTAGCGGTTCAGTCCGGCATTGCCCGGCAGTCCTTCGAGGGTCTCTACCTGTGCGCCGCTGGTCGAGAAGATTTGGATAGCCACCTTCGTCGCCGGTTCCTTCAGGGTGTAGCTGAACGTGGTGCTACCGCTGAACGGGTTCGGGTAGTTGCGTACCGCTTCGGCCTGGTCGGCAGTCTGGATAGTTTCGATGGCTGTCGGGAGGATGTCGCCTTCCGCCTTCAGCGAGGTTGCTTCAGCATCCGAGAAGGCTGCCTTCAGCAGTTTCACGCCAGCCGGCAGCTGCATGATCACCGTCTTTCCGGCAGGAATCGTCTTGCCGTCCATGCTGTAGCCGAGGGTGCGCAGCGTGTCGCCTTTCAGCGTCGAAGCCTGCGTGAGGTGGGCAGCTTCGCCCAACAGCGGCAGTTCGGCAGTAGCTCCGGCAAACTCCAGTTGGATACCGGCAACCGGCACCTGGCTGGTCATCGTGAGGAAGCCCTTGTCGTCGAGTTCGAGGAGCACGGTCGGCTGATAAGCGTCGCGCAGGGTGCTTGCCTTTGTGACGGGCTTGACTTGGATGATGTTGACGATGCCGGTGATGTCGGCTACATTTATATAGTCGTCGTAGTTTACATCGGCTTCGTTATCTCCGAAGCGATCAATCATATTCTCGATGTCGCCGAGGATATAGCTGGTTGTCGCCGTGATGTCGGCTACATTCACGGTTCTATCCAAGTTCGCATCGCCGTCGCAGGTATAGACAGTGGTTTGGATATATAGCGTCCAGCCTCGGAACATGGTGTTCGTTATCTGGGCAGAGATAGATGCTCTCGGAGGAACGTCATCGGCAATGGTATAGGAGTTGCCACTTGCATTAATGGATATGTCTGTTAAGTCGAAGCCGTCCAGTGCACTCCACGTGATGCTTGATGGTTGTCCGCTGACTGTCATTTCATCCGGGAAACTCAAGGTGCTGCCGTAGGTGCTGAGACCTTCTCGATCAGAAGTCCCTGTATAGTAAGTTGTAGAAGCATACGTTTCTTCCATCTGTCTTGGGTTCTTCACGTCGCTGAATCGCATTGTAGTTCCCGATGGATTGAAGTGTTTCAAGTTCGGGAACTTTCTGAGGTCAATGCTCGTTGCCGTAGATGGCAGGCCGTAGCTAACCAAATTTTCCGTTACAGCTGTAGTCTCTATGCCTTCCACTGCTGTATAGTTCAAGAAGAGTTCTGTCAGGTTTGTATTGTTTGACAAGTCGAGTGCTTGCAACGGCGTTTGGGTAACATCCAAATATTCGAGTGCCGTATAGGGAGAAACAATCAGGCTGTTTACTTTTGTATATGGCAACATCAGTGAACGGAGGTTGCCTTTTTCATTCGGCAAAATTACTTCCGATACGTTATTGCTTGCCAACGAAAGAATCTCCAGTCTATCCAAGTC
>CALVFH010000162.1 GCA_944326775.1 uncultured Parabacteroides sp.
TTTGCACAGACTACGTTGCCTATTGGTGATAAAGTGTCTGCAAGCAACCCCTTGGATACTTCTAAAAAGTATTTCATTGTACAAGATGGAGGTAATGCCTTGACAAATCAAAAAGTTCTGGGTATGGAATGGGGTGGTACTGATCCTGCAGAACAAAAAGCTGTAAAATTCTTGGTACGTGATGCCAATTCTCTTATTGGTGATCCTCAGGATCGATTCTTATGGACTGTAACCGTTCACAATGATGGTGGTAAATATTCCTATGAATTTACTAACGTTGCAACAGGTAAAAAACTGACTGTAGATAATAATAGTGGAGCTTTTAACCAGATGGAAACAGATGTTCCGGCAGATGCAAATGACGCAACGCAGTTCTCATTCGGTGACACTCAACAATCTTACGCCAATGGATCTGGAGGAACTAATTATAGATTGCTTGTTACGACAACATTAAATGATGGCGACAACACCAATGATATGGCTTTGTACTTGAATACTTCTGCTAATGATGATATTCAGGTCGTAGGTAAAGCAGCTCAAACTACTAATATCTTCAATCTGTATTCTGTAGATGATACTGAAATTTCAGATGCAACAGGTTTGAATGCTCTTTATAACCTCTCCGGTTTCAATTTTGAAATTGAAGAAGGCGTAACCAATATCTTTGGTGAAAGTAAAGTTAAGGCTATTCAGGTTAAATCTACGGATAATATAACTTGGGATAGTGAATATTCATTCCCGGCAGGTACATACTTTGCAGTTGAAACTCCTGCAGGAGATTATCCTTCTACAGGCACTGCTGCCGAAAAGAAAGATTATTTGCTGAACTGTACATTCATCGCGGTTAGTCCTTCAAGCAATGTGGCTGACGATGCAGACGAACAGGCCGCCGGTCGTGGATTCACTTTGACTACAGTTTCCGGTAAAGACTTGAACTGCTATACAGAAGTAAGACCGGGTGCTGTTGATGCAAATAAGCAAACTTCAGGCAATCAGATTTCTGTATTCAACGCTTGCTTCAAAGGTTGGGAAAATGCAGGTGTAGCTGGCAAATATGCTTTGGCTTTGGATAAAGTACGTTATCAGGCAAAGGCTAATGATACAGCTCATGCAGAAAAATCTCTGTCTTTGAACGTTATCGCTGTACACTACGGTTCTACCAAATATTTGGCTACAGCTGATTACGCTACAAACAACTTCGTATTCACATTGGCTAAGACTTCAGCTATCGACCCGGTTGCCGGCAAGATCCTGAATGAAAATGGTGCTGCTATTTACAACATCCAGTTCGTAAGCGGTGACGAAAGCGATGATGAATCTGAATACGGTAAGTATCTGATGGTTTCTTCTGGGGATCATTATTGGGCTAAGGGTGTTGCTTTGGCTGATCTGAATACTCCGGAATTCGAATTCGTTGTATCTAAGGTAGTTGATAAGAACATCACATTCACAAACCGTGAAACAGGTTTTAGCTTTACTACAATGCTTTATCCGGAAACGGCTGAAGGTGAAGGCGTATATTCTATTGCAATGGGTACAACTAGCTTATATGTTGCAGATATCCAGAATAATGGAGATGTCAACGAAGTTAAACCGTCAAGCGATTTGGGTAAGACTTTGATTAAACTTATTCCGGTTACTTCTGTAGATAAATTCGATGGTTATTTGAATGTTGAAGACGAAACTATCATGACAATGACATTCGCTCGTGATATGGAGCCGACTTCAAACAAATACTATCCTATTGTAGAAAACAACGCATTCCCGACTACCGGGGATAAATTAACTGATGATGTTTCTGAAGCTGTTCAATGGCAGTTGGTAAAAGCTCAGAAGAATCCGGAATATAGGGCTTATGACTATTACTATATCAAAGATGGTAAAGCAACAATTAAGCAGGCTGGCGATACTGTAGCTGTTCAACCATACAAATTGCAATTAGTACAAGATGGTCAAGCTAAAGATAGATATATTAGAATTGGTGGTAATGACGTTAGCTTAAACACTGATGATTATGCAACACCTGTTTACATTAAAGAAAATGTTGATGGTTCCGTTGCTATAAAAACTGGTAGACCCAATATAAGCGGTACAACCGGTATAACTTATTTGTCAGTTGACGACTATAATACTGGTAAATATGGAAATAATGATGATGAAGCATTTGGTAGTGATGATAAATTGATGATGCAATCTGTTTTAGAAACTTCAAAAGCAACAGATATCAAGACCTACTTAGTAGCTGATGCTCCGGTAATTAGCTGGCAGAAAGAAGGCCATGTTACTCTGCAGACTGAAATGGGTAACTATATCACGAAAGCTGAAGATAACTCAGGTATTGTTAGCAGCAACGAAGCTGAAACATTCTATGTAGCAAAAACAGATGCCAACAAGGCTATTCCTTCATTCTACATTTCTAAGGGTATCAACGGTGGTGATGCAACTGCAGAAAGATTATATCTGTTCAACCCGGTTGACTCTATCCCGTACTTGGTAAATGCTCCGGTTGATACACGCTATGAATGGGATGAAGAGACAACAAAAGCTATCTTCAAGGCCGGTACTCTGCTTACTCCGGATACAATGAAGACAATCATTAAAGCCGAAGAAACTGTTATCGCTCAGAATGCTGACAACAAGGGTACTGAAGGTGGTCTGAACCGCTTCAAATTCCAGATTATCGAAAGTGAAGATGGTTATTACTACATCCGTCAGACATCTGCAGATACGGACAAAAACACTTTGTATCTGAGAAACCTGAATGGCAAACTGACTTGGACGAAATCTACAGCAGCTAAGGCAGAACGCGTTAAAGTTACTTTGGAAGAAGTAGCTGCTCCGACCGCTAACGAAGCCATCAGCGCAACCGACGTTAAAGTCGTAGCTCTCGACGGTGCCGTTAACGTTAAGAACGCAGCTGGCAAGAACGTAGTAGTATCTACAATCCTTGGCCAGATCGTAGCTAACGAAGTTTTGACATCTGACAACGCAACCATCAGCGTACCGGCAGGTATCGCTATCGTAAGCGTTGACGGTGAAGAAGCTGTTAAGGTTAGCGTAAAATAAATAAGGTAATAATCAGGTGAAGGAGTTTAGCTCCTTCATCTGGATTAAAAATACAGTACCCCGTGAGGGCGAACGTTTTTAATTAGTATTAATAATAATAGTAGTGTAATTGAAAAGTTTCCGCAAGCAAGTACTTCCGCGAGGAAGGAAGCGGATCACTAAAAAAGCAATCCCTGTCAGCCGGTTTCC
>CALVFH010000163.1 GCA_944326775.1 uncultured Parabacteroides sp.
ATCCGTTCTTCCAACGTCGTTTTGCCGTATCCGGTCTTGGCTTTTACCCGGAAAGGTTTCAACCCTTTTTCCCGGGCGGTCTGCTCGATCAGGGCTGTCTTTTCCGGCGTCTGGTCGAGGATGTAGCAGAACAGGTTGCCCGGTGCCTTCGAGGTTGGGGCTTTTTCCGCCAGCCGGAGGTAATCCTCCCGGGTCAACAGCATGGTCGGGTCCAGCACATGTTCGGCTTTCACGCCGAAATGGGTCAGGCACAGATCGACACCGGACTGTTCCCGGACCGAGACGGCATCGAAGGCCTGGAGGAGTTTTCCGCATTCCCGGGTCTGTTTGGGGGTGTATTCCCATTTGTCGGTGCCGAACGATGCGGCATAAGCCAGGCGTTTGATGGACCATCCCCGGGTGAAGTCCAGATAGGAATGGGCGATTTGCGGAAGGTATTTGGCCCGCCAGATCTGGTCGCTGCCGACAATGATGGCGTCGAAATCCTTTTCCTGTACCGCTGAATAATCATCGACTATTTTCCGGTGGACGTATTGCTCGATAAACCGGTTGGTATGTTGCCGGATGACGGGGGTCTCCCGGTTGACCTTCCGTTCCAGGAAGATCGGGAAGGAGTCGCCCCGCAGATTTTGCAGGATCCGCTTCCCGTAATGCAGCGGGGCTTTCCAGGCGGACAGCCGTGCGGGTTTTCTTTTCTTTTCAATCAGACAGGCTTCGTGTCCCATCCGTTCCAGGATGGTCTGCAACGCGTACGCCTGAAGGATTCCCCCGTAGTTCGTATGAAGGGGAAGGGTAAGTATGCCGATGTTCATAAATGTCAATGTTTGCTTCGTTTTCGGATGATTTGTTTGATTTTGCGGCTGATTCTCCGGTACAAGGGGACGTGCAGGAGCCGGCCGATCGTTTCCTGCAGCGGCTTGCCTTCCTGAAAGGCTTGGTAGAAGAGGTCCCGCTGGGGCGGGATTTTGACTTCTTCCCGGAATCCTCCGTTCAGCGGCCGGACTTTATCCAGACTCGACGGCCGGGTTTCCAAGGGGAGGCTGTCGATGGTTTGTTGGCCTTTCTCACTGCTTATCAGGACCAGTCCGACTCCCTTCTCGTCGTGGAAGTCGGGCATCAGCCGGTTGATGCCCCAGAAGTCGGCAATCGTCAGGTCGCTGTGGCTGACACCGTTCTTGCACAGGCAGTGGTAGCAGCTCGGCCGCAGGTAGAGGTTCGACAGGAAACCGCGCAGATAGGCGTCTTTCCCGCGTCTGCCGCTATGCAGGACGGTCTCGTCTTTCCCGGGGGCAGGTTGGCCGGAAATCACAAAACAGTAGTTGCTCCAGCCATATTCCCGTTTGCTCCGGAATTTTATTCGGGTGAGGATGGGGCTTTTCGCTTCCCGGCGGGTGCTTTCCAGCAGGTAGCGTCGCCAGACCCCCGGACTGGGCACCCCGTGGCAAAGGATATCGACCGAGAGCAGGTTGGGATAGTCTTTCCGTAAAAAGTTGTGTAGTCCCGTTATCTGGCAGGGGGTGCCGACAAACAGCACGTCTCGTCCGGCTTTCAGGAATTTTTCGGCTTCCCGGAAACTGTTGCCGATGCGGCTTTGCAGGTATTTGCTGCCCATCATGGGGAGCACCCCCGCTATGGTGTCGGCGCAGGTGTGCTTTACTTCCCAGTGTTCGTCGAAGACGGCTCCGAACACTACCCCGCCCCGGGCGAGGGTGTGTTTCGCCAGGGCGATGAATAGGCCGCCCGACGAACTCTCCATGCGTTCTTCCTCATCCCGGTTTTTGGCAGCCAGGACTGCGGTGGGGGCAATCTTCTCCGGCGGATTCAGGCAGGGACATACCTTTTCGCAAAGATGGCAGTCGATGCAGGTGTCCGGATCCACGTGGGGATACAGGAACCCTTCCCGGTCTTCTTCCAGGGTGATGCATTGTTTCGGGCAACATTGCACACAGGCGGCACAACCGCAGCAAGTTTGTTTTTCTGTAATATGGATCATTTGTGTAATGCTTTGTGATAAAAATGGATGGCCTTCGAACGGACAAAGGCTCTCTCATGGGGTGACAGTCCGACCCGGTAGGTTACCGTGCCGACCGACAAGACGCATACCACGCCGACGGTAAAGAAACGCCAGGCCGTGTCGTCCATGTTTTGGTAAACGAGGAGGGGCGCTATGACCGACAAGGCGACGACCAGGGCTACCTGAAGGTAGATATGTTGGAAATAGTCTTTTATCCGGATGCCTATCAGCGGACGGAGCATGCGTATGCGGGCAAACTGGGTGATGATCTCGATGACGAAATGGACGATGAAGACGGAATAGGCCGGACAGCCCAGTTTCAGACAGAGATAGGAAATCGGGAGAATCATCAGGAGGATGGTGCCGCATACGGCCTGGTACTTCCGGACTCGTCCCGTTGCCTGGTTCGCGACAATCAGCGGATTGGCGGTCGAGTAGATCAGGGACGTGCAGATGATGATCCGTAAGAACAGCACGGTATTGTCGGGTACGGTCTTCAGCCAGACGGTGAGGATGAAGTTGGTTTCCAGCAGGACGGGCAGCGAGAGGAAGAACAACAGGTAAAAGGAGAATTTGGCACTCCGGAAAATCAGGTTGTGCATTTCTTCCATCTCTCCTTTGGCGTAGGTCTTCGTGATCTGCGGGTTCAGGGCCATCTGGAAGTTTCCGACAAACTGTTGCATGCTGCTCTGTACCTGGACGGCGACGGCACGTGCGGCATTGACGACCGGACCGAAGAATACGTTGAGCAGCATGTTCAGTCCCTGACTGGAAAGGACGGCCGAGAGGTTCCCGAACATGCTCCATCCGGCAAAGCTGGTCATTTCCTTGATCAGCGGCTTGTTCCAGAGGTGATGGTATTTGGATTCGGGAAAATGTTTGTGGCAATAGTAACTGTAGCACAACCGGATGAACAGTTGCACGGCCAGGATCAGGAAGGCGTAGAAGACCAGTTTGTCGTAGGGCGACAGGACGAGGGCATATACGACCGCCAGTTTCAGCACGGCTTCCAGAATGGAGATATAGGCGAAGGCCGACATCTTTTCATGGGCGATGATGTCGGCGTTGTAGGGTACGCTGAGGATCATGACGACTGCCGAGACGATCGAGCATTGCAGGACCCAGAATGCGGCATCCATGCGGTCGGCGGGTATCTGCATCTTTTCATGCAGGAACCAGAGGCCGACGGTTTCTCCCAGCAGGACGACCAGGACGGAAATGAGGAGGTGTATCTGCAGGGCGGTGCTGAAGACCTCGCGCAGATTCTCCGCATCTTCTTTTCCGAGGGCAAAGACAAGGTAGCGCTGGGTGGCCGTGGCCATGGAGTTGTTGATGAACCCGAACATGGCTACGATGCCGCCTACTACATTATATATACCGTAGTCCTGGACGCCCAAGGCGTTGAGTACGACGCGGCTCGTGTAGAGCGCAACCAGCATGATGAAGAGGGTGCGCATGTACAGGAGCAGGGTATTTTTGGCTATCCGTTTATTATTCTCTGAAATATTAGGCATATCAAGATTTAACAAAAGGCAAAGATAGGTAATTCCCCCGATGTTTCAAGTTGGTTTTGCTAAACATCTGTAAATAGCGAGGGATTTGGAATTTTCTTTCTACTTTTGTGTCTTGAGAAAATTAATTTATTAGCAAGAAGCTCGAAAAAATGCAACGTAAACGTATTTTTGGTTGGTTATGTGCCTTATGGCTTTCCGGGGTTGTGTTTCCCGGCTGGGCACAGGAGAAGAATGATAATCATTTTGAGGTGAGTAAGAATTTGGACATTTTCAATGCTTTGGTGAAAGAGGTGGAAATGTTTTATGTCGATTCTGTCGATGTGGACAAGACGGTCCGCCGCGGTATCGATGCCATGCTGGGTGGCCTGGATCCTTATACGGAGTATATCCCGGAAGAGGATATGGGTGATTTCAAGCAGTTGGTGACCGGCGAATATGGCGGGATCGGGGCTTATATCCGCCAGCGCAGGACCAATGGAGGGACGATGATTATCGAGCCGTTCGAAGGGATGCCGGCGGCAGAAGCGGGACTGAAGGCGGGTGATCTGATTCTGGCGATTGATACGGTCGATGTTTCTACTTTTTCGAGCGATAAGGTCAGCGAGTTGCTGAAGGGGGTGCCGAACTCGAAGATGGTGCTTACCATCCAGCGTCCGGGGGAGAAGAAGCCCCGGAAGGTTGAGGTGGTCCGGAAGCAGGTGCTGGTGAATCAGGTGACCTGGTATGGTGTGGAGAACGATAGCATCGGCTATATCTATTTGCAGAGCTTTACCGACAAGAGTGCGCAGGAGGTCAAGAAGGCTTTTCTCGACCTGAAGGAAAACCATCATATCAAGGCGCTGGTGCTCGATTTGCGCAACAACGGGGGTGGTATCCTCGATGGGGCGGTGCAGATTGTCGGGATGTTTACTCCGAAAGGGACGAAGGTGGTTTCTACCCAGGCTAAGAATAAGGCGATGAACCGGATTTACCGTACGCCGGTCGATCCGATTGATACGGTGATGCCGATGGCGGTGCTGATCAACGGGTCTTCGGCTTCTGCCGCCGAGATTCTTTCGGGCTCGCTTCAGGATATGGACCGGGCGGTGCTGGTGGGCCAGCGTTCGTTCGGAAAGGGGCTGGTGCAGGCGTCGCGCGACTTGCCGTATAACGGCAATCTGAAGGTGACGATCAGTAAATATTATATTCCCAGCGGCCGCTGCATCCAGCAGTTGGATTATTCGCATCGCCGGGCCGACGGTTCCGTGGCTGCCATCCCCGATAGCCTGACATCGGTCTTCTATACCCGCAACGGTCGTCCGGTCCGTGATGGCGGTGGCGTACGTCCGGAGTTTGAGGTGGAAGAGCCGAAGATGCCGACGTTGATGTACTATCTGGCTGTCGATACGGTGTTGTTGGATTTTGTAACCGACTGGGCACAGAAGCATAAGACCATCCCTCCGGTTGAGGAATTCCAGCTTTCCGACGAGGATTTTGAAGCCTTCAAAGCCTATGCTTCCGAGAAGGGCTTTACCTACGACCGCCAGAGTGAGAAGGCACTGAAGAATCTGAAGGAAGTGGCGGAGTTTGAAGGTTATCTGGAAGATGATTCAACCTTGTTCAAAACCCTCGAAGAAAAGCTGACGCCAAACCTCGGCCGCGATTTCGACCGCTTCAAACCGGAAATCAAACGCCTCCTCTCTGCCGAGATCGTCAAGCGTTATTATTATCAGAAAGGGGAATTAAGACAAAACCTCAAAGACGATAAAGTCCTTGCCAAAGCCCTCCAGGTCCTTGCTGACCCGGTGTTATATAGAAAGACTTTGAGCGGCGAAAAAGAATAATATCTTTTTCATACCCCTCAGTCTTTTCATTATTCATACCCCTCAGTCTCGCTGCGCGAGCCAGCTCCCCTACCTTAGGGGAGCTTTCAAAGACGCTATGATTGTCTTAAGAGAGTTTTTAAAGATGCTATGATTATTTTAGAGGGCTTTTAAAAACACTATGTTTTGTGATACTATATAATATAAAGGTAGGTAGTGTCAGGCTGTTATCTTTAGTGTGTATCAAGGCAGGTAGTGTCGAGGAGTCATTCTGAAAAGCTCCCCTAAGGTAGGGGAGCTCCCCGTAAGGGGTGAGGGGTCTGAACGATTATAACTAAATAACTAAAAATTTTCAACTATGAAAAATCAAAAGCCTGTTTTTATCAATCTTGGTTATATAACTTGAAGCATATGGAGCAGTTGGAAACATTGTCATTTAAAGGTCAGCGTCGCTTATTTGCTCGTTTGGAGCAGTTGGCAAAAATTGCCAATATGAATAAAAGTGAACGTGAACAGTATGAGCAGTGCCTGAAAGTATATCGGGATAACCATAATGTGTTGGAATATGCTATTCAAGAAGGGGAAGAGCGTGGTTTTAAAAAAGGAAAAGAAGAGGGTATGAAAGAGGGTATGCATGAAAGTGCTTTAAAAATAGCTCGCCAGATGAAAAGTATAGGGATTCCCATTTCTCAAATTATGGCATGTACAGGTTTGAAGGAAGAGGAGATATAGGATTTTTATATTTTTGATGTTCTATCCTCAGTTTTTTCTTGTTTCATACCCCTCAGTCTCGCTGCGCGAGCCAGCTCCCCTAAGGTAGGGGAGCTCCCCCGTAGGGGGTGAGGGGTCTGAACAGTTCAATTATTAGGGGAGCTTTCAAAGACGCAATCACATCACTTCCTTAATCGCTTGCAGCAACCTTTTGATATCCTCCGGGAAAACATCGCCGATATTCCCGATGCGGAAGGTGTCGGCATCGGAAATCTTTCCGGGATAGATGACGAAACCTTTGGTCTTTAGTTTGTTGTAGAAATCGGGGAAGTTGAAATTGGCGGAAGGATAGAGGAAGGAGGTGATGATGCAACCTTGTTTCTCGTCGGAGAGCAGGGTTTGGAAACCTAAGGCACGCATGCCGTCCACCAGGGTGCGGTGGTTCTCTTCATAGCGGCTGTGGCGGGCTTCGATGCCCCCTTCTTCCTTCAGCTCCTGCATGGCCTGGTAGAATGCGCGAACCACATGGGTCGGCGAGGTGAAACGCCATTTGCCGTGTCCTTTCTCCATCGTTTCCCATTGTGCATAGATATCCAGTGAAAGCGAGCGGGCATTGCCTTGGGTCGCCAGCATCTGCTCTTTCTTGGCGATGATGAAGCCGAAGCCCGGAACTCCCTGGATACATTTGTTGGCACTGCTGATCAGGAAGTCGATATCCAGTCCCCGGATGTCGATAGGCACTCCGGCGAAACTGCTCATGGCATCGACGATGAAGGTGATGCCGCGTCCGCGGATTACCTCGGCCACTTCTTCAATCGGGTTCAGCAAGCCGGTTGTCGTCTCGCTGTGTACCATCGAAAGGTGGGTGATGCCGGGGTTTGCTTCCAGTGCCTTGCGGGCCACTTCTCCGGTGACCAGCTCCGTCTCTTCCAGGGAAACCAGCACGTAGTTCAGCTTGTAATAGTCCGCAATCTGAGCCATGCGTTTGCCATAGGCGCCGTTGGCCAGAATCAGCAGTTTGTCTTCCGGGCGGACTGCCGCGCCGAGCGTCGCTTCTACGCAGTAGGTTCCGCTCCCTTGCAGCAAGACCGTTGTATAGTGTTCCTCATCCAGTCCGGCAAGCTCCAGCAGGTTGTGGCGGATCGGAGTAACAATCCCTTCGTTGTAGTCCTTGTCCCAGGTACACCAATCTTGCAGCATCGCCTTACGGACCGTTTCCGAAGTACTTAAAGGACCGGGTGTCAGCAATAAATAGTTTCTTTCCATATCTTGTAATCTTTTTAATCGTTGGTAAATAATTGATAATTTGAAAATCGCGTTTATCGGGCAGCGGCTGCCAGCCGGACATTCAGTTCGGCAATGTAGTCCGGCAGCTCCCGGATGGTGTCGAGCACGCGGTGCGCACCGGCTCCCAGCATCCGTTGGCGAACCTCTTCCTTCATCCGGGCCAGTTCCCCGGCGGGACAGCGGTCATACTCCTCCTCCGTCAGTCCCATCTCGTTGCTGCCGGTGATGATGCCGACACTCCAGACTCCGGCGTTGACTCCTTCGCGGATGTCCGCCAGGGTATCGCCAACCTTCACCACCTCTTGAACGGAAGGAATGCGGAGGTCGATCATGTTCTGGAAAATCATGTAAGGCGCCGGGCGTCCGGCAGGCAGATGGTCGGGAGTCACGAGGTTATCCACCCGATAGCCTTTCGCTTCCGCACCGGGACGGACAATCTCCATCATCGCCCCCGTATAACCGGTCGTGGACCCGATTCGGATCCCTTGGGCACGCAGTCCGTTAAGGGTTTCAATCACACCGGGAATCGGTTCCGTAAATTCCGTAAGCGAAGCGAAAAGATGCTTCTCAAAACTCTGGTACATTTCCAGCACATCGTCTTCGTTCCACATCCGGTGGTAACGCGTCGTAAACTTCTCTGTCACGTCGGCCATCGAGAGGATGGCGCGGATGTGGTCGATTTTCAGCATCCCCATCGGCTCGCGGGCTTGCCGGAGGGTGATTTCGATGCCTTTCTCTTCCTTGAACACTTTCAGGAAAGCATTCAGCGGGGCAAAACAGCCGTAATCGACAGCCGTTCCGGCCCAGTCCATAACAACACACTTAATCTCTTTTTGCATAAACAACTTATTTTCTTATTATGAATATGAGATGTAAAAAAAGTTCGTAAATATACGTGATATAATTTCTCATGCTTCTACCGGTTGATTGTCTTCTTTTCGAAGAAAGTCGTTAAAAGTTCGCACCGCTCAGTCTTGTTCCCCCGAATTCTTCGGTTGTCTCTTCTTTCAGGGCCTGTCTGGCTCGGTTGCGCAACATAAAGTAAAGGATGCTGCCCATGAAGAGGAAGATGCAGGCGGTGCCCAGGGTGATGACCATCGTATTGTAGAACTCCAGCCAGTTGAGGTGGGTGACGAAGGCTTCCTTGAAGACCAGTACGCCGACCGTTCCCAGATAACCGACGAAATCGATGGCGATGATGAAGAACCCGACATTCCCCTTGATATTGAAACAGGCGACGAACCGTTCAAAGAAGAGTGTCTGGAAACTCAGGAAGGCAATGTAGATGCCCAGGCTCTGGAGAAACATCCAGACTAACGGGGAAAGGTGTAACTGTTCGTAATAATAGGATATGCCGACCAGGAGGCTTGTCCCGCCGATCACCATCCACAGCAACGTATAAAGGACCTGCTGGTGGTTGCGGATCAGGGAAACGAAGATGAACAAGGTCAGGATAATCAGGGTGACGATGCCGTCTATTCCGCTGATGGCCCAGGCTGAAAACTGGGAGGTATCGACGATATTGACCAGGAAATCTTCTTTCACGTCCCGGATGATGGTGATAAACAGGTTGGCGACAAACAGCATGAGCAGCAGGGGCGCAAAGCGGATAAAGATGTGCTTGCGCTGTCGGCTGTCCATTGGCACCCGCTCGCTGCAGCAGCGCACGTCTTCCGCCGTCGGCGCCGGCAGATGGTTCAGAACCAGGGCCAGGAGGATAATCAGCACAAAGGCGAACGCGCCGATGATGGCGGGCATCCAGAAGCAGTCGATGCCCAGGTCGTTCATCAGGTACAGGCCGATGGATTTGGCCAGTCCCGAACTGAAGGCAATGCTGATTCCCATGATGCTGGCCAGGATGCCGGTTACCCGCCGCCCTTCGATAAAGCTGAAGATGACTCCCCACATGCAGCCCAGGGAAAGTCCGTTGAAGAACAGCGCACAGACATTGAACGGTACCGGCAGGAGGGCGAACGCCAGCAGGGAGAGTTCAGCGACGCTGACCGAGGCGATGATGAAGCGAAGGCGGTTCTCCCGCTTCAATTCAGAGATCCATTTGATTCCTAAAAATTTGGAGAGGACGTAGCCTGCAATCTGGATGATGCTGGTCGCGGTCTTGTAGTCCATCCCTAAAAAGTCCAATCCGTCGAAGGTGGCTGCCGTGAACGGTTTCCGCAGCGCATAGACCAGCGCGTAGGAGAGGAGGGCGGCCATTCCTGCCCAACAGATAAACAGGAAATCAGATGTCTTTTCTTTTTTCATTTATATTTTCGATTGTCCGGTAGTTTGGAT
>CALVFH010000164.1 GCA_944326775.1 uncultured Parabacteroides sp.
GCTGTGTTCGGTCCTACCCCCGATACGGAGGTGAGCATCAGGAACAGCTCCCGTTCTATCTTTTCGGCAAACCCGAAAAGCTGGTGGGCATCTTCGCGGATGACTTCGTATATGAACACCAAGCATTCTGTTTTGTCTTGGAATGCACTGAATGTTGTCAGAGATATATTGATTTCATAACCGATACCCGAGCACTCCAGCACCATGCGGGTGGGAGTGAGTTCAGTTATTTTTCCTTTGATGTATTCTATCATATTTAATTCTTATCGCTTCTAATAGTAACGGAAAAAAGCGTGAAAACGTATATCTATGCCCTAAAAAACCGTTGGGTAATAATATCCGATACGGTTGGCAGGAGCCTCCTTATGCACCTGTTTACTGTTTCCAGAAACCGGGGAGGAGGATGGTCAGAACGGTGAATATTTCCAGACGCCCAATCATCATGGCGAAGGAAAGCACCCATTTGGAGAGGTCGGGAACGGCGGCGTAGTTGTACATGGGTCCGCAGCTGCCCAGTCCCGGTCCGGCGTTGGCTACGGCCGAAACGGAAGAACCCAGCGCTTCTTCAAAGCCCATCCCATCGATGGTCAGGATGAAGCAACAGAGCAGGATCAGGCAGATATAGATGAAAACGAAGGCCAGGATGCGATGGACAATTTCTGACGACACGACCCGCCCGTTCATCCGTACCGGCAGGATGGCTTTCGGGTGTGTTTGCTTCTTGAACTCGTTGAGCAGGTTCTTCGAGAGGATGACTACGCGCCCCACCTTCAGTCCGCCGCTCGTGGATCCGGTGCATCCGCAGATAATCATGAGCAACATGGAGAACAACCAGAAAAACGGACCCCATTGCAGGTAATCGACATAGGTATATCCACTGGTTGATAGCAGGTTCACCACTTGGCAGAAGGCTTGTCGGAACGCGGTTTCGAGATTGTTTACCATTCCATTCCCGTAAATCCAGGCCATGGTGACGAAGGTGGCCAGGGCGACGATGGCGTAGAACCAGCGGGTTTCTTCGTCTCGCCAAAGCTTCTTGACTTTCCCGTTGAAGAGAAAGTAGAGCAGTGTCATGTTAGTGGAGCCGATACACATGAAGATAGTGATGATATATTCCATATAGGGCGAATTCCAGTAGGCCAGTCCCATATTCTTGGTGGAATAGCCGCCGGTTGAAACACAGGTGAGGCTATGGTTGATGGCATCGAACCAGTTCATCGGTCCCAGCCATAGGAGTACAGCCAGTACGATGGTGAGGCCAAGATAGACACCCCAAAGTCGTTTGGCTACCTGGGTGATACGCGGGCGGAACCGCTCATGTGTGATGCCGCTTGTTTCGGCATCGAACATTTGTGAGGCACCTCCACCCAGGATGGGCAGTAGGGCTACGGCAAAGACAATCACTCCGATACCTCCTTGCCATTGGGTCAGGCTTCGCCATAGAAGAAGGCCTTGGGGGAGGGCTTCGATATCTGTCAGAATCGTTGCTCCCGTGGTGGTAAATCCCGACATGGTTTCGAAATAGGCATCTGTGATGTTGTCGATATATCCTCCCAGGTAGTAGGGAAGCATTCCGAAAAAGGAGAATAAGGCCCAAGTCAAAGAGACAATCAGCATGCCTTCGCGACGGCCAGCCGTGCTTTCATTTGCCCGGAAACCGATGAAATAGAGTAGGCAACCGATGGCGAAAAGGATACCGCTTGATATGGCGAGTGGATAAAAATCACTTCCTTTTGAGAAAAACGCAACAGCGGTTGCTATCAGCATGAATGGGGTTTCGATAATGAACATCGCCCCGAGCATTTTGAAGATGAATCGGATATTCAACATAGGCGATGATCAGTTGAAATAGTTTTCCAGTTTGCTCATAGCCGTATCAAGGCAGAAAACGACCACATGGTCGTAGGCCTGTATTTGGGTATTTCCGTTAATCATCATCGGCTCACCGTTGCGAATCAGTCCTCCCAAGGTCATGTCTTTGGGAAGGTGGAGGTCCTTGACGGCTTTTCGGGTGATGCGCGAGCCCGGTCGTGCGACCAGTTCGGCAACGTCAGCATTGGCAAATGTCAAGCATTTCACGTTGGATACGTCTGCGTCCAGCAGGAACTGGTAGATATGGCTGGCGGCAATCAGTTTCTTGTTGATGACAGTTCCGATGTCCATGCTTTCGGCCAGCGGGATGTAGTCTATATTTTCGATTTTGGCTACTGTCTTGAAAACCCCCATGCGCTTGGCCGCGAGACAAGCGAGGATGTTGGTGCTCGAATTTTCCGTCAGGGCGATGAAGGCTTGGGCATCTTGGATGTTCTCCTGCTTCAGCAATTCTGTGTCGCGACCGTCTCCATTGATGATGAGGACATTGCTTTTTACCTTTTCAGCAATCCGGTAGCTTTTCTCCTTATCCAGTTCTATGATTTTGACCCGGATGTTATTGGGGATATAATGGCTTGCCTGGATGGCGATGCGGCTTCCGCCCATGATGATGACCTTTCGGATCTCCGGGTTCTCTTTTCCGGTCTGCTTCCGGACGTCTTCGACGTGTGATTGGGTGGTTGTGAAAAACAGCATGTCTCCGGCCTCGATATGGTCGCTACCTCCCGGAATGATGGTTTCGTTATGTCGTTTGATGGCTACGATATGATAGAGCTTCTGTTCGCTCATTAATTCCGAGAGTTGTTTATTCACTAATTGAGCGTTGGCCCGGATTTTCACCCCAATCAGGATGAGCGAGCCGCCGAAAAGTTCCCAATATTGCCGGGTCCAGGGATGTTGGAGGGCTGTCGCGATTTCTTGGGCGGCAAGCATCTCTGGATAGATCATGAAATTGACACCCATGTGTTCGAACATTTCTTTATATTTGGGCGACAGATATTCGTGATTGTTGATGCGGGCAAATGTTTTGTGTGCTCCTAATTTGTGGGCCAGGATGCAAGAGGTGACGTTGGTCGTTTCCTCTGGGGTGACGGCCACGAATAAGTCTGCCTTTTTTGCGCCTGCTTCAACCAAATCCTGCAAGCAGGTGGGGCTCCCCACCATCGGCAAGACCTCCATACTCGAATTCGTAAAGCTTAACCGTTCCTCATTAGGGTCCATCAAGACAATATCTTGATTCTCTTGCGACATGAGTTTTGCCAGATGAGTTCCAACTTCGCCTGCTCCAGCTATAACTATTTTCATTTTATGAATTATGAGTTATGAAGTTCAAGATACATTGATATATGCTTTCTGCATCCATTCCGCACAGTTTGTAAAGCTCCGGTATCGAGCCTTGCTCAATGAAGCGGTCTGACACTCCAATCCTTTTGACGCGCGGTGAGTAACCGTGGTCTGCCATGAATTCCAGTATGGCACTGCCGAAACCTCCCATGATGACGCCGTTTTCCACCGTGATGATGCGTTGGAACTTTTGTCCGACTTCGTGGAGGAGCGCTTCGTCGAGCGGTTTCAGATAAATCATATCATAATGGGCTATCGAGAAGCCGTTTTCCTTTTCGGCTTTCCGGATAGCTTTGATAGCTTCATTCCCGATAGGCCCGATGGTCAGTACCGCCAGATCGTTTCCGTCTTGCAATTTTCTCCCTTTTCCGATGGGTAAGACCTCCAGCGGGTTGCGCCAGTCGTTCTTTTCTCCTTTTCCCCTGGGGTAACGGATGACGAAAGGCCCGTCCTGGGCGGCATAGGCGGTGTACATTAAGTTGCGCAAGTCGCATTCATTCAGGGGGGAAGCTATGGTTAGGTTCGGAATGGAACGCATGTAGGCCAAGTCGAATACCCCATGATGGGTTGCTCCATCTTCACCTACTAATCCGGCTCTGTCGAGGCACATGATGACATGCAGTTTCTGAAGTGCCACGTCATGTATGACCATGTCGTAAGCCCGTTGCATGAATGATGAATAAATATTGCAGAACGGAATCATTCCTTCTTTAGCCAGACCGGCCGAGAA
>CALVFH010000165.1 GCA_944326775.1 uncultured Parabacteroides sp.
CCTCCGCCAAGCGACGGACTGACCAGACGCTCCTTGTGAGCTACCGCATAGCCCAGATTGGCCGTCAGCATCCGAGGCGTGCCGATAGCGCCATCTTGCAACAGCTCCTGCATCTTCCGGGAAAGCGGCATGTAGCGGGTCCATATCGCTTCCGTAATAAATACCCGGCGGCGATGTGCCAATTCCAGAATATCTTCCGCCTGCCGGGCATTTGCCATGAAGGCTTTCTCGCAAAGCACCGGTTTGCCGTGAAGAATGCAAAGGCGGGCATGGGCATAATGCAAGGTGTGGGGAGTAGCGATATAAACCAAATCGACCTCCGGGTCAGCTACCAACTCCTCATAACTGCCATAGGCACGAACGATGCCAAACTCCTGACGGAAGGCCTCAGCCCGCGCCAGGTCGCGAGAGGCAATCGCATAACATTCTGCGACCGGCATCTGGGCCAGGGTCGTCGCCATCTTACGAGCGATATGCCCTGCTCCAATAATCCCAATTCTATACTTTTTCATGTTCTTACCGATTAGTTTTGCAAAGTTATGCATATCTTTGTTACCGTTCTATTTTAAAAACCATAGTACATCTTAATTTATAATAAGTCATACCATGATTAAAAATGTATTCCTCGGAGGAGCCCTCCTATTGGCCACCTCCGCTTGGGCCCAGCAGAATAGTGGTCCAAGCTTAGTCGTTCGCGCCGACGATATGGGCGCATTCCATTCTGCCAACAAGGCATGTATTGACGGTTTCCAAAACGGTATTGAAACATCGGTGGAAGTCATGGTCGTTGCTCCGTGGTTCCCGGAAGCGGTAAAGATGCTCAATGAAAATCCGGGTCTGGATGTCGGCCTGCATCTGGTACTGACCAGCGAATGGGAAAACATCAAATGGCATCCGTTAACTCATTGCCCCAGCTTGACGGATGCCAACGGATATTTCTATCCGATGATGAATGCCAACCCGGCTTATCCCGGACAGGCGGTTTTGGAAAATAAATGGGATATCAAGGAAATCGAACAGGAGTTCCGGGCGCAGATTGAGTTGGCTCTGAAAAACATTCCGCGCATCAGCCATCTGACGGGCCACATGGGATCTACCGCCTTCGCTCCGGAAGTGACTGCGTTAGTAGAACGGCTTTCCCAGGAATACAACCTTCCGTCGATAGACCGGGCCGAAGCAGCCAATCAGTACAATTTCACGTATGTTACCTACGACGGCGAGAAGAAAACCTCCAGCCAGAAAGAGGCCAGCTTCCTAAAGATGCTGGAGAAGTTGGAAGACGGGAAACGCTATCTCTTCCTCGACCATCCGGCCTACAACAATTCGGAAATGGAGACCGTCGGACACATCGGGTATGAAGACGTTGCAATCGACCGGCAGGGAGTTACCGACATCCTGAAAAGCGAAAAAATCAAACAGGCCATTCAAAGCAAAAACATTTCCCTGATCAATTTCAATCAACTGACCAAGAGTTTGCCGCGTGCCGAAGCTTCGCCCAAATTGAACAAAGCCATGGAACGCTATCTGAAAGCGGTCGAGAAAGAAAAGCAGGATTTGCACAGCATCATGGTGGTCCAGCACGGCAAAGTCCTGGCTGAGCATTGGTTGGGCGAAGGAGATTCCAACAAGCCTCATATTCTCAACTCCGTCAGCAAGACGTTCACCTCCCTGGCCGTAGGTTTTGCCGTAGCGGAAGGAAAACTGAAACTGACCGACAAAGTCCTTTCGTTCTTCCCCGACGAGGCCCCGGCCAACCCCAGTGAGAATCTGAAAGCCATGGAAATACGCCACCTGCTCACCATGTCGTCCGGACATGCCTCCGACCCGACCGGCCTGATTCGCAACAAAGAAAGCAATTGGGTTCAGGCCTTCCTGAATTCCAACATCGAAGAACAACCAGGCACACGCATGGTCTATAACAGTATCGGCACCTATATGCTTTCTGCCATTGTCCAGAAAGTGACCGGAGAGAAAGTCATCAACTACCTCTACCCGCGATTGTTCCGTCCGCTGGGCATTACCGGAGCCATCTGGGACGAAAGTCCGCAGCATATCAACACCGGCGGCTGGGGATTGCACCTGAAGACGGAAGATTTGGCAAAAGTCGGACAGTTCCTCCTCCAAAAAGGAGAATGGCAAGGCAAACAGCTCTTGCCGGCAAGCTGGATTGAGGAAGCCTCATCCAAACAGATTGATTCCTACCCGGCCAATACGCCCAAAGAGAAATATGCCCAAATGAAACAAGGCGACAAGAGCAGCGACTGGCTGCAAGGCTACGGCTTCCAGATGTGGCGCTGCCGCCACAATGCCTTCCGGGCCGACGGAGCCAACGGACAATACATCCTCGTCATCCCCGAACGCGACGCCGTAATTGCTATGACAGCCAACATCCCGGATATGCAAGCCGAGCTCAACCTCGTTTGGAAATACATCTACCCCGCATTGAAATAAAACGATTTTCAAACATCCGGTTACAAAAAAAGACTCTTCCCCAACGGGAAAGAGTCTTTTTAGCGTATGGCTTATGCACAGATTATTCAGCGCTTTCTGCCGGTGCTTCTTCAGCAGCAGGAGCCTGTTCTGCCTCAGCTTCAGCCTGAGCGGCAGCTGCAGCAGCAGCCTGTTCGGCTTTCTTCTGAGCCAAAGCTTCAGCCTTAGCTTCGTTCACTTTCTTTTCAGCTTCCAGACGAGCAGCAGCTTTAGCCTTTGCAGCATCAGCGTCTTTTGTCTTGATAGCCGCCAAAGATGCTACTTTTGCTTCTTTCCAAGCCTGGAATTTAGCTTCGGCAGCAGCTTCGTCGAATGCCCCTTTCTTCACGCCTTCCAGCAAATGCTTTTTCAAGCAAACGCCTTCGCGAGAGAGGATGTTACGAACTGTGTCTGAAGGTTGCGCACCTACTTGTAACCAATACAAAGCTCTTTCGAAGTTCAAATCTACTGTAGCAGGATTAGTGTTCGGATT
>CALVFH010000166.1 GCA_944326775.1 uncultured Parabacteroides sp.
CGTAGAGCAATAAATCGGAGTGAATACCGCCATATCGGCATCATCAACCCCGAACCACAGCACACCGCCCACCGCGTCGGGCAACCAGGAACGCATCTGGGGAACAATGACAAAGCCCGTCTGCTGGGTCGCAATGGCCCGTTCGTTGGTATATTCCTGCCCATCTACTTCAAACGACATCGGGCGCCAACGATAAGGCACCTTGTAAGGACCGGCCCCGGCGTCTTTCGTCATATCCAAGTCGGTTCCCTCGAAATGGTCGCGCATGGCAGCCTGCACATCCTGCACGGAAAGCTTGCGGTCCGGACGGATATACAAGGGCATCGGCTCTTTCGTCACGTCGCCTTTGATAAAGTCTTCATACTGATCCATCTCCTTGCTGTATTTCCGGAAGAACGACCAGACACGGGCTTCGCAGCCGCGCAAACCACCGAACTCATAGGGGCAATAGGCTTTCTGGAAACTGAAATCCTTGTCTTCTCCCTTGAAATAGCCCTTTTCGCGTGCCAGGTCCACCACGTCGGGTGAATACATGCAGTTTTCCTTATCCTCAAAAGGTATCTGCTGGATACGCGACTGGTTGGCATGGGCCGAGATGCAATCGTCGGGGATGCGGATAGCTACCCAGACCGCTCCTTTCTTGCCCGGCCCTTTCCCGATCATTTCCATAATCCAGGCCTCGTTCTTATCGGCAATGGAGAAAGACTCGCCGCTGCTGTAATAGCCGTACTCGGCCACGAGGTCGGTCATCACCTTGATGGCTTCGCGGGCTGATTTCGACCGTTGCAGGGCAACGTAAATCAGACTGCCATAGTCCATGATCCCCGTCGTATCGACCAGCTCTGGACGGCCACCGAAGGTACTCTCCGTGATTGCCACCTGGTGTTCATTCATATTCCCTACGACCGAATACGTTTCGCGTACCTGCTTGATTTCACCGAGCGGCTTCCCCGTATCCCATTCGTTGATCTGCAACATGGCGCCTTCCGGCCAGACAGCTGCAGGCCAACGATAAAGTTCTCCATACAAGGTATGCGAATCTGCCGCATAACTAATCATCACCGAGCCGTCGGTCGAAGCCTTCTTGGCTACCAGCAGCCCCGTGCAGGCATCGGCATCACCTGCCACCAGCAAAGCCAGGCAGGCTGCCGCCGTCATCCAAATTCTTTTCATGCTTTCTTCTTTTTGATTTCAATTTAGGCGCAAACTTACAAATAAGCCTCCAATTTACGGGAGTATAGGCGCAAAAACTTTTCTTTCCGCCCGGAATGAACGGGAAAAAGACTAACTTTGCGGCCTAACACAATTAGCAAATCATTTATCGATATGAAATTGATCTCTTGGAACGTCAACGGGCTTCGCGCTTGTTGCGACAAAGGGTTCCGCGACTCTTTCCTGGCTCTCGGAGCCGATTTCTTCTGCCTTCAGGAAACCAAGATGCAGGCAGGCCAGCTTGACCTGGCTTTCGAAGGATACCGCTCGTACTGGAACTATGCTGAAAAGAAAGGCTACTCAGGCACGGCGATTTTCAGCCGCTACGAACCGCTTTCCGTCTCCTATGGCTTAGGCATCGACGAGCACGACCGCGAAGGGCGAGTCATCACGCTCGAAATGCCGGACTTCTATCTGGTTACCGTCTATACCCCGAACTCGCAGGACGAACTGAAGCGCCTGGACTACCGCATGACATGGGAAGACGAGTTCCGCAAGTATCTCCTCGACTTAGACAGCCGCAAGCCGGTCATCGTCTGTGGCGACCTGAATGTAGCCCACAAGGAAATCGACTTGAAGAACCCCAAGACCAACCGTCGCAACGCCGGCTTCACCGACGAAGAACGCAGCAAGTTCCAGGAATTGCTCGATGCCGGCTTTACCGACACCTTCCGCTATTTCTATCCCGACCAGAAAGAGATTTATTCCTGGTGGTCCTACCGCTTCAAGGCAAGGGAAAAGAACGCCGGGTGGCGCATCGACTATTTCTTGGTCTCCAACCGGCTGCAGGACAGACTCGAGGGGGCTAAGATCCATACCGAGATCTATGGTTCCGACCATTGCCCGGTAGAAGTCACTTTGCGTGATTGACGCCATAGCCGAACAAGGCAAAATCGCCATAACACGGGTCGCCCGGAAAAAGCTCAGCCAACGCCTGGGTTATTTTCCGGGCGTTCTTTAAGGAAAAGGTTTGGGAATCGGTCAATCCCAAGAGGTAGGCAACACAGCAGACATGGGTATCCAACGGAATCAGCAGGTCGGCAGGCGAGAACGACCGCCATAGCCCGAAATCGACCACCGAATCGCGCCGCACCATCCAGCGGAGGAACATGTTCAGCTTCTTCTGCGGACTCTTCGGCGAGACTGAAAGGAAGGCACAGAGGCGTTCCATCGGCAAGCCCGGGAAAGACAGCAGCGCCTCTTCCAGGTCGGCATAGCAGCGGTAAGCCTGGAAAAGCTTCTCCCAATAGCCATGCATCGCCGCGTAAGAGAGCATCCGGTAGAAGCTCGAGCCGTCGTCTTTGGGGAAATCGGCCCTCCAGCGGCCGGAGAGCAGGTAGTCGTATGGCGAAGGACGCATGAGCGCATCCAGCTCCTCCGCCTTGCGGATAATCATCTTGCGGTTGCCGAAACTGAGGATAGCCGTCAGCAAGCCGCTAATCTCAATATCTTGTTTGCGCCGGTAGCGATGCGGAAACTGCACCGGGTCGGAAAGGATAAACGCCGGGGCCTGATAGCGGGCCGCCCAAGCCTCAAGAAGTGCTTTCGTCTCGTCGGTCATGGTCGTGTTCCGGGAAAGTAATCTTCTTATTCATCAAGAAATTGACGGCGCCATAGACCAGCAAGCTGGGGAACTGGGAAGTAAACTCGTCCCAACCGGCCCCTTCCACCATCGCCAGCAAAACCAGCACCTGCGCCCCGTAAGCACAAGCAAATGCAAGCAGGAACAACACGGCCTGCCGGGCATAGAACCCCTTGCCTGCCGAGAAGACCCAATATTTACTCCAAAAAAAGTTGTTGATTAATGCCGCCGTATAGCCGGCTACGTTCGACCAGAGATAATTACAGCCCAATTCGTCCATCAGGAACCATACCACTGCAGCGATAATCGCCGCATTGAGCGTCCCGGCTATGACAAAACGAACAATCTGCTTGCTATTTCCTTTTTTGCTTGACTTTTCTTTCACAGGGGCAAAGATAATAAAATCTTCTAAATAGACACAAAAAAGGCTGCACTCTCGTACAGCCCTTTTCCTTTATCCTAAGAATGTACTTCTTATTTCACTTTCGCAACGATGGCCTTGAATGCTTCCGGATGGTTCACTGCCAAGTCGGCCAGGACTTTGCGGTTGATTTCAATCCCTGCGGCATGCAAAGCACCCATCAGACGGGAATAAGAAAGACCTTCCAAGCGAGCGGCAGCGTTGATACGCTGGATCCACAGGGCGCGGAAATTACGTTTCTTATTACGACGGTCGCGGAATGCATAAGTCAAACCTTTTTCCCAAGTGTTCTTCGCTACGGTCCATACGTTTTTACGTGCACCGTAATAACCACGGGTAAGTTTCAGAATCCGTTTTCTTTTTGCTCTTGAAGCAACATGATTTACTGATCTAGGCATAATTTCTAAATGTTTTGAATGTTAGCGCCACTCCTTGAAGAGTGAACTTTGTCTGCTAAAAATTCGGTTAATAAAAATCGTTTTAAAACTCGCTGATTAAAATCACTTTAAGCAAAGAAGCTTCTTTACGTTCGCAGCGTCGATCGTAGATACCAACCCTGTGTGAGTCAGGTTTCTCTTCTGTTTCTTCGTCTTCTTTGTCAGAATGTGACTCTTAAAAGCATGTTTTCTTTTGATTTTACCTGTTCCGGTAAGAGCGAATCTTTTTTTGGCACCGGAATTAGTCTTCATCTTAGGCATTGTGCAATATATTTAAATAATTAAACGTAAGAACCCGGGGCTCGCGCCCCGGATGTTATTTGTTTTCGTTGTCTTTCTTTTCGGCTTCTTCGGCTTTGGCGGCCGCAGCTACCTTCTTGGCTTTCGAGACTCCGCCGCCCTTCTTCGGGGTAATCATGATAATCATGCGTTTCCCTTCGAGTACCGGCATCTGCTCTACTTTTCCGTAGTCTTCCAAATCGTTGGCAAAACGAAGCAATAAGACTTCTCCCTGTTCTTTGAACAAGATGGAGCGGCCCTTGAAGAACACGTAGGCCTTCACTTTCGCTCCTTCTTCCAGGAAGCCTTTCGCGTGTTTCAGCTTGAAGTCGTAATCGTGGTCGTCGGTCTGCGGTCCGAAACGGATTTCCTTGACCACCACCTTGACCGATTTGGCCTTCTGCTCTTTCAACCGCTTTTTCTGCTGGTAGAGGAATTTCTGGTAATCAATTACTCTACACACGGGAGGGGCAGCGTTGGGCGATATTTCAACCAAGTCCAACCCCTGTTCTTCGGCGATCTTCAGTGCCTGAGAAGTGGGGTACACACCTTGCTCTACGTTATCACCGACTAATCGAACTTCGCGGACGCGGATGCGTTCGTTCGTTCTGTACTGCTCTTTCGGATTGTCATTCTTCATCAAATGATTTTCTGTCCTCTTTTAGTTATTACTTCTTCTTTCTTATTACCAGCGGTTCATCATTTCATTGACTTCGCCGTTCAAAAGCGCTGCAAAGGTAGCAATTTTCATGGAACCTTTATCACCTTCGCCCTGTTTTCTTACCGAAACTTCGCCATTTTCTGCTTCTTTTTCTCCTACTATCAGCATATAAGGGATACGTTTCAGCTCATTGTCGCGGATTTTGCGTCCGATTTTCTCGTTGCGGTCATCGACTACCACGCGGATGTCTTGCTGCTTCAGCTCGCGTGCCACCTTCCAGGCATAGTCGTTGAAGCGTTCGCTGATGGGCAGGATGGCCACCTGGTCGGGTGTAATCCAGAGCGGGAACTTGCCGGCGGTATGCTCGATGAGCACGGCCACGAAGCGTTCCATCGACCCGAACGGGGCGCGGTGGATCATCACCGGGCGGTGCTTCTGGTTGTCCTCGCCCGTATATTCCAGTTCGAAGCGCTCGGGCAGGTTGTAATCCACCTGGATAGTACCCAGCTGCCAGCGGCGTCCGATGGCGTCTTTCACCATGAAGTCGAGCTTCGGCCCGTAGAACGCTGCCTCGCCGTATTCGATCTTCGCCTTGAGGCCCTTCTCCTCGCAGGCTTCGATGATGGCGCGTTCAGCCTTCTCCCAGTTCTCGTCGCTCCCGATGTACTTGTCGCGGTTCACCTTGTCGCGCAGCGAGATCTGTGCCTCGAAGTTCTCGAAGTTCATCGCCTTGAAGACGATGGAGATGATGTCCATCACGTTGAGGAACTCGTCTTTCACCTGGTCGGGGCGGCAGAAGATGTGCGCGTCGTCTTGCGTGAAGCTCCGGACGCGGGTCAGCCCGTGCAGCTCGCCGCTCTGCTCGTAGCGGCAGACCGTCCCGAACTCGGCGATGCGCAGCGGCAGGTCCTTGTACGACCGCGGCGAGTTCTTGTAGATCATGCAGTGGTGCGGGCAGTTCATCGGTTTCAGGAAATACTCCTCGCCCTCTTCCGGCGTATGGATAGGCTGGAACGAGTCCTTGCCATATTTCGCATAGTGTCCCGAAGTGATATACAACAGTTTGTTGCCAATCGGCGGGCACATCACCTCCTGGTAGTCGTAGCGGGCCTGTATGCGGCGCAGGAAATCCTGCAAGCGCAGGCGGAGCGCCGTCCCTTTCGGCAGCCACATCGGCAGCCCTTTGCCCACGGTGTCGGAGAACATGAACAAGTCCAGCTCCTTGCCGATCTTGCGGTGGTCGCGTTTCTTGGCTTCCTCCAGCATGGCGAGGTACTCGTCGAGCATCTTCTTCTTCGGGAAGGAAATGCCGTAGAGGCGCACCAGCTGTTTGCGTTTCTCGTCGCCGCGCCAGTAGGCACCGGCCACGCTGAGCACCTTCACGGCCTTTATATAAGATGTATTCGGGATGTGCGGCCCGCGGCACAAGTCGGTGAACGCCCCCTGCGTGTAGGTCGTGATCGTGCCGTCTTCCAGCTCGCTGATCAGTTCCACCTTGTACTCCTCTCCGCGGTCGCCAAACATCTTCAGGGCGTCGGCCTTGGAAATGTCGTGGCGCACAATCGCTTCTTTCTTGGCGACCAGCTCCAGCATCTTGGCCTCGATAGCCGCGAAATCGCTGTCTTTGATCACCGCTTCACCCGGGTCCACGTCGTAATAGAACCCGTTTTCAATAGCCGGACCGATACCGAATTTGATTCCAGGGTACAACTCCTGCAAAGCTTCAGCCATCAGGTGGGCGCTTGAATGCCAGAAAGCATGCTTACCTTCTTCGTCATCCCACTTGAACAGTTTTACACTTGCATCCTCGTTGATAGGACGAGTCAAATCCCAGACTTCACCGTTCACACTTGCCGCAAGCACCTCTTGCGCCAGGCGAGAACTGATGCTTTCCGCAATCTGCATCGCAGTTGTTCCTTCAGCATATTCTCTCACGGAATTATCCGGAAATGTAATCTTAATCATATCTGTTCATTAAAAATATCTATTCAGTGCGCAAAGGTAATATTTCTTTTCTTGCAGCGAAACTTTTGGTGAATAAATTTTAAGCGAATTGAAAATGTGGATAGAGATGGGTTGCCCAAAGGCATCAGCCTTCCCTGCCCAATGCCTTCAGCCTTCTCTGCCCAAAGCCTTCAGCCTTCCCTGCCCAAAGCCTTCAGCCAAAAAAAAGACGCTCCAGCAAGTACCGGAACGCCTTTTCGTGCGATGTATTTAATGTATTAAGAAATGGATGGGCCATCAGAGCCACCCTCTTCGCCTTCATCAATAGTCGGGCTATCGTCTATCGCGTCCCCGATAATTAATGTGCTGGAAACGCTGCGGGGTGTTTTCAAAAACCGGTTGCCTCCGGCGGCATATTGCGTCACCACCTTCAGGTCATATTCCCCGTCTTCCAACGTGGCCGGAACCAGGAATACCAGCTTCTTCGGATCATTTTGGATAATCAAATCGCCTTCGATTTTCGTTACCGTACCGTCTGAATCCGTCA
>CALVFH010000167.1 GCA_944326775.1 uncultured Parabacteroides sp.
TAGGCCAGTCCGTCCTGTTGGTCGCGGAGGGAGACGATGCCGTTCGTTTCGGGCGAAGCATACCAGGCAGTGACGGTCTGCCCCGTGGCGGTGCTTTGCCAGTAAGCGGGGGTGACGGCGGTGACGCTGCCGTCGCTATTGACGGTGTAGGTGCCCGGCGTGCCTGTGCCTATCTGCACGCTTATCTGCTCGTTGCCGTCCCACACGCTGCCCGTGCCGTCCGCATTCTCGCCGACCTTCGTCCACGGCTGTTCGCTGCCCTCTACCGCCAAGGTGGCAGAAGCAATCTCCAGCGGATACTGTCCGTCGGGCAGGGTGTTGCCGCCGTCCGTCAGTTCGTCCTGCGTGCAGGAGGCGAGGGCGAGTGCGCATACACAGGCCCAATAAATACGAATATGTCTTATTTTGCTCATAAGCTGTTGTGTTATGAGCGTTCAGTGAGGGGATTGGGGAAAGATTTATAGGCAAGTCATATCGAAATACATCAAACGGGTATGCTCGTTTTCCTCGTTGGCTATCAGCCTTTGGAATCCATTGGCTTCGTAAAACGGAACGGCAGACAAATAAGCATCGACCGTAAGGAAACGGAATGCCGAATAGCTCTCGTTTGCCATCAGGCTTCGCTTGGTTTGATTCATCAGCTTGCTTCCAATACCTTGGCCTTTATAGGCTTTAGAGACGGCAAAGCGGCCGATCTTGATAGCCGGATAGCTGTTGAAGTGTTTCTGATGCGGGAATAGTTTCTTTACCTTCCGCCACATGGCATTGCTGGCATCACGTTTGGACACCTTGTCGTTCAGCAGGCTGTAATAGGCTACGATGTGGTTATCATCCTCCAAGATATAGGTATAAGCCAGCTTCTTTGCGGCATATTGTTTCGCATCATTCAGCAAGAAGCCATTCAGATCGTCATCTCCACAATCGAATGGCTTCATTTCATACGCGTCACTTAAATAAACGATTACCATCCTTTGAAGCCTTTAAAGGTTAGATTCCATTCTTTCCTTACTTGTTCCGCATCGTGGTATAGCTTCTCGCGGTTGGCTTTGCGCTCTGCCTCGCTCATGCTGTCCACACGCTTCATCTCGGCTTCAAAGCGTTGTGCATCTTTACCGTATAATACAGGGGTTTCCCGAATAGGTCTTGCCATAGTTATTTCCTTTTTTGGTTACGCCGCAAAGGTAATAACTTTTATGGGAATATTCCTCTTTTTCCTTCCCAATCTGTCAAAGAACGCTCTGGTTGTATGAATTAAATGGTTGCGCTGGCTTCACTGCCGTCGCTTTCGCTCCATTCAGTAATATTTGCCTTATCAATCAGCAAGCCAACTTTCGTTACGGTAATGTTGTAGGTATAGTTCTTGCCGGCTGCTAATGCAGTAGCCTCATCGGGCAATTTTAAAGTGGCGGAATAGGTCTCTCCCCCTATCGTAATGCGGACTGTGATGCCGCTTAGTTCTTGCGGGAAGAGGAAGACGGAAGAAGTGTTACCGAAGGTGGCAGTCATTGTAAGGGATGAAGCTGTTTCTTCAGTTGTTGCCGTAGCTGTACCGGTAGTTGTATCGAACGTACCGCTTAGCTTTATTCCGCTTAGGGTATATTCACTCATTGCGGCATCGTCAAGCCCGTCACCTTTTGCAAAGGTCAATGTAAGGCGGCTCATGCAATGCTTGAAAGTAAAGTTCACGGATGGATTTGCCTTTATAGCTGTGGCTCCGGATGCATAGAGAAAGTCGATGTTTGAGCTCTGATTGGCGGCTTCCGTTGTAGCAGAGATACTTTTGTTCTCTTCATTAACTGTTTCGCTATACGGATAGTAAGCCGTGAAGGTATAAGTATCGTCTCCTTCCAGGTAGATTGGTTCGCCATCCGGTTCGAAATCGCCGGTTGTGGTAGTGGCATGATATGCTATGTTCGTTCCGGATTTATTCTCGTCGGTAGAAGTATAGGAGATACCTATCTTATCATTAGTATCCCATGCGCTTCCACTTACGCGGGTCATGACCTCATTTCCGATATTCGCCGTAATGCGTGCGGCTATCGGCGTATCGTTCAACACAGGAGATTCTTCTTCGTTCGTGCAAGCTGCCAGTCCTACGACTAACAGGGTTGCGGTTAAATAATTCAGTTTCATATTGGTGCATTTATTTGTTATTACTTTGCGGTTACGTTATCTCCGGCTACCACCACCCATTCGTCGATGGAACCTGTAGTCTCTGCCGGTTCATCCGGGTCAGGCCGGTAAGGTGGCCGCTCCGGTTCGGGGTCGGGCTTTGAGGGTGTGGAGGTATCGAGGGTATTCTCCAAGTCAACCGGCTCGGAGTCTGTCAGGTCGTCCAGCTTGCCACTCAGGTCGGAGGAGAAGGTAAGCTCCCTGTTGTCGGAGAGGGTAACGGATACGTTCAGCTGTTGTTTCGACTCGGATAAGGTGCCGAAGGTGCGGAGGTAGAGTTTGATGCCCTTGTTTCCCGGCAAGGCTTCCCATGCCATCCGAGCCGTGTTGCCGTCTGCCGAGCGCAGGACGTCGCTATCGGCGGGAGTACCCTCCGGGAGATAGACGGCAGAGACCAATCCGCCGAGGGTCGCTTCTACTTCAGAGACTTTCGTGGCTTGAGAGAAATTCAGGGTCAGGGTAATCGGGGTTAATAGGCGGTGCATCCGCAGAGGGACGAGTGCCGTATCGCCTGCCGCCACCGTGACGGAGGTATCCGCGGCGAAGAGGTAGCCGGGGGTAGGCGTCATCAGCCCTTCCTCATCTTCTTGGATGGTAGCGATGTCGTCAGTAACCGCGATGCCTTCCGGCTCATTGTAGGCCATCAGGGAATAGGGCGCGGTCTGCACCGAATCGCTATACATATATATACTATGGGAATCGGCCGTTACGGGAGTGTCGCCGATAAACAGGTTATAAACGGTAGG
>CALVFH010000168.1 GCA_944326775.1 uncultured Parabacteroides sp.
AGCCATCGGAGCCACCTTCGGCCGTCCCGACCGCACCGTCTGCGCCGTCATGGGCGACGGCGGCCTGCAGATGAACTTGCAGGAGTTGGGTACCATCATGGAACAGAAAGCACCGGTAAAGATGATCCTGCTCAACAACAACTATTTAGGAAATGTACGCCAGTGGCAGGCGATGTTTTTCAACCGCCGCTACTCGTTCACGCCGATGATGAACCCCGACTACCTGAAGATTGCTTCAGCCTACGACATTCCTTCCTGCCGCGTCATGACCCGCGAAGAACTGCCGGAAGGCATCCACCGGATGCTCAGCACCCCCGGCGCCTTCCTGCTCGAAGTCTGTGTCGTGGAAGAAGGCAAGGTGCTGCCCATGACGCCTCCGGGTTCGTCGGTCAATGAAATGCTGTTGGATTGCTAAAGTAAGGAGAGAACAGAATGGACAAGATATTTTATACGTTAATCGTTTATTCAGAAAACATTGCCGGTCTGCTGAACCAGGTGACTGCCGTCTTCACGCGCCGGCAGATCAACATCGAGAGCCTGAACGTATCCGCCTCATCCATTGCAGGCGTCCATAAATATACCATCACGGTGTGGACCGATGAAGAAACGATCCAGAAAGTAGTCAAACAAATCGAAAAGAAGATAGATGTCATCCAGGCACACTATTTCACCGACGACGAAATCTTCCTGCAGGAGACGGCGCTCTACAAGCTCTCGACACCCGAGTTGCAGATCAATCCGAACGTTTCGAAAATCATCCGCCGCTACAACGCCCGCATCGTCGAGGTAAACACGGTCTATTCGATTGTCGAGAAGACGGGGATGACCGAAGAAATCATCTCCCTGTACAAGGAACTGCAGGAGGCCGGCTGCGTGCTGCAATATGTCCGTTCGGGACGTATCGCCATCACCAAGAGCTGTGTGGAACGCATCAGCGAATACATGGCCGACCGGGAAGCCCGCTACCAACAGGAAAAAATAGAAAAACGCTGAATCATGAAGAAAGAAGGGACGTTCACCTTTACGGTAGAAGCCTACCAAACCGATTTCCGGGGGAAGGCTACGCTGTCGATGATCGGAAACTGCCTGATCCATGCCGCCTCGCAGCATGCCACCAACCGGGGTTTCGGCTTCGGGGACATGGCCGGACGGCACACCGCGTGGGTACTCTCGCGCCTCGCCATCGAACTGGAAAGCTATCCTTGCGCCGACGAGACGCTGGAAGTACGCACCTGGATTACCGAAGTAGGACGTTTCTTCACCCACCGTTGTTTTGAGCTGGGCGACAGCAACGGCCAGATCTACGGCTATGCCCGTTCCATCTGGGCGGCCATCGATACGGAAACACGCCGGCCGACGGTACTCGACGCGCCGGCACTCACCCCTTATCTTTCCGACCGCCCCTGTCCCATCGCCCCGCCGGCACGAATCCAGCCGGCCGAAGAGGGAGACGCGGCGGAAACCTATCGGGTACGTTACAGCGACCTCGACATCAACGGACACATGAACAGCATGAAGTACGTCGAGCATTTCCTCGACCTCTTCGACAAAACACAGTTTGAGACACACGAGGCCACCCGCCTCGATATCGCCTACCTGACCGAAGGACGCTATGGCATGACACTCCAGCTATGCTGCCAACCGACAGACGACGACAGCTATTTGCTCTCCGCAGCGGCGGAAGGCAAAGCCGTATGCCGGGCCCGGCTCCACTGGAGAAACAGCACGGAAGGTGGTCGTGAAGACATTCGGGAAAAAGAGATATTTTAAACATTTGTTTCATTATAAAAGATTAAAACAATGGCAATTATGAATTTCGGCGGGGTTGAAGAAAATGTCGTAACCCGCGAAGAGTTTACGCTTGAAAAAGCAAGAGAAGTATTGAAAGATGAAACGATCGCCGTCATCGGTTACGGCGTGCAGGGTCCGGGCCAGAGCCTGAACCTCCGCGACAACGGTTTCAACGTCATCGTCGGACAGCGTCCGGGCAAGACCTACGACAAGGCAGTAGCCGACGGATGGGTACCGGGTGAAACCCTGTTCGGCATCGAAGAAGCCTGCGAACGGGCTACCGTCATCGAAGTATTGCTTTCCGATGCTGCCCAGATCCAGTGCTGGCCGATGATCAAGAAGCACCTGACTGCCGGCAAGGCGCTGTATTTCTCCCATGGCTTTGCCATCACATACAACGAACGGACCCACATCGTTCCGCCCGCCGACGTGGATGTGATCATGGTCGCTCCGAAAGGTTCCGGAACCTCTTTGCGCCGTCTGTTCCTGCAGGGCCGCGGAATCAACTCGAGCTACGCCATCTATCAGGATGCTACGGGCCGTGCCTGGGAACGCGTCATCGCCCTCGGTATCGGTATCGGTTCAGGCTACCTGTTTGAAACGACGTTCAAACGCGAAGTATATTCAGACCTCACCGGCGAACGCGGTACGTTGATGGGTGCCATCCAGGGTTTGCTGCTGGCGCAGTACGAAACCTTGCGCGAACACGGACACACACCGTCGGAAGCCTTCAACGAAACCGTAGAAGAGCTGACGCAGTCGCTGATGCCGCTCTTCGGTGAAAACGGCATGGACTGGATGTATGCCAACTGCTCGACGACAGCCCAGCGCGGCGCCCTCGACTGGATGGGTCCGTTCCACGATGCCACGAAACCGGTCTTCGAAAAACTGTACAACGAAGTAGCCTGCGGCAACGAAGCCCAGCGTTCCATCGACTCGAACTCTCAGCCGGACTACCGCGAGAAGCTGAATGCCGAACTGAAAGCCCTTCACGACAGTGAAATGTGGCGTACCGGCGAAACCGTCCGCAAGTTGCGTCCGGAAAACAACTAATTGAAAAATCATTTTCCTCTCTTTCGAGGGTGTGCCCGAATGAAAAGAACTTTTTTCAGGGGCACATCCTCTTTTTTATGTCCGCTTGCTTCCAAATTATAAGGAAGATTCGACGAATTCATGTACCTTTGCGACCGAATGCAGAATTAAAGAAGTAGAAGAAAAAGATATGGCATCTAAGATTACGAAAGGAATTATTGGTTTCTGCTGGTTGCTGTTCCTCCTCGGAGTCGGCGCGGCGGTATTTCTGTTTACCTCCATCGCCAACGGCTCCATCGGCTACATGCCTCCCGTAGAACAACTGGAAAACCCCATCGACAAATATGCATCCCAGGTGATATCGGCCGACGGGAAAACCCTGGGCAGCTACGCCCACAGCCAGGACAACCGCATCTACGTCACCTACAACGACCTTTCCCCCTATCTCGTCGAAGCCCTGATTGCGACGGAAGACGTCCGTTTTGCCGAACACAGCGGCATCGACTTCCCCGGACTGGTCCGCGCCGTGGTGAAACGCGGCATCCTGATGCAGAAGAGCGGCGGCGGCGGCAGTACCATCACGCAGCAGCTGGCCAAACAGCTCTTCTCGCCCAACGCCGACAACATGATGGAACGTCTCTTCCAGAAACCGATCGAATGGGTGATTGCCGTCCAGCTCGAACGCTATTATACGAAGGAAGAGATCATCAACATGTACCTGAACAAGTTCGACTTCCTCTATAACGCCGTCGGCATCCAGTCGGCCGCACGGGTTTATTTTGCCAAGACCCCGAAGACCCTCTCCATCGAAGAGGCGGCCACCCTCGTCGGCATGTGCAAGAACCCCAGCTACTACAACCCGGTACGCCGCAATGAGCGGACACGCGGACGGCGCAACGTGGTCTTCGACCAGATGAAAAAAGCCGGCTACATCACCGCCGCCGAATGCGACTCCCTGAAACGGCTGCCGCTGGTCGTCCGCTTCACCCGGATGGACCACAAGGACGGACTCGCCCCTTATTTCCGCGAATACCTCCGCCTGACGCTGACCGCAAAGAAGCCCGACCGCAAGCGCTATGCCTCCTGGCAGGAACAGCAGTTCCGCGAAGACTCCGTCGCCTGGGAGACCGACCCGCTCTACGGCTGGTGCAACAAGAACAAGAAAGCCAACGGGGAAAACTACAACCTCTATACCGACGGGCTGAAGATCTACACCACTATCGACTCGCGGATGCAACGCTATGCGGAAGAAGCCGTGCGCGAACATGTCGGCGGAACCCTCCAGCCGATTTTCACCCGCGAGAAGAAAGGTAAACCCAACGCCCCGTTCTCAAAAGACATTACCGTAGGCATGGCCGACACCATCATCATGCGGGCCATGCACCAGACCGACCGCTACCGCGCCATGAAGAAAAGCGGCCTGTCGGAAGCCGCCATGCGGGCCGAATTTGAAAAGCCCGTCGAGATGCGGGTATTCAGCTGGGATGGTCCCATCGACACCCTCATGTCGCCCTGGGATTCCATCCGCTACCACAAGAGTTTCCTCCGCAGCGCCTTCATGTCGATGGATCCTCGGAACGGACACGTGAAAGCCTATGTCGGCGGCATCGACTACAACAATTTCCAATACGACATGGTCAACGGCGGACGCCGGCAGATCGGTTCGACCATCAAACCCTACCTCTATTCGCTGGCGGTAGAGCAAGGCATCAGTCCCTGCGACGAGTTCCTGCACGTACAGCCTCAGCTGACCGACGAGAACGGCCGCCTCTGGACGCCGCGCAACTCCAACAAGAAGCGCATCGGCGAGATGGTTTCCGTCCAATGGGGCCTGCAGAATTCCGACAACTGGATTACCGCAACCCTGATGGGCCGCCTTTCGCCCTATGAATTTGTCCGCCTGCTGCACTCCTTCGGTCTGAAAGGCGAGATAGACCCGGTCATCTCGGTCTGCCTCGGCACCCCCGACGTCTCCGTCGGCGAGATGGTCAGCGCCTACACGACCTTCTCCAACAAAGGCATCCGGGTTGCCCCGCTCTACGTGACCCGCATCGAGGACTCCTATGGCAACACCATTGCCAACTTCACTCCGAAGATGAGCGAGATTCTTTCGGAAACCGCCGCCTACAAGATGCTCTACATGCTCCGTTCAGTCATCGACGGAGGAACCGGTGGACGCATCCGCCGCATCTACAAGATCACGGCGCCCATGGGCGGAAAGACCGGAACGACACAGAACAACTCCGATGCCTGGTTCATGGGCTTCACCCCGACCCTGGTTTCCGGCTGCTGGGTGGGCGGCGAAGAACGCTCGATCCACTTCGACCGCATGGAATACGGACAGGGAGCAGCTGCCGCCCTGCCGATCTACGGACTGTACATGCAAAAGGTCTATGCCGACAAATCCTTGGGATATAGCCAGGAAGACGACTGGGAGATTCCCGAGGAATATGCCGACCCCTGCGCCGGTGCGGCAGCGACCCAACAAGAGACCCACGACAGCAGCATCGGGGGAATCGACGATATGTTCAACTAATATTTATCATCATGAAGAACCTTTTTTCTGTTGAAAACAAAACCATCGTCATCACCGGCGGTACCGGCGTACTCGGCAAGGCGATGGTCCGTCATTTTGCCTCGGAAGGGGCACAAGTTGTCGTAATCGGACGAAACGAAGCACGCGGCAACGCCCTAGTCGCCTCGGTTACGGAAGAAGGAGGCCGCGCCCTCTTCCTGCAGGGAGACGTGCTGGTCAAGGAAGATGTCCAGCGGATTTATGCGGAGACGCGGAAACGGTTTCCGCGCATCGACGTGCTGATCAATGCAGCGGGCGGCAACATGCCCGGAGCGACCATCGCACCCGACCAGACCCTCTTCGACCTCGACCTCGCCGCCATGCGCCAGGTGGTCGATCTGAACCTCTTCGGCACCATCCTGCCCACCCAGATTTTCGCCAAAGCCATGGCGGAACAAGGCAAAGGCTCGATTATCAACGTCGCCTCGGAAGCCGCCCTCCGTCCGCTTACCCGCGTAGCCGGTTACGGAGCCGCCAAGGCCGCTGTCGTCAATTTCACCAAATACCTCTGCGGGGAACTGGCCCTGAAGTTCGGCGAAGGCCTCCGGGTCAACGCCATCGCCCCCGGCTTCTTCCTGACGGAACAGAACCGCACATTACTGACCAATCCCGACGGGACGCTCACGCCCCGCGCGGAAACCATACTTGCCCATACCCCCTTCCACCGTTTCGGGGAACCGGAAGACCTGCTCGGCACCCTCCAGTGGCTTGCCAGCGACGCTTCGCGCTTCGTATCCGGAACCGTCACGGTCATCGACGGAGGTTTTGAAGCCTTTTCCATTTAATTCCGATTGCTTATGTATCTGATGACTCAATCGTGGCGTTGGTACGGTCCGTCCGACCCGGTTTCCCTGTGGGATATCCGGCAGGCCGGAGCGACCGATATCGTACACGCCCTGCACCATATCCCCAACGGGGAAGTATGGCCCATCGAAGAAATCCGCCGGCGGCAGGCCCTGATTGCCGAAGCCGGCCTGACCTGGAGCGTGGTCGAAAGCGTCCCCGTGCATGAACATATCAAGACACAGACCGGAGCGTTCCGGACCTATATCCAGAACTACCGGCAGACCCTGCGGAACCTGGCAGCCTGCGGCATCCGGTGCGTCACCTACAATTTCATGCCCGTCCTCGACTGGACCCGCACCGACCTGACCCACCTCCTGCCCGACCATTCGCGGGCGCTCCGTTTCGAACGCGCCGCCCTGATAGCCTTCGACCTGTTTATCCTGAAACGCCCCGCGGCCGACCGGGAATATACCGACGAAGAAAAACAACGGGCCCGCCTCCGCTTCGACGAAATGAGCGAGACGGAAAAGGAACAGCTCACCCGCAACATCCTGGCCGGACTGCCCGGGGCGGAAGAGAGCTTTACCCTCGACCAGTTCCGCCAGGAGCTCCTGCGCTACCGGGACATCGATGCCGAACGGCTCCGCGACCATCTGGTCTATTTCCTCCAGGAGATCTGTCCCACGGCCGACGAATGCGGCGTGAACCTCGTCATCCATCCCGACGACCCGCCTTATCCGCTCTTCGGACTGCCCCGCATCCTCTCGACGGCCCAGGATTTCCGCCTGCTGGTGGAACGTGTTCCCAACCCGTCGAACGGCCTCTGCCTCTGCACTGGTTCCTTGGGTATCCGGCCCGACAACGACCTGCCCGCCATGATGCGTGAATTCGGAGACCGCATCAATTTTGTCCACCTCCGCAGCACCCAGCGCGATGCCGACGGCAACTTCTACGAGGCCAACCATCTGGAAGGAAACGTCGATATGCCCGCCATGATGCAGGCACTTTTGGAAGTGGAACACCGCCGCGGCGTCTCCATTCCTGTCCGTCCCGACCACGGGCACCAGATGGTCGATGACCTGCGGAAAGAGGGCATGAACCCCGGCTATTCCTGCATCGGACGGCTACGCGGACTGGCAGAGCTGCGCGGACTGGAAAGAGGAATGGCCTACTGCCTCTACAAGAATCAATAACTCCCATTAAAACGAACACATGGAGAATATTCAAAACATCGACACCTTGGGCGGCTGGATGAACAACCTGCTGACCTCCTGGGGACTGTCGCCCAAATATGCCGACCTGTTCGATGAAACCATCGTCGCGGCACTCATCATCCTGCTGGCTGTCGGCCTGAACTATTTCTTCCAGGCCATCGTCGTGGGAGGCATCAAGCACTATATCCACCGTTTTCCGCACCGCTTGAATACGCTGTTGCTCAAACGCAAGGTGGTACATTATTTCCTGCACCTGGTTCCCGGCGTGCTGATTTACCTGCTTCTCCCCCTGGCGTTCGTCCGGGGAAAAGGCCTGCTCGATTTCTCGCAACGGGTCTGCGCGGTGTATATCATCGTCGCGGTCCTGCTGACGGTAAACGCCATCCTGTTGGTGCTGCTGGACATCTACAATTCCAAGGAAATCCGGAAAAACCATCCCATACGCGGACTGGTTCAGGTCTTCCAGGTGGTACTCTTCTTCTTCGGGGCCATCCTGATTGTCGCGACGCTGATCAACAAGTCGCCGGTAACCCTCTTCGCCGGACTGGGCGCCGCGGCGACCGTGCTGATGCTGGTGTTCAAAGACAGCATCCTGGGCTTCGTCTCGGGCGTGCAGCTTTCGGCGAACGACATGTTGCGCATCGGCGACTGGGTTACGCTGCCCAACGGGAGTGCCGACGGCATCGTGCAGGAAATCACCCTGAACACGGTGAAAATCCAGAACTGGGACAATACCATCACCACCATCCCGCCCTACACGATGGTCAACAGCACGTTCCAGAACTGGCGCGGGATGCAGGAAAGCGGCGGCCGCCGGGTGGATAAACGCATCTGGCTCGACCTGGAGACCCTCCGCTTCTGCACGCCGGAAGAACTGGAAACCTGGCGCCGCGACCTTCCCCTGCTGGCCGACTATGCGCCGGAAGCCGGACAAATCCCGACCAACTCGCAGGTTTACCGCAACTACATCGAACGCTACCTGAGAAGCCTGCCGGTCGTCAACCAGGAGCTGGACCTCATCATCGCCCAGAAAGAACCGACGGAACACGGCCTGCCCATCCGGGTTTATTTCTTCTCGCGGATCAAGACCTGGCACGAATACGAACAGATCCAGTCCGATATCTTCGACCATCTGCTGGCGATGGCGCCGCGCTTCGGCCTGAAGCTGTATCAAGGGATTTAGGGTTCCCGCCTTCCAACCGCCCTAGAAAATTTTTTCCTGTTTTTGTGTAACCGGATGGAACCGGCCTGCGTCTTATGGACAAAGACAACAAAAACAGTATTCATGTAAACATTAGAAAGGAGTCAATTTATGGAAGGACTTTTTGCAATTCTCGGGGCAGTCGTTCTGCCCATGGTAACCATCCTGGTGCTTGGAATCTTATTCATCAACGGCCGGCACAAGGAACGGATGGCGATGATTGAACACGGCGTCACGCTGGAACAACCGAAGAAACAGCCGGTCAGCCTCTCGCGGTCGCTGTGCAACGGACTGGTGCTGATCGGGCTGGCACTCGGACTGATTGTCGGCATCCTCGCCCGGAAACCCTACATTCCCAACAGCGAATGGCTGATTCCCGCCTTCATCATGCTGGGCGGCGGTCTCGGCTTCGTGGTCTATTACCTGATCGCCTTCAAGCTGAGAAAAAAGGACGGAAGCGAAGACGACATAGCGTAAGGACAGATGGACGAGCGCGATTGGATTCAGCGCATTGTGGCAGGAGACATGCAAAGCTTCTCCTGCCTCGTTGCGAAATATGAGAAGATGGCCTACACGATAGCCCTGCGCATCGTGGGAAATCGAGAAGATGCCGAAGAAGTCGTGCAGGATGCCTTCCTGAAGATGTACCGGGCCCTGCCGTCGTTTGCCGGAGAGAGCAAGTTTTCCTCGTGGTTCTACCGCATCGTCTATCGCACGGCACTCGACACCCTCCGCGGAAGGAAACTGTTTGAAGACTACGAGGAAATCGGACAGACCGACGTCAGCCTGGCGGAACAGGAGACGGCCTCAGGCGTCCTTGAGCGTAAAGACCGGAAAGAAATCATCGGCGAAGTGATGAAGCGGCTGCCCGCCTCCGAATCGCTCATCCTCACCCTCTACTACCTGGAGGAATGCTCGGTGGAGGAAATCCGGAAAATCACCGACCTTTCGGAAACGAACATCAAGACCCGCCTCTTCCGAAGCCGCAAACATTTCTACGAACAACTGGAAAAGTATCTGAAAAACGAATTAAACACATTGCATTATGACCAATAAGCCTCACGACCTCGACAACCTGACCCGTTCGCTCCTTGAAGGAACGGCAGAGAAACCTTCGGCATCGCTCAACCTCCGCATCATGGAGCTGATCCGGAAAGAGAGCTGCCTCCGCAAGGCCCAAAGCCAACCCGACGGCATCCGCGGACTGCTGACCGGCTTCGCCATCTATTTCCTGACGCTTGCCGTCATCATCGGTTTAGGCTATACGCATGATGCCACCTCGCTGACCAAGATTTTCGAGACATTCCCCCGCCTGCGTCTGTTCCTGCTCACGGCGGGAAGCTCGGCGATGTTCTTCTTTTTCTTCACGCAACTCAATAATTACCTTCTTTGGAAAAAGAAACGGGAGAAATAGAAGATTAATTAAGAATTATTACCTACTTTTGCGCCATCTACTACTTAATTAATCCTAAAACGACATGAAAAAGATTGTACTTTTCATCGCGGTCCTGCTGGCGGCAGGCGCAAACAGTTTCAAGGTGCAGGCGCAACACGATTACGGGTATTTCAATTCTTTAGGAGTGGGATTGAGTGTCAGCACAACGGGTATCGGCGTTGATGTAGCAACTCCGATCGGTAATCATTTGGCATTGAGAGCCGGAGTGAGCTTCATGCCGAACATCTCTTTCGACACGGATGTCGATGTTTCCACCAACAATCCGCAAATTTCCTCACGGGAGATGAACGTAGGCGGCGAACTGGGCCGCACGACGGGGGAAGTCCTCATCAACGTTTATCCCTTCCCGCATGCCGGCTTCTTTGCCTGTGTGGGTGCTTCCTTCGGAGGCAACACGCTGGTAAAAATCAACGGTCATAGCGACGAGCTGGCGCAAGACATCGCCGCCGGGCAGTCTGCCGGTATCGAAATCGGCGACTACACCCTGCCGGTGGATGAAAACGGTAACGTTGCCGGCGGATTGCGCACCAACAACTTCCGTCCTTACGTGGGCTTGGGTTGGGGACGCGCCGTTCCGAGCAAACGCATCAACTTCATGTTCGAAGCCGGCGTCCAGTTCCACGGCACTCCAGAAGTCTATACCGACTACGGCAATCTGGATATCCTCAGCGAAGCCTCGGGCGACAACACGTTCAACGACATCATCGACAAACTGACGGTTTATCCGGTCATCAAACTCCGTCTCGCAGGAAGAATCTTCTAAGCACGGACCCGTCTCCACAGAGACGCTATCCTCTTGACAAAAAGATGCCGTCCTTTTTCCGAAAAGATGCAATGCTTTTCGGAAAAAGGACGGCAACTTTTTTAGAAGGCATTTAAATGCTTTTCAAATGCGATTTAAATGCCTTCCGTCAGCACCGGCTTAATAACCCGGATTCTGTTCCAGCAATGGGTTTGCACTCAATGTCTGGTAGTTGATCGGGTAGCGGTTGTAGTTCTCGTTGTTCGTAGCCTTGTGGTCCCACCAGTCTTCCGTCACGTAAGCGTCCCAACGGATCAGGTCGGTACGGCGGCGGCCTTCACGCAGGAATTCCTGCAACCATTCCTTCAGCATCCGGTACTTGTCCAGGTTGGCAGCAGTTACCGGGTCCGGGTCGTTGCCCCCTTCGAAGTAACGTTTGCGAACCGAGTTGATCAGGTCGGCTGCTCCCTGCTTGTCGCCCATACGCATCTTGCATTCCGCCAAAGTATAATACACTTCAGCCAAACGGATAACCGGGCAGTCCGGATTGAAGCGTTCACTATATTCGCTCTGGTTGGGCAGCGGGCTGATCTTCAAGACACGCACCCCGGAGTTTTCTTCAGCCACCGCGATGTTGGACGGCATTTCTTCGTATGTGCTGTAGTTGATTCCCAACTGGCTCAACGGAGCAATCTGATCGACCACATTCAACACCTGTCCGGTATATTCACGACCGCCCAAGCACTGGTATTCGGGGAAATCCGGGTTCTGCAACTCGCCGACGATAAACATACCGCGATATTGACGGCCTCCTTCATAAACATACAGCTGTTTGCGGACATCGGCGTCGTTGAAGGTTTCATACGGGTTGCCGACATTGAACTGATAGAGGTTTCCTGCCGGGTCGCGGCTCGGCGTCAGGCACAAACCGTTGTTGCCGCCGGCATCCTGCAAACCGCCCAAATACTGATAGAAGTTATACGGGCAAGTGAAGGCAGTCAGACCGCCATCGGTTTCACCTGTTGCATTCTCGCTCGGAACGGTCCAGATGATTTCCGGGCAAGTTTCGTTGCCCCAACCGAAGACATCGCGATAATCATCCGCCATGGCATATTCGCCATAGACGCCATTGATAATATCCTGGCAAATCTGGGCGGTTTCTTCATACATCGGCTGGCCAATGTAAGACTCGGCATTGAAATACAGACGCATCTTCAGGCAAGCTGCCACCGCCTGATGGATAATATTCGTTTCCTGTTCGCCCAACACCGTCTTGACCGGCAGGTTCGGCAAAGAAATATTCAGCAACGAATCGATGAAGTTGAAGGTTTCCAAATCAGTGGAACGGCCTTTCACGTCTTCCGTTGTACTTCTATAAAGCGGCATACCGCCGAACATATCCAACGCATCCAGATAGAAGCAGGCCGCCAACACATTCAGCTGGTTCATCATGGAGTTACGGTCGTCTTCCGTCAAACCGACTGCTTCAAAATCTACCGCTTCCAAATCCTCCTTGGCGCTCCATGCCTGGGCAACCCCCATCGTGGTCAAATCCCAGCCATCCTTGAACGTGCTGATATCATCGGCAAACTGGTGGTGGTGGATATTCTGGTAAACTGCGCCGTCGAACCAGTCGTTACCGCGGGTCGGCACACACATGGCATCCGTACCCAGCTCCATACAACGCACACGGGCATCATTCTGAGCCTCCCACCAGCGCCAGTGGGTGAACGGACGGTTAAAACGAGACCATACGGCATCAGAATTCGTATAATAGGTCTCCGGAACGACCTGCGAATAGAAAGTCGGATCGACATCGCAGGAAGTAGCCAGCATCAGGCAGGAAGCTCCTGCCAACAGCAAATTCTTTATTTGATTATTTTTCATTGTGCTTGAATTTAAAATTAGAATGATACTTGAATACCTAATGTATAAGTACGAACCATCGGGTCACAGTTCCAAACCTTATCTACACCGCCTTGCCATCCAGTAATATCAACTTCCGGATTGTAACCAGAGTAACCGGTAATTGTAGCCACATTACCTACGGTTCCATAGATACGGACACGATCTACAATGTTATCGGTATATTTCTTCAGGCTCAGCGTATAACCCAAGGTAATCGCATCGATCTTCAGGAAAGAACCGTCTTCGAGGAAGTAGTCGCACAACTGCTTCACGCCGCGGATCTTGTTATAGCGTTCGTCGGTGAGTGCCGGTTTCCACAAGTTCCACTGGCCTGCACCGTTCGCGCCCTGAATACCTAAATACATCGGGAACGTGTTATAAACATCGAAACCGATCCAGCTACGCATGTTGATACCCAAGTCGAAGTTCTTGTAGCGGAAGGTATTGTTCCATCCCATCATCACCTTCGGCAGGTAGTTGCCGATAAACTGCTTATCGTTCACGGTCTTTTCGCCGGCCGGAATCACTTCGCCATCCTTGTTGTAGAGCAGGAATTCGCCGTTTTTATCGAAGCCTGCGAATTTCCAGATATAGAAAGCACCGATTTCCGCCCCGTCTTGCAGCAACGAAGCATCGCCCGGCCAACCCGGTTCATCGAAAGTGTTGCCGACAATCTGCGTACCGTCGCCCCACGTCGTAAGCACCTTACCGCTGTTGTGGCTCAGGTTCAGGTTTGAAGTCCAGGTAAAATCTTTGGTCTGGATAATATCCGCACCGATTTCGAATTCCCAACCTTTACTTTCCATCTCACCGATGTTCTGCCACTGTTGCGAATTAGGATACGGCGGCTGCGGCACGTTTACATTATACAACATGCCGTCGATCTTACGGCGATAAACATCGAACTTACCATAGATGCGGTTGTTCAGGAACGCATAGTCGATACCGAAGTTCCATTCTTTCTTTTCCTCCCAACCTAAGCCCGGGTTCACGTTCGAAGTCGGTCCGTAGGTATAAGCCCAGCCTCCGCTCGGCAACATCCAGTAAGCATCCGAGCTCAAGGTATTTGCCATATAGGAAGCATCGAAATCGTTGTTACCGGTTACACCATAACCGAAACGGAGCTTCAAGTCGCTTATCCAATCCAGTTCCTTCATGAATTCCTCTGCGGAAACACGCCAACCGGCAGATACGGCCCAGAAGTTACCCCAACGGTTTTCTGCGGCAAACTTCGAAGAACCTTCGTGGCGGATGGTGGCAGACAACATATATTTATCATTGTAAGAATAGTTGGCACGGGCGTAAAGGGCGAACAGACGTTCCGTAATGTTCTTACCGGATCTCATGGCTGCTTTACCGTCTGCCAAATAAGTACCTTTACCTATATCCCAGAATTTCACGTCATCCACCAAGAAATTGTAGTTGGTCATACTGAAGGATTCGCCGTTCGCTTCGAAATAAGAATAACCGGCTACAGCATTGATATTATGACCGCCTTCGAAATCTTTCAAATAGGTGAAATAACCTTCAGAAGTCAGGTTTTCCAATTTCTGGAAGCCCAGATAAGCTCGACCGGAACGGTTATTCGTTACCTCTGTCCGGTGATAACGTGAATCATAGCTATGCAATTCATACTGGCGGTTTTCGTAACCCAACGTCTGCGTATAGCTTAATCCCTCGACCGGTTTGATGTTCAATTTCATCGTTACCTCAGGTTTGAACCAAGTATCAATACCTTCATACGTATTCAGCATACGGTCGGCCACGATGTTGTAGTCCAAAGTTTCGCCGGTCCATACATTATAACCGCTTTCGCTATCCGGATCGTACGGCGAACGGGTCGGGTTGTTATAAAGAGCTTGTTTGAAGTTCGGTTTCAAATCCTCAACATAGTCATTTTGGTCAGCATTGTCGTTATCGGTAAAAGAAGAACGCTCTGTATGGCGGTAATCGACAATCGGGCGGATTTCCAACCAGCCATCAAACAACTTGAAGTTGGCATTCAAGCGGCCGCCATAGTCCTGGCGATTATCTTTAATGGCAATACCTTCGTTGGTCTCATAGAAAAATGAAGTATAGACCTGGGCATTCTCAGAACCCAATTCCAAAGACAGGTGATGCTTCTGAGAGAAGTTGTCTTTCTGCAACATGGCATCCCACCAGTCGGCATTCGAACCGTAATCGACGATATTCACATCGGTACGGGCACGGTATTCATCTGCCGTCAGCATTTCCGGCTTGTTGTAATTCTGCTTCTTGGAAAGCTCCGTGCTATAGTTCAGTTTGACTTTGCCGTTCGTGTTCGAACCGCTCTTGGTCGTAATCAGGATCACACCCGAAGCGGCGCGGGTACCATAGATGGCGCCGGCAGAGGCATCCTTCAAGACATCGATGGATTTGATATCATCCTGGTTCAACGCGCGAATATCCCCGCCCGGGAAACCATCGACCACAATCAACGGCTCCTTACCGGAGTTGATAGACGTCAGACCACGCAGCTGGATGGTCGTTTTTTCATTGGCACCTCCTCGGTTGGTCATCACCAAACCGCTAATCTTACCTTGAAGAGAATTGGTAATATCCGAACCGCCGACACCTTTCATCATGTCTCCGGCAGCCAAGGAAGTCACGGAACTGGTCACCTGCTTCTTTTCCATCGTACCATAACCTACGACCACCACCTCTTCCAGGGCTTCGGAATCTTCCACCAGCGTGACGTTGATATTCGTCTGTCCGTTTACGGGAACTTCCTTCGTCTGATAACCAATGTAAGAGATTTCAAGGATAGCATTTTCCGGAACATCCTGCAGCACCGCCTTCCCATCAAAGTCGGTCACGTTACCATTGGTCGTCCCTTTGACGATTACGTTAGCACCAATCAGTCCTCCCGCAGCATCCGAAACGATGACGGTGACTGTTTTCCCATTCTGAGTTACTGATTCAATCATCGGCCCATTGACATTCACTCCGATTTCTCCGGCGGCAAACGCATTCGTTGACGCCATCATCAATAACCCCGTTGTTAACAAGACAGAGCCTGATTTCATCAAGCCAAACTGTCTGTACGTGTTTTTCTTATTCCAGTTTTCCATTACGGGCT
>CALVFH010000169.1 GCA_944326775.1 uncultured Parabacteroides sp.
TCTCCGTCAGGATTTGGGCTGTCGTCGCCGACGACAGTGCTTTTCCGCCAGGATTTGGGCTGTCGTCGCTGACGACGGTGCTTCTCCGTCAGGATTTGCACTATCTACGGAGTGAACCAAGTTGTTTCCTTTGGATACAAAAATAGCGCACCCCAGCTGGAGCACGCTTATTTGAATCAAACCATAACTTACCCAAATCAAACAATCACAGATTCGTTACCTTTATACAGATAATGCACGCAGTTCCGTGGGCGACGAACCAGTGCGTTTCTTCATGAAATTACTGAACGAGGAGAGTTCTTCGAATCCCAATCCGTAGGCAATCTCGCTGATGCTTAGTTTGCTGTGCTGTAAAAGTTGTGTGCCTTCCTGGGCAATGCGGCTGTTGATAAGTTCAGACGTAGTGCGTCCGGTCGTGGCTTTTACCACACGGTTCAAGTGATTGACGTGGATGGAAAGGCGGTCGGCAAAATCAGTGGCAGACTTCAGGCGCAGGATTTTCTTGGGTATTTCGATGGGGAACTGGCGGTCGAGCAAGGTAAGGAACAATTCAGCGATGCGCTGGGCGGCATTCTTGTGCGGAACGTAGGTGCTGGTAGGCGCGGCCTTCATCGCCTCGTGTACGGTAAGATGAACATAGCAGCGCAGGATGTCGAGCTTCTGAGAATAATCCGTTTTTGACTCCTCGCGCATCTTTTCGAAGATTTCCGTAACTCTTTCCAGTACGTCGTCATTCAAGAAATAGATCCGTTCTTTTGACTGGTTGAACAGCGGTGTGTCGGCCAGCGTCCCCATCTTCTCGCTTGCCTCGATAAACGCCTCGTTGAAGATGCAGAAACATCCCGTGCCCCGTGCGTTGCCGGAGGCTTCCCATGCGTAAGGGATCATCGGGTTGGAAAAGAGCAAGGCAGGCCGGTCCACCAGAATCCACTTGTCGGCATAATAGAGCTTGCCCGTTTCCAACACCAAAGCCACCTTGTAAAAATCCCGGTAGCTGAACGACACATGTCCGATGCGGCATTGGCTTTCCTGTACGGTGAAGTAGGGCTTTTCCTTCACGTAAGCTTCAGCGGCGAGGTCGCTACGCCCGATGCGTTTATAAAATTCGGTCAGATTTTCGATCATATTCTCCTATTGTTTTCATTCATTGCTTACAAAGGTAATTTTTCAGAGAAATACAAACAAACTATCATGCAAATAAATTCATTTCAAACTGTTTATCCATTGTTCCAATTCTTTCTCTGAAGTTTCCATCCGGTCAAAATGCTTCTCGTTGGAACTGAAACGGAATGCATGGGCATGCTGTACGGTAGCACCCTTCCTTTCTGCTAGTTTCGTCATGTCTTCAATTATGCTTCCCGGCCATCCTGCATTGGTCATGAAAGGAACTATAACTTTCCCGGTAAAATCATTATTTGACAAAAATGAAAGCACTATTGGCGCCATCTTGTACCACCATGTTGGTGTTCCGACAATGATGCGGTCATAGTCTGCCACATCCACGCCCAATGGCTTGAGTTCAGGTTTGTAGTCACGGTTCACTTCTTCCTGTCCCTGTTTTACAGTAGCATCATAATCTGCCGGATAAGGAGTTACCGGTTCTAACCTTACTATATCACCACCCACGGCTTTATGTACTTTTTCAGCAATGCGTTTTGTATTTCCGGCAGTGTAGGAAAAATATACAGTCAATGTTTTCATCATCAATCCAACCGTTTAATCACTTTGGCAGGATTACCTCCCACGATGGTATTCGGTTCCACGTCTTTCGTAACGACAGCACCGCCTGCCACCACCGCATTTTCTCCGATAGTCACACCTGGCAGAATGAGCGAACGCCCGCCAACCCAGGCTCCCTTCTTTATGACGATAGGCTTATGCAACACCCATTCACGCTTAGTAAAATCATGATTGGTTGTCACGAGCATCACATTGGGCCCGATTTGCACATTGTCCTCAATGATAATGCCTCCGCACGCCATCATACTGCAATTATAGTTGATAAACACGTTCTTACCCACTTCCAGCCCACTGGCCGCATCTATGTGAAAAGGTTGTACAATGTTTGAACTTTCAGGCAGGTTAATGCCGAGTTTCTCTACAATCACATCATGCAGTTCGGTAAATGTCCGGGGTACGCAATTGATTTCTTCACATTTCTTCCAAGTGTCGGCAATCAATGCCGCTGCTGCAGCATAATCGGGGTCAGCCATACTGACAGGCTCACCGTTACGCATCATTTTGATTATATCTTTCTTTTCGTCCATATTTTAATTTATTTAATTAGTATGTCGAAGCACGGGCTTCACTCATCAGCCAACGCCCGTTCTTTTTACAAAAATCAATGTCCAATTGCAATCGCCATAGATGTTTCCCTCCACCGAACACCGCCGCATTTACCCGGCTTTTTCCTACGAGCAAGGCATGGTCGTTTTTTACAGTTATGTCCAATTGCGTATCCTCGCACGAGTAATAGTTCAGCGTGCCTCGGGCAATATGACGCAGGTATTCGGCTTTGGGTTGGCGCATTCCGGTCATGTGTACAAGGACAAAACCGTCGTCCAGCAATGCCCCGAGGGCGACAGTGTCCTTGACAATCATGGCGCGGTACATCTCATGATAACAATCGGCTATCTGTTCCTTATCGTTTTTCGAATCCATAGCAGTCAGCATAACGAAACCGGCAAGCAATACGATGGCATTACGGACGAAGCGGGCCATAGAAATAGGAAGCCGTTGCGCCGCCGTCTATCAGCATATCGGAACCGGTGATGAAGGCTCCGCGCTCGCTCATCAGCAATTCAGCGACATT